>NZ_JBEPLM010000008.1:0-327835 GCF_040545255.1 Mesorhizobium shonense
GGCTGTAGGCAAGGCCGCCACGCGGCACATGCACGCCGTGGCGAGCGAGCAGTTCCTTGGCCTGGTATTCGTGAATGTCCATTTTTTCCTCCCGGGGATTGTCAGTGCGCCTGCGCCTGGCCGGCGCGCTCGATCGCCTCGCTCACCACCAGCACGTTCCGCGCCATGCGCTCGGATGCCGCGTCGATCATCTTGCCGTCGAGCGCTGCCGCACCCTTGCCGAGCGCCTCCGCCTCCTTGAGCACCTCGAGGATGCGTCGGGCGCGCGTGACCTCCTTCTCCGGCGGCGAGAACACGTCGTTGGCCAAAGCGATCTGCGAAGGGTGGATCGCCCATTTGCCCTCGATGCCGAGCGCCGCGGCACGCCGGGCGGCCGCCTTGTAGCCTTCGGGATCGGAGAAATCGCCGAACGGCCCGTCGATGGCGCGCAGGCCGTAGGCGCGGCAGGCGACGGTCATGCGCGAGAGGGCGAAATGCCATTGGTCGCCGGGATAGTCGGGGTTGAGGCCACCGATGTTGACGGTGCGCGCCTTGTTGCTCGCGGCATAGTCGGCGACGCCGAAATGCATTGCTTCGAGCCTGCCGGGGGTGGCTGCGATCGCCTCGACATTGGCCATGCCGAGCGCCGTCTCGATCAGCGCTTCGAGGCCGACACGGGTCTTGAAACCCTTGGCCATCTCGATCTGGTTGACCATGGCTTCGACCATGTAGAGGTCGGCCGGCACGCCGACCTTCGGCACCAGGATCGTGTCCAGCCGATCGCCAGCTTGTTCCATCACGTCGACCACGTCGCGGTACATGTAATGGGTGTCGAGGCCGTTGATGCGCACCGAGACGGTCTTGCCCTTGGCGCGCCAGTCGATGTCGTTGAGCGCCTGGATGATGTTCTTGCGGGCGCGTTCCTTGTCGGGCGGCGCGACCGCGTCCTCGATGTCGAGGAAGACGAAGTCGGCGGCGCTGTTCGCCGCCTTGTCGATCATCTCCGGGCTGGAGCCAGGAACCGCCAGCTCGCTGCGCTGGAGCCTGAGCTTCTTGAGGTGGTTGATGGTGTGGCTCATCGTCTGCTCCTCACGCCGCCTCGGCGACCGGCACTTCGGCCGTGCGCCTGAAATGCTCGATCGCTGCCGCCACGCCGGAGCCCGGCGCAAGGCGCACGCCGCAATCGAGCAGCGCCATTTCGGCCGCCGACAGCGAAGCACAGACCATCACCTCGTTCAGCCAGCCGAGATGGCCGATGCGGAAGACCTTGCCGAACACCTTGTTGAGGCCGCCGCCGAGCGATGTCTGGTAGGTGCGATAGGCGCGCTTGACGACGTCGCCGCTGTCGATGCCTTCCGGCACCAGGATGGCGCTGACCGTGTCGGAGTGCCATTGCGGCGACTTTGCGCACAACTTCAGGCCCCAGGCGTCGACCGCCTGGCGCACGCCCTCGGCCAGGCGGTGATGGCGGGCGAAGATATTCTCCAGCCCTTCCTCGGCAATCAGGTCGAGCGAGGCGCGCAGGCCACGCAGCAATTGCGTGGCGGGCGTGTAGGGGAAGTAGCCGGCGTCGTTGGCGCGGATCATGTCCTCGAAGGAGAAGTAGCAGCGCTGGTGGGTCGCGACCCGCGACGCGGCAAGCGCCTTCTTGCTGACCGACAGGAAGCCGAGGCCGGCGGGCAGCATGAAACCTTTCTGCGAGCCGCTGACGGCGCAGTCGACGCGCCACTCCTCCTGGCGGAAGTCGATCGAGCCGATCGACGAGACACCATCGACGAAGAGCAGCGCAGGGTGGTTCGCGGCGTCGAGCGCGGCGCGACAGCCGGCGACGTCGCTGGTGACGCCGGTCGCGGTTTCGTTCTGGGTGCAGAAGACCGCCTTGATGCGGTGCGCCTTGTCGGCTCGGAGCTTCTCCGCATAGAGGTCGAGCGGAACGCCCGTTCCCCACTCGCAGTCGATGACGTCGACCTCGAAGCCGAGGCGCTCGGCCATGTCGACCCATAGATGCGAGAACTGGCCGAAGCGCGACATCAGCACCCGGTCGCCGGGGTTGAGCACATTGGTCATCGCCGCTTCCCAGGCGCCCGTGCCCGACGAAGGGTAGATGAAGACGCGGCCGGTCTCGTTCTTGAAGACCCGTCTGATGTCCTCGAACAGCGGCAGCGTGAGATTGGGGAAGGAAGCGGCGCGCATGTCCTCCATCGGCAGGTTCATGGCCTGCCGGACCTCCTCCGGAATGTTGGTAGGCCCTGGGATGAAAAGATGGGTGAACCCAGCCATGCGCGAACTCCTCCGATCGTTTGGGATGGTGGAGGAAGTTTCGTTGCGAGGGCGCCGAGCAACAACACCTTGCCGGGTAAGTTGTCGCCGCGCGTGGGTAGGGCTGACCTACCCGGTCGGCCTACCCGAATGGCGATTTGGACGTGCGGCGTTTCTCGTTCGCATAGAGCGCGACAGCCATGGCGCGGTTGCGCACGTCAAGCTTGTCGTAGAGATTCTTGAGGTGGTACTTCACCGTGTTCTCCGAGATCCCGGTCCGGGTCGCGATCTGGAGATTGGTCCAGCCATCGGACAGCACCGCAAGCAGCTCGCGCTCACGCACGGTGAGCTGCGACAGCGGCGTGTCGTTGACCTTGTTGATATCGATGTAGGGGATGCAGATCCGCCCATGCGCGACGGCCAGGATCGTCTCGAAGATGATCGGCGGATCGTCGAACTGGAAGCAGTAGCCTTGGGCGCCGAGGCGCACGCACTGCTTCAGGATGCCGATGTCATGGTCGTTGGAAAAAACCGTGATGCGCAGGTCGAGCTTGCGGTTCTGGACTTCCGCCAGGATATCCGCGCCGTCCATGTCGGCGAGTTTCCAGCCGATGACGGCGACGTCGAATTTGGTGTCCTCGGCCAATTCCAGGAATTGCTTGCCGCTCTGCACCGAACTCAAGAGCTCGAAACGCCCGTCGCATTCCAGCATCTCGCGCAGCGCCGACACAACGAGCGGGTTGCGCTCGGCGACGACAACGCGTACGCGCCGGTTGCCAATTGCTTCGTTCGTTTTCCGGGACTTGAGGTTCAAGGCCTGCCGATTGTCCTGTCGATCTTTATGCAGTTGCCGGTCCCTGCGGACCTGCATCATGACAATTCTGCCCCAATCGCAAAAGGGCGCTCTTTCCGCAGCGACATGCGCTGTCGCGCCGGCTGAAGTCGAGAATTGCCAGGCAGTCAGGTCGCGTCGAAGGCCTCACGCGGCATATTTCGCTGAATATTCCGCATGCTAGCGCAACGATTTCGCAAGACGAATCGCATCACGGCCCTATCTGCCGCATTGGCATAGGATTTCCCCGAAAAGCGGTTTCCACTTTCGGGGATCATGCTCTAGACCTTGATTTCGCACCCTTTCCGGATTCCTGTTGGCGGAGGCGCTGGTGGAAGCCCAGGACACAGAGACGACCGGCGCCAGGGCCGCCGACGAGCACCACGCCGATATCTACGGCGAGGACGGCGCCGTCCGTTCCTCCTTCCTTGCCCAGATCGGCGCGGCCATCGCCGACCGCGACACGTTGACCCTCAAGCGCGAGGTCGACGACCTGCATCAGTCCGAACTGGGCGATCTGCTGGAGGCGCTGCATCCCGAACAGCGCCGGGCCCTGGTCGAGCTGCTCGGTTCCGATTTCGACTTCTCCGCGCTGACCGAGGTCGACGAGGCTATCCGCCTCGACATCGTCGACAATTTGCCCAACGCGCAGATCGCGCAGGCGGTGCAGGAACTCGATTCCGACGACGCCGTCTACATTCTCGAGGATCTCGACCGGGAAGACCAGGAAGAGATCCTCTCGCAACTGCCCTTCACCGAGCGCATCAGGCTGAGGCGCGCGCTCGACTATCCGGAAGAGACGGCCGGCCGGCGCATGCAGACGGAGTTCGTCGCCGTGCCGCCGTTCTGGACGATCGGCCAGACCATCGACTACATGCGCGAGGACAAGAACCTTCCCGACCGCTTCAGCCAGATCTTCGTCATCGACCCGAGCTTCAAGCTGCTCGGCGCCATCGACCTCGACCAGATCCTGCGCACCAAGCGCGCGGTGAAGGTCGAGGACGTGATGCACGAGACGCGACATGCCATCCCGGCCACCATGGACCAGGAGGAAGCGGCGCGGGAGTTCGAGCAGTACGACCTGCTCTCGGCCGCGGTGGTCGACGAGAACGACCGGCTGGTCGGCGTGCTCACCATCGACGACGTGGTCGACGTCATCCAGCAGGAAGCGGAGGAAGACCTTCTGCGCATGGGCGGCGTCGGCGATGAAGAGCTGTCCGATACCGTGCTGGCCACCTCGCGTTCGCGCGTGCCTTGGCTACTCGTCAATTTGTTGACGGCATTCCTGGCGGCATCGGTGATCGGCCTGTTCGACCGAACGATCGAGCACATCGTGGCGCTGGCGGTGCTGATGCCGATCGTCGCCGGCATGGGCGGCAATGCCGGCTCGCAGACCATGACCGTCACCGTGCGGGCGTTGGCGACAAGGGATCTCGACATCTACAACGCTGCCCGCATCATCCGCCGCGAGCTGGGCGTCGGCTTCATCAACGGCATGGTGTTTGCGGTGCTGATCGGGACGGTCGCCGGGCTCTGGTTCCACGATCCCAACCTGGGCGGCATCATCGCGGCCGCAATGATCATCAACATGTTCGCCGCGGCACTGGCCGGAATTCTCATCCCACTGGTGCTTGACCGCTTCAAGATCGATCCGGCGGTGGCTTCGGCCGTCTTCGTGACCACTGTCACCGATGTTGTCGGATTCTTTGCTTTCCTTGGGTTGGCCACCTGGTGGTTTGGCGTTTCCTAAGAGAGTGCTACAATTGACTTTTACGTAAATGCCGTGCGACGTTGCCTTGGGATCATATGCCGATTCCGGCATGTGACGGGGTTTGATCGGAGGAAGGGCGACGCTTCTGCGTAGCGATGCCTGGACATTTGGGCGCGGGAGCGAGAATGCGGGAATATTACACGATCACCGAGCTGACGCGCGAGTTCGACGTGTCGACCCGGACGTTGCGATTCTATGAGGATGAAGGGCTGGTGCAGCCGATAAGGCGCGGCCGCACGCGGCTGTTCCGCCCCTCCGACCGGCATCTCATCCGCCAGATCATGCGCGGCAAGCGGCTCGGCTTCTCGATCGCCGAGATCCGGGAAATCATCCAGATGTACAAGGAACCGCCCGGCGAGGTCGGCCAGCTCAAGCTGATGATCAAGCGCATCGAGGAAAAGCGCGAGGACTTGCGCCAGAAGCGGCGCGATCTCGAGGAGACGCTTGCCGAGCTCGACCAGGCCGAGGAGTCGTGCGTGGAGCGTTTGGCGGAGTTGGGCGTCAATACCTGAGCGGGCCTTATCAGCTCAAATCCAGCGCCGTACTCTTTTGGCGTAGTCGCGATATTTCTTGCCGAACTTCGCCGCCAGCATCTTTTCCTCCTTCTCGATCGCCAGCTTCTGCGTCGCGAAGGCGGCGAGGAAGGCGAAGAGCAGGAACCAGGCGATGCCGGTGATGAAGGACACGCCGATC
The DNA here is from genome assembly GCF_040545255.1 of Mesorhizobium shonense. NCBI lineage: Bacteria > Pseudomonadati > Pseudomonadota > Alphaproteobacteria > Hyphomicrobiales > Phyllobacteriaceae > Mesorhizobium > Mesorhizobium shonense. The sequence continues at coordinate 5,535 of NZ_JBEPLM010000008.1, forward strand.
AAGAGCAGTGTGTTGGCGAGATACATCGGGTTGCGGGTGATGCCGAAGGGGCCCGACGTCACCAGATGGTCGGGCTCGGCATTGGGATTGAGCGTCGTCTTCGCGCGCACCATGGTGCGGATCGCCGTGACCCAGAGTGCGGCGACGCCAAAGAGCGCCACCCAGCCGGCGCCGACCAGGATGTCGCCAAAAATGTCGCCGATCCAGGGCAGCGGGTAGAGCATGCCGAGCACGACGCTGAGCGCGATCGCCACGACATAGATCACGGGCGGCCAGGGGATGATCCCATGCTTCGGCTGGGTGCCGGTCATTGTTGTCCTCCCTCCATCTTGCTTTCGGTCGCCGCGGTGCAGGTGCTCGCGAGATCCGCAAGATGCGATTTCCAGATCTCGGTCTGGTCGTTGCTGTAGAGCTTGTCGAGAGACCCTTCGCCCTTCAGCGTGGCCAGCATGCAGCCACAATAGCTGGAACAGAACGTCGTGTCCCGCTGCTGTTCGCAGGAGGCCTGGCAGGCTTTCAGGAAGCCCGCGTCCTTGTCCTGCGGCGGTGCCGGCATGACCTGCGAAAGCAGCCAGACTGAGCCGAACAGCACCGGCTGGTGGATAAGGTAGAAGGCGAGGCTGTGCCGGCCGATGAAGACAAGCGGATTGGACCAGCGGCCGGGCATCCAGGTCCCCAGGCGAGCGAGAAGGCCGGATGCTGAAGCGAGCTTGACGACCGCGACGCCTGCAAGCACCGCGCCGAACCATGGAAACAGCGGCACATAATCGTTCGAGCGCGGGTTGGTCGCCGACAGCCCGACCCACCACAGCGCCGGATGGTCGAAGAATTCCGACCTGGAAAAATAGGGCGCTGCGATCGCGGCCGCAGCGGCAATTGCAGTCAGCAGCGCCGGCAGCCTGAGAAACGCGAGGCCGAGCAGGCTTGCCAGCGCGATCTCATGCAGGATGCCGAAGAAGATGAAGCCGTCAGGCGTGGCGATATAGGTGACGGCCGAGATGGCGATCGCCGCCAGCGCGACCATGGCAAAACGCTTCCAGAAGCTCGGCCAGCGGATCTGGCGGCCATGCGCAAGGAACAGGCTGACACCGACCAGGAACAGGAAGGTGGAGGCGATGCAGCGCGCATAGAGCTTCCACCAGCCGAAGGCGGTCAGGCCGGGCGCGGTGTAGCCGAAGTTTTCGAGGTCCCAGGTGAAGTGGTAGCTCGCCATGGCGATCAGCGCGATGCCGCGCAGGATATCGATGGCGACGATGCGGCTGTGCTTCGGCGCGTCCTGAACGGCTTCGCTCGTCGTCTGAAGGCTCATGATCTCGCATCCGATTCAGTCGTGCCAAACGACTATCACGGTTCGAGCGAACAACAGAGGGTGGATCGGCGACTGCCGCTCCGGCCGTGTGGCGAGCCGCTTTAAGGTGTGTTGATATTCAGGTGATGCCGGCCTGCAAACTGCGGCCTTCTGCGCTTCCGGTGCTCACGGACCTGAATGTCCGCTCCGCTCCGGTTCTCGAAGGCCACTGTTTTCGGCTCGGCCTGACCTGAATCTCAACACACCTTAGGCCAGTAGCGGAAAGCCTTTGGCCGGCTTCGCTTTTCGGCTTCTCGGAGTCGGTTTCCTGCTACTGGCCGACCGCTGGTCCGGCCAGATTTGGCGAGCGATTCACTTTTCGGAGGGCCGATGTCCACCCATGTGCGCCATCCGATCTGGCTTCCGGCGCTGCGGCCGGCAGACGCGCGCACCTTCGCCTCGCTCTACGCGGTCGAATCCTTCGCCCGCGCCACGATCTCCAGCGTCATCCCGATCCAGGCCTACGAGATACTGCACAACGAGCAGATCGTCTCGATCCTCTACACAATCGTGTCGCTGCTCGGGCTTTCGGTGACGCTGTTCATTCCGATGCTGATCCGCCGCTTCGCGCGGCGCTGGGTCTACACGGCCGGCTGCCTGATGCTGGCGCTCGGTTCGGTTTTCTTCGTCACCCACACGCTGCCTGGGCAACTCGCCGGCATGCTTTGCCGCGTCATGGGGGCGAGCGCGCTGTCGATCACGCTCAACCTCTATATCATGGACCACATCCGCAAGACCGACTTCATGCAGGCGGAGTCGCTGCGCATGGCGTGGTCGATGTTTGCCTGGACCGGCGGGCCGACGCTCGGCATTTTCCTCTATGCGCGCTTCGGCATCTATGCCGCGCATGGCGTGGTCGTGGCCTTCGCGCTGGCATTGCTGGCGCTGTTCTGGACCTACCGGCTGGGCGACAATCCGTCGATCCGCCCCGGCAAGAGCCGGCCGGCCAATCCGCTCGCCAATATCGGCCGCTTCATCGCGCAGCCGCGCCTGCGTCTCGCCTGGCTGATCGCCTTCGGCCGCTCCTGCTTCTGGACGACCTTCTTCGTCTATGGCCCGCTGTTCATGGTGATCACCGGCGAGGGCAAGCTTGCCGGCGGGTTGCTGGTCTCGGCTGGCAATGCGCTGTTGTTCATGGCGATCTTCTGGGGCAGGGCGGGAAAGCGGTTCGGCGGCCGGCGGACCATGACCTTCGCCTATTTCGCGATGTCTGCCATGCTGCTTCTAGCGGGAGGTGTCGGCGCAGCCGCGCCGCTGCTCACCGCCGGCTTCCTGCTCTGCGGCGCGCTCTTCACCATCGCGCTCGACGCGCTGGGTTCCACCGCCTTCATGCGTTCGGTGCGCTCTTACGAAAAGGCGCAGATGGCGGCGGTCTACCGCACCTATCTCGACTTTTCCGAGTTGACGCCGCCGCTCGTCTATTCGGTGGTGCTGAGCTTCTTCGGGCTGGGCTCGGTCTTCGTCACGCTCGGACTGTTGGCCGCCTTCTGCGGCTTCGTCACCTGGCGCTATTTGCCGAAGTCGTTTTGACCGGATGGTCTTCCGCATTGTGGCGATTGTGCGGGCACCTTAAGCTCTGTTCGCATTGCCGGCTGGCCAGGGTTTCAAGCATGTCTGCAAGAACGATGTCGCTCACCGAGGAACTCGTCGCCCGCTGTTTTCGTGCGGTCGAGGATCCAGGGCCAGATCCTGATGCGCAGCATCTCTGCGACAGCGACTATGAAGCCATGCTCGACGCGTTCGAGGCTGAGCTTCCCGCGACCGAACCGCTATGGCTGTTGGGCTATGGTTCGCTGATCTGGAAGCCTGAAATCGAGCATGTCGAGGAGCGGGTCGCCGTGGCGCGCGGCTGGCATCGCTCCTTCTGTATGAAGATGACGCGCTGGCGCGGCACCAAGCAGAGCCCGGGCCTGATGATGGCGCTGGATCGCGGCGGGCAATGCAAGGGCGTCGCCTTCCGCCTGAACGGTGGTGAGCGCCGGCAAGCGCTGGACAAGCTTTTCCGGCGCGAGATGACGCTGAAGCCGACCAGCTACCACCCGCGCCTGCTGCAGCTTGCAACCGACAAAGGGCCGTTGCGGGCGCTCGCCTTCGTCATCAATCGCAAGGGCACGACCTATGCCGGCCCGCTCAGCGAAGAGGAGGTGGTCGAAAGGCTGGCGACGTCCTGCGGCCATTGGGGTTCGGGCGCCGATTATCTCTACAACACCGTCAAGAATCTCGAAGCGCGCGGCATTCACGACGCCCATTTGTGGCGATTGCAGCAGCTTGTCGCTGAAAGGATTGCCGGCTCCTAGCACGCCAGTGCGTGCCGCAATCGCGCTCTGAGGTGGCGGAATTTGGTTTGCCGGGCCCGACGATTCTGCCTATAGTCGGTCGTGTCGTCGGTTCCGTTTTTGGAGCCAAGAGGGAATGCGGTGAGGGTGGACTTTTTTGCCCAAAGCCGTGGCTGCCCCCGCAACTGTATGCGGTAGTCCTCTCCATAGACCACTGGGGATTTTTCCTCGGGAAGGTGGGGAAGGGCGCGGATCCGCGAGCCAGGAGACCTGCCGGCGACGGGAAAGTTGACTTCTATGCCCTCGGGTGGAGGGCGAAAGGACAAGACATGAATACCGCTTCCGTCTCTCTCGGCGCCTCCGTCTCCTCGCAGTCGCGCATTATGCAGCTGGCCTTGGCCGCGCTGCTCGGCATTTTCGTCGTCGGTTTCGTCGGCTTCTCGCATATCGATGCGGTCCACAACGCTGCCCACGACTATCGCCACTCGATGGCTTTTCCCTGCCACTAAGCTAGGTCCGACATCATGAACCTGTTTCGCAACGTCGTGTTTATCGCGGCGATCGCGGGGCTCGTGGCGGGCATCGCGCTCGCCTGCATGCAGGCCTACGCGACCGTGCCGCTGATCCTCAAGGCGGAAGTCTATGAAAAGGCGGGTGGCGGTCATCACCATGACCATGCCGCCGCTACCGCTACCAACAACAATGCGATGAGCTCGGCCGCTCCCGCGGACAACGCGATGAGCAGCGCTGCTCCGGCGCCGACGGAAGCGGCGGCTCCGGCCGAGGACGAGGGCTGGGCGCCCGCCGACGGCTTGGAACGCTTTGCCTTCAATGTGGTCGCCAACATCGTCACCGGCATCGGTTTCGCGCTGATCCTGGTCGCGGTCTCCGAATTCGCCGGCGGCATCGGCAACTGGCGCCAGGGCGTGTTCTGGGGCCTCGCCGGCTTTGCCGTGTTCACGCTGGCGCCCGGGCTCGGCCTGCCGCCCGAACTGCCGGCAATGCCGGCGGCCGAGCTTCTGCCGCGCCAGATCTGGTGGATTTCGACAGTGGCGGCAACGGCGGTCGGTCTTGGCCTGATCGCCTTCCGAAAGTCGCTGACGCTGGCCATACTGGCCGTCGTACTGATCGTTGCCCCGCATGTCGTCGGCGCGCCGCAGCCCGACAGCTTCGAGACGGCAATTCCGGAAGGGCTGCATCATCAGTTCGTGGTGGCGGTGACGCTCACCGACCTGGTGTTCTGGCTGGTGCTTGGTGCGGTCGTCGGCGTGGTGCGCGGCCGCTTCACCGGCACGGCGACTAGCCTGCGCGGCAGCTTTGCCTGATCGCGCCGAAGGTCGCCTGACCTTCATCATCGGCGGTGCGCGCTCCGGCAAGAGCGCGCATGCCGAAACTCTGGCGACGGCAACCCCTTCGCCCTGGGTCTACATCGCCACCGCCCAGGCCTATGACGACGAGATGCGCGAGCGCATCGCGCTGCATCGCTCGCGGCGCGGCGAAGACTGGGTCACCGTCGATGCGCCGCTCGATCTCACCGGCGCGATCGAGGCCTTGCCGGATCACCAGCCGGTGCTGATCGATTGCCTGACATTGTGGCTGACCAACCATATGCTGGCGGAACATGATATCGAGGCCGAATGCCGCCGGCTCTCGGATGTGCTGTCGCGCCCGCGTGGCCCATGGTTCGTGGTGTCGAATGAAGTCGGGCTCGGCATCGTGCCGGACAATGCGCTGGGGCGCCGGTTCCGCGACGCCGCCGGCCGGCTCAACCAGCAGGTCGCGGCAATAGCCGACAGCGTGCTGATGATGGTGGCGGGGCTGCCGCTCAAGGTGAAGTGACATGGCTGACGACAACACCACCGAAGACAGGGACGCCGAACGCCATCGCGCCAAGATGGCCAAGCGCAAGGCGGTGCAGGATGCCGAGGTGGCGGGCAAGACGATCGAGAAAGGGCTGCTGATCGTCAACACCGGACCGGGCAAGGGCAAGACCACCGCGGCCTTCGGGCTTGCGCTGAGGATGCTCGGCTACGGCAAGCGCATCGGCGTCGTCCAGTTCATCAAGGGCAAATGGCACACCGGCGAGAAGGACGCTTTCGCCGCTTTCGGCGACCGTGTCGTCTGGCATGCGATGGGCGAGGGCTTCACCTGGGAGACGCAGGACCTCAAGCGCGACATCGCCGCCGCCGAAGCCGCCTGGGCGAAGGCGCTCGAGTTGATGGCCAATCCCTCGATCAGCCTCGTGGTGCTCGACGAGCTCAACATCGCGCTGCGCTACGACTATCTTGACCTTGAAAAGGTGGTCGCGGCGCTGAAAGCGCGCCGCGAGGGCCTGCATGTCATCGTCACCGGCCGCAACGCCAAGCCTCTATTGATCGACGCGGCCGATCTCGTCACCGAGATGGGCCTGACCAAGCACCACTTCTCGGCTGGCGTGAAGGCGCAGCAGGGAATTGAATTCTGAAGCGCCATAAAGCGCGTCGCGCTGAAACGGATTCAGGCGACGCGCTTTTAAGTCTTTGTTTTGATGCATGTCGTTGTCCCAGAACCGCTGCACACTTCCGGGCGACATGCATTAACCGGCGATCGAAATGGTCAAGTAGATGATGAGGGCTGAAAGGATGCCGAACAGGCCGATCAGCAGCCAGTCGGCGACACGGTATAGCTTCAACGCCTGTCTTATGTCGGTGCTCTCGGCCTCACGGCGGCCGCCTTCGCCCATGAAGGCGTCCTCGACGATCTCGCCGCCATAGCTACGCGGCCCAGCCAAAGACAGGCCCAGCGCGCCGGCCATCGCGGCTTCCGGCCAGCCGGCATTGGGCGAGCGGTGTTTCCTGGCGTCGCGCCGCATCACCTGCCAGGCATTGCGAGGATCGGCGCCTTTGACCAGGAATGCCGCGAGCACGATCAGCAGGCCGGTAAGGCGCGATGCCGGCAGGTTGATCCTGTCATCGAACAGCGCCGCGGCACGGCCGAAAGCCTCGTGTTTCGGCGTGCGGTGGCCGATCATCGAATCGGCTGTGTTGGCGGCTTTGTAGGCGGCACCTCCCGCCAGCCCGCCGATGCCGGTCCAGAGGGCAGGTGCTACGATGCCGTCGGAGAAATTCTCGGCCAGGCTTTCGATCGCGGCGCGGGCGACGCCCGCCTTGTCGAGTTTTTCGGGATCGCGGCCGACGATGCGCGAAACGGCGATGCGGCCAAGCGTCAAGCCGCCGGTCTCCAGCGCATCGGCGACGTCCTCGACATGCTCGGCAAGGCTCTTCTGCGACAGCAGCGAGGAGCCGAGGATGGCCGCAAAGATGAGGCCGGTCGGGAAGATCAGCCAGAGCAGGACATGCAGCGTCAGTCCGATGAGGGCCGGCACCAACACTATGACCAGCAGCGCCTGGACGCCGCGGCGGCGACGCAATTCGTCGGAATCGGTGGCGCGGTTGAGACTGCGATCGAGAAAGGATATCAGCCTGCCGATCCAGGTGACGGGATGGCCGATGGCGTTGAACAGCCAGTCCGGATAGCCAAGGGTACGTTCAACGGCAAGTGACAGGAAAGCGATCAGGATCGACATGAAGCTTCTTGATGGAGCGATTGCTGCGGTGGATCACGGCGGATCCCTTGGCCGGGCGAGCGCGCTCTTCCCCCACGCGCCACGGCCTTTCGTCGATCTTTCGACAGGTATCAATCCGCACTCCTACCCGCTTTTCGAATTGCCCGCCACCGCCCTGTCGCGATTGCCCGAATCCGAGCGACTGCGCGAATTGGCCGAAATTGCGGCCAGGACCTATGGCGCGCCGTCGGCGGCGCATGTCGCGGCTGCGCCCGGCACGCAGATCCTCCTGCCGCGCGTCGCCTCGCTGGTGAGGCCGGGCAAGGCGCTGGTGCTCGGCCCGACCTATGCAGAGCATGCCAGAGCTGCCGCAATCGCGGGCCATGCGGCGGCGGAGGTGGACGATTTCGATGCCCTGGCGGATGCCGACCTTGCGGTGCTGGTCAATCCAAACAATCCGGATGGGCGAGTGGTCGAAAGGGATCGCCTGCTCGACCTTGCCGCGCGGCTTCGCGCCAAGGGCGGCCTGCTGGTCGTCGACGAAGCTTTCATGGATGTCGGGCCAACCGAGCAAAGTCTGGCTGGCCATGTCGGGCAGGGCGGCATCGTGGTGCTGCGCTCCTTCGGCAAGTTCTTCGGGCTCGCTGGCGTGAGGCTCGGTTTCGCGCTGGCCGACCGGCTGACGGTCGAGCGGCTGGATGCGCAGCTAGGGCCCTGGGCTGTCGCCGGTCCAGCGCTCGAATACGGTATCCGCGCGTTGGCGGACACCAAGTGGCTTTGCGACATGCGACGACGCCTGGCAGGCGATGCGAAGCGCCTTGACGCGCTCCTCGGCCGCTTCGGCATTCCCGTCGCTGGCGGTACAATTTTGTTCCGGTATTTGTCCTTGCCCGCCGTTCAAAGCCTGTTTTCCGCACTTGGCGAGCGTGGTGTGCTGGTCCGCCATTTTGCCGAGCGGCCGCAAGTCCTACGTATCGGTTTGCCGGGCAGCGAGGAGGAATGGCAGCGCCTCGAAGGCGCGCTTGCAGCCTGGGCCTCGCGGCGCGACGATGCGCCGAAGGAGACCGCACCATGATTCATGTCTGTTCGCTGTCGAAGGTGGGAGAGACGGTGGCGAGGACTGGCGCCGAACGGCTGCTGTCGCTGCTTGCGGCGGGCACCGAAGTGACCCGCCCGGCCTCCATACTGGCGGAAAACCATCTGCATCTGGTCATGCATGACATCGCCGTCGCGCAGGAAGGCATGACCATGCCGGGCGAGGAGCATGTGCGCGCGCTTCTCGACTTCGCCTATCGCTGGGATCGGGCAAAGCCGATGGTCGTGCACTGCTATGCCGGCATCAGCCGCTCGACCGCCTCGGCCTACATCATCGCGGCGGCACTGGCGCCCAAACGCGACGAGGCGGAACTGGCCAAGACGTTGCGCTTTCTCTCGCCGTCAGCGACGCCCAATCCGCGGCTGATCGCCGTCGCCGACACTTTGCTCGGGCGCGACGGCCGCATGATCGCGGCGATCGAAGCGATCGGGCGCGGCGCGGATGCCTTCGAAGGGACGCCGTTCGAGCTGGATATCCAGGCTTAAAGTAGCCAGTCGGCAAGCTTCGCCTTACGCACATCCCGGACGAGGTTGATAAAACCGTCGGCCTGATGCTCGGCCGTCAGCCGGCCCTTCTCGGCGGTCGCGATGCTGGCGTCGCCGACCACGCCGTTCGGATTGAGGTCGCTGGCGATCCAGGCGAAGGCGTGCGTGCCGGTGTGGCGCAGCAGGGCGAATTCCTTTTCGGCGCAGCCGACATTGGAGACGAAATTGTCGGCCTTGCCCATGTCGACGAGATCCGGCCGGAAGTGCAGCATCAGCGAGGTCTCGACATCGCCGCCGTGGATGCCGTGACGGTCCTCCAGCTCGGTATACATGCCGGCCGGGCGGCCGAAGCGCTGCCAGCTCGTCTTCACCGCCAGTATCTTTGCCTGCACGCGCAATTCGCGCGTTACGATGCCCATGATCTCCTCATTGCCGCCATGCGAGTTGACGACGATGAGTTTCCTGACGCCGGCTCGGGCGATCGACAGACCAAGCTCTGTCCATGCGTCCACCAGCGTGGTGGCCGGCAAGGTGAGCGTGCCGGGCGCGTGTAGATGCTCGTTCGACTTGCCTACCGCCTGGATCGGCAGGATGCGGATGTCGAGGTCGTCGGGCAGGCGGGCGATCACCGTTTCCAGCATGCCCGTCATGATCGAGGTGTCGGTCGAGACCGGAAGGTGAGGGCCATGCTGCTCGATCGCCGCCACCGGCAGCACCGCGATGGTCGCTTCCGCGTCGATCGAGGCGTATTCGGTCGCCCGGTAGTCGCCCCACCACACACGTCTCGTCGTCACTTTCGTCTCCCGATTGGCCTCATTGGGATGATCTAAAGCCCCTGGCGGTCGCGGGCAACCATCAGCCGGCCGCGAGCACCTCCACCTCGACCTTGAATTCCGGGCGAGCGAAGCCGGAGACGATCATAAGCGTCGAGGCCGGCGCCGGATCGGAAAACAGGCGATTGCGAACGTCCATATAGGCCTGCAGATGCGCACGATCGGTGACGAAGGCGTTGATGCGCACGACATCGTTCAGCGTCAGCCCGGCTTCGCTTAAGATTGCGGCTATGTTCTTGAAGCACAGCTCCGTCTGCGCCCCGGCATCCTCGGGGACGGCGTCGTCCGGACCGATACCCAACTGGCCCGAACACAGGACAATGCGCTTTCCCGCCGGGATTTCGACGCCGTGGCTGTAGCGGGCAAAGGGCGGCTTGATCGATTGGGGGGCGAGGTATTTGAGCATGGCATTCTCCTGTCCGCAGGCAGACTAAGGCCGGATTGACGAAACCTTCAAGATGCGGTGCATGCCACCCGGGCGATTGTGGACAGGCGTCCAAAAAATAGGCACGATGCCTCCCGTACAGCATGACCCGTCCGGTCTCGGCAATGACTGCCGCGCAAGCAGGCGGCCCAGGCGGTGGCATGTGTCTTGCTTCTTGAACAAATGGTGTCGAGCCCAGCGCGCAGCGCGCCGGAGCCAAGAGAGGGTGATGTTTATGCACGGAAAAGAAAAGATCCTGGCGGGTGCGATCGCGCTGCTTGCTGCCAGCACGCTGGGTGCCGCGGCCAACGAGAAAGTCACCTTCGGCACCAACTGGCTGGCCGAGCCGGAACATGGCGGCTACTACCAGGCGATCGCCGACGGCACCTATGCCGCCTGCGGCCTCGACGTGACCATCATGCAGGGCGGTCCGCAGGTCAGCGGCCGGCCGATGCTGCTTGCCGGCAAGATCGACTTCTACATGGGCGGCAACCTGCTCTCGGCCTTCGACGCCGTGCAGCAGGGCATTCCGATGCGCGTCGTCGCTGCCGATTTCCAGAAGGACCCGCAGGTCATCATGTCCCAGCCGGGGCAGGGGCTGGATAAGTGGGAGGATCTCAAGAACGCCGATCAGTACATCCTCGGCGACGAGGGCGCGCAGACCTTCTTCCAGTGGATGGTGACGGATCTCGGCTTCGACGCCGCCAAGCGTGTGCCCTACACCTTCAATCCGGCGCCCTTCATCGCCAACAAGAAGTCGATCCAGCAGGGCTATGTGACGTCGGAGCCCTTCGCCGTGCAGAAGCAGGGCGGTTTCATGCCGAACCAGTTTCTGCTCGCTGACAATGGCTGGGATACTTACGCCACGACCATCGAAGTGATGCAGGACACGATCGACAAGCGGCCGGAGGTGGTGCAGTGCTTCGTCGATGGTTCGGCCAAGGGCTGGTACAACTATCTCTACGGCGACAACAAAGCCGCCAACGACATGATCAAGAAGGACAATCCGGACATGACGGATGAGCAGATCGCCTTCTCGATCGAGCAGCTGAAGAAGTTCGGCATTGTCGATTCCGGCGATTCGGAAAAGCTCGGCATCGGCGCCATGACCGAAGCGCGCATCCAGAGCTTCTACGACAAGATGGTCAAAGCCAAGGTCGCGCAGCCGGACATCGACATCAAGAAGGCCTATACGCTCGCCTTCATCAACAAGGGCGTCGGGCTGGAGCTGAAGAAGTAAGGCGGCCTGCCTGACATGATCCAGGAGAAAGTGGCACGGAAGCAGGCATCGGGCGAAAGCCCGATGCTGCTTTCGCTGCGAAATGTCGGCAAGATCTTTTCCAACGGCGTGACGGCGCTGAGCAAGGTCGACCTGGCGATCCGGGAAGGCGATTTCCTCAGCCTGCTCGGCCCGTCGGGCTGCGGCAAGTCGACGGCGCTCAGGCTGATCGCCGGCCTGTCGACGCCGACCTCCGGCCAGCTCGACTGGCGCGGCTCGATCGACCGGTCGAAGATCGGCTTCGTCTTCCAGGAGCCGACGCTGCTGCCATGGGCGAGCGTCTTCGACAATGTCTGGCTGCCGCTGAGGCTCAAAGGTGTGTCGCGCGCCAGGGCCGAGCCCGCCGTCATGGAGATGCTGTCGCGCGTCCACCTTACCGGCTTTGAGAACGCGGTGCCGCGCGAGCTTTCCGGCGGCATGAAGATGCGCGTCTCGATCGCGCGGGCCATGGTGACCAGGCCGCGCATCCTTTTGATGGACGAGCCCTTCGCGGCGCTCGACGAGATCACCCGCTTCAAGCTCAACAACGACCTTCTGGAGCTTTGGCAGGACGAGCGCTTCACCGTCGTCTTCGTCACGCACAGCGTCTTCGAAAGCGTGTTCCTGTCCAGCCGCGTCGTCGTCATGGCCGCGCGGCCGGGCCGGGTTTACGGCGAGCTTGCCATTGAAGCGCCTTATCCGCGCGACGAGGTATTCCGGACCTCGCCCGACTATGCCGCGCTTTGCCGGCAGGCCTCGGACGTGCTGGTGAATGCCATCAACTCAACCGCCGGACCTCATCATGACGGCCACTGAAGACACCGCCCTCAAGCTCGATCCCGAAGAGGCGCGCCGCGTTCGCCAGGAGCGGCTGGAGCGGATCGGCAAATGGGTGCTGCCGCTTGCAATCATAGTGCTCGCGATCTGGCTGTGGGACCGCATCTGCGTCTGGAACGAGATTCCGCAATACATCCTGCCGCGTCCCGGCGTGGTGCTGCAGACGTTGCATGACGATGCCGGCCTGTTGTCCTCGTCTCTGCTGGTGACGCTTCGGATTACCTTCCTCAGCCTGCTGCTTGCCGTCATCGGCGGCGTCGGGCTGGCGGTGCTGTTCGCGCAGTCGAAATGGGTGGAGATGTCGTTCTTCCCCTTCGCCATCGTGCTGCAGGTGACGCCGATCGTCGCCATCTTCCCGCTGATCAACATCTACATCAACAACCAGACGACGAAGCTCCTGCTCTGCGCCTGGATCGTCGCCTTCTTCCCGATCCTGTCCAACACAACGCTTGGGCTGAATTCCGTCGACCGCAATCTGCGCGACTTGTTCAAGCTCAACGGCGCGACACGCTGGCAGCAATTGCGCTATCTGCGCCTGCCGGCGGCCATGCCCTATTTCCTCGGCGGGTTGAAGATCGCCGGCGGCCTGTCGCTGATCGGCGCGGTCGTCGCCGAATTCGTCGCAGGCGCGCAGGGGCAGTCGTCCGGGCTGGCGTCGCGCATCATCGAGGCCGGCTACCGGCTCAACGCGCCGCGCCTGTTCGCGGCGCTGATCCTGATCTCGCTGACCGGCATCCTGATCTTCCTGGTGCTGTCGCTGGTGTCGCATCTCATCCTGCGCCGCTGGCATGAGAGCGCGCTGAAGCAGGAGCGCTAGGATGAATGAGATGATTGAGAACAGTGAGGGGCTGCTTGGGCCAGAGATACGGCGAACAGCCGTGCGGAGACATCGCGAACAGTTTTGCACCGCCGCATTCTTCGGCGACCGTAACGGCATGGATCCTCGGGTCTGCGCGTCCGCTTCGCTCCCGCTCCGCCCGTGGATGACGAAGGACAAGAAAGCACATGCAAATCGCCAACGCTGGAGATTGGTAGGAACCCAGTTATCCCCGACGTTTGCGATTGGTGCCGGCATCCTTTCTCTTCGTCATCCTAGGGCGGAGCGGGAGCGAAGCGGACGCGCAGACCCTAGGATCCATGCCGTTCCCTTCGAGCTTAGCAGCGGTGCAAAACTGTTCGCGATGTCTCCGCACGGCCGTTCGCCGTTTCCCCGATCCCACCGCCCCCTTTGGGGAACGATGTTGCATAGGGCAGAGGGGGCTAGGCCTTGATACCAACCTCTGGTTCTTATCGCCTGGCTAACGTTCGGCTTCACCGGTCGCTCACGCTAGGCCTTGCCGCGGCTTTCGACCCGGATGGGTTTGCGCTGGTCGACATTACTATCGCCAATGGCAAGATCGCCGACCTTGCCGCGCACGACCGGGCAGTGGCCCCAGCCGACGCGATCGATCTCTCCGGCCGTATCGTGCTGCCGTGCTTCGTCGACTGCCACACCCATATCGACAAGGGCCATATCTGGCCGCGAAAACCCAATCCGGACGGTACCTTCATGGGCGCGCTCAACGCCGCAGGCGCCGACCGCGCCGCGCGCTGGAGCGCGGAGGATGTCGCGCGGCGCATGGATTTCTCGCTGCGCTCAGCCTACGCGCATGGCACCAAGGCCTTGCGCACGCATCTCGACAGCGTGCCGCCGCAGGAGGAGATCTCCTGGCCGGTGTTCGAGACGATGCGCGAGACTTGGCGCGGCAGGATCGACCTGCAGGCCGCCTGCCTGCTCGGCATCGAAGGCGTGCGCGACAAGGTCTGGTTCGAGCGACTGGCGAAGCGCGTCGCCGCGGCCAAGGGTGTGCTCGGCGTCGTCACCTACATGGTGCCCGACCTCGAGGAACTGCTCGACCGGGTTTTTGCGCAGGCGATCAAGCACGGGCTCGACCTCGACTTTCATGCTGACGAGACCGAGGACATTGCGGCGATCTCCTTGAAGAAGATCGCCGAAGCATCGCTGTGGAACGGTTTTGACGGCAACATTCTGGTCGGCCATTGCTGTTCGCTCTCGCGCCAGCCGGATCTCGAGGTGCTCGACACGCTCGACAAGGTGGCGAAGGCGGGGCTCGCCGTGGTGTCGCTGCCGATGTGCAACCTCTATCTGCAGGACCGACGCAACGACGGCACCACGCCGCGCTGGCGCGGTGTGACGCTGCTGCATGAGATGAAGGCGCGGGGCATCAAGGTTGCGGTGGCCTCCGACAACACGCGCGACCCGTTCTATGCCTATGGCGATCTCGATATGCTGGAGGTCTACCGCATGGCGACGCGCATCCTGCATTTCGACCACCCCGTCGGAGACTGGCCGCGAGCGGTGGCGGCGACGCCGGCCGAGGTGATGCGGCTGGAAGGCGTCGGCACTCTCGCCGCCGGCGGCAGTGCCGACTTCATCGTCTTCAAGGGGCGCAGCTGGACCGAATTGCTGTCGCGGCCCGAATCGAATCGCATCGTCGTGCGCGAGGGCATGGCGATTGAGCGTAAGCTGCCCGACTATGCCGAACTCGATGAACTGATGGTGGAATGATGGATATCGCAGCGCTAAAGCGCGATCTCGAAGGGCTGAAGATCGACGACCATCCGGCAATCGTCCAGCAGAAGAGCCGCGACTTCTACTGGTACAGCCCGGTGCTCAAGCAGCAGCTCGATCATGTCGCCGGCGACCTGATCGTCACGCCGAAGAACGAGGCCGAGGTGATCCGCGTGCTTGCCGCCTGTCACCGGCACGGCGTGCCGGTGACACCGCGCGGCAGTGGCACCGGCAATTACGGGCAGGCGATGCCGCTGTCGGGCGGTGTGGTGCTCAACCTCGCCGAGATGAATGAGGTCAAAACGATCGCGCCCGGACGCGTGGTGACCGGGCCGGGCGCGGTGCTGGCCGATATCGACAGAGCGACGCGGGCGCATTCCGCGCAGGAACTGCGCATGTCGCCGTCCACCTACAACACGGCCTCTATCGGCGGCTTCGTCGCCGGCGGCTCGGGCGGTGTCGGCTCGATCCGCTGGGGCGGGTTGCGCGACCTCGGCAATGTCATCCGGCTCAGGACCGTGACCATGGAGGCCGAGCCGCGCGTGATGGAGCTCACAGGCGAAGACGTGCTCAAGGTCATGCACGCCTATGGCACCAACGGCATCATCACCGAAGTCGAGATGCCGCTGACCGCCTCCTATGACTGGATCGACGTCATCGTCGGCTTCGACGATTTCATGGATGCCGCCGGCTTCGGCAACGACCTCGCCATCCAGGACGGCATATTGGCGAAGCTGATCACGCCGATCGCGGCGTCCATCCCATACGACTATTTCAAGCGGCACCAGAGATTCTTCCGGCGCGAGCAGAGCATCGTGGTCTGCATGATCGCGCCGCATGCCATGGATGCGTTCGTCGCCTTCGTCCGCAGCGGCAAGGGCGAGATCATCTTCCGGGCCGACCAGGAAGCCGATCTGAAGGGCCTGCCGCCCGCCTATGAGCTGACCTGGAACCACACGACGCTGCGCGCCATCCGCGTCGATCCGACCATCACCTATCTGCAGGCGCGCTACCCGTCGCCGGATCATCTTGCTCACGTCAAGGCGATGGTCGACCGTTTCGGCGACGAGGTGCCGGCGCATCTCGAATTCATCCGCTTCGACGGCGCGATCGGCGCGGCAGGCCTGCCGCTGGTCCGCTTCACCACGGAAGAACGACTGGATGAGATCATCCGCATCCACGAGGACAATGGCTGCTGGATCTTCAACCCGCACCGCTACACGCTGGAAGAGGGCGGCATGAAGCGGACCGACGATGTGCAACTCGCCTTCAAGCGCGAGACCGATCCACAAGGGCTGCTCAATCCTGGCAAGATGATCGCCTGGGAGAACTCGGATTACGACTACCGTTCCGGCAAGTCGTTCCTGTTCAAGGGGCTGCAAAAGGCGGGTTGATGAACGTCCTCGTGCTTTACGCTCATCCGGTGGAGACCAGCTTCAATGCCGGCCTGCACAGGCTGATCGTAGAGCGGCTCGCTGCGGCAGGGCATTCGATCGACGACTGCGATCTCTACGCCGAGGACTTCGACCCACGGCTGACGCGGACGGAGCGGCTCGGCTACCACGACCAGCGCGGGCCGACCGATGCGGCAGCCGGCTACGTCGAAAGGCTGCGCAAGGCCGAAGCGCTGGTGCTGTCGTTTCCGATCTGGAACTACGGCTATCCGGCGATCCTGAAAGGTTTTTTCGACCGCGTCTTCCTGCCCGGCGTTTCGTTCAAACTGGTCGACGGCAAGGTGCAGCCGACGCTGCATAACATCGGCAAGCTCGCCGCCGTCACCACCTATGGCGGCAGCCGCTTCCGCGCCATGCTGACGGGCGATCCACCGCGCAAGGTGGTGAAGCGCATGCTGCGAGCCACCATCAAGCCGGGCGCTTCCGTCTCCTATCTCGCGCACTACTCGATGAACCTTTCCACCGACCAGACGCGCAAAGCCTTCATGGCGAAGGTGGCAGCCAGCATGGACGTGTTCTGATGCGCGTGCTGGTGGTCTATTGCCACCCGGTGCCCGAGAGCTATTGCGCCGCGATCCGTGACACAGCCGTCGAGGTGTTGAAGGGGAGAGGCTGGGATGTGCGGTTGCTCGATCTCTATGCCGAGAACTTCAATCCGGTGATGAGCTGCGAGGAGCGGCGCTCCTACAATGACCGCGCGCCGGACGACCCAGCACTCGAGCCGCATTTCGAACATCTGCAATGGGCCGAGGCGATCCTGTTCATCTACCCGACCTGGTGGTACGGCCTGCCGGCGATGCTGAAGGGCTGGTTCGACCGTGTCTGGGCGACCGACATCGCCTTCAAGCTGCCTGCCGGCAAGGGCAGGATCACGTCGCTGATGAGGCATGTGACCAAGGTCGGCGTCATCACCACCTGCGGCGCGCCGACCTGGTGGAGCGTCGTCGTCGGCCAGCCGGGGCGCAAGACGATCCTGCGCGGCATGCGCGCGCTCTGCGCCACGCGCTGCCGGACGTTCTTCCTGGCGCACTATCTGATGGATTCCTCGACGCCGAAAAGCCGGGTGGCGTTTCTCGGCAAGGTAAGGGCGAGGCTGGAGAGGTTTTGAGTGCCGATCTTCCCTTCTCCCACTGTGGGAGAAGGTGTCGCCGAAGGCGACGGATGAGGGGTGTTCCAGGGAACGCCAACGCCTCGCTCCGCTGGAACACCCCTGATCCGTCTCGGCGCTGCGCGCCGATCCACCTTCTCCCACAAGGGGGAGAAGGAAAGCCTGCGCTACATCCTTACCCGTTCCGCCTTCGGATCGTACATTGGCTTCAGCGATGCTTCCGCCTCGAACCGTTCTCCGGCGATCTCCACCTCGTAGGATGAGGCCAGAACCTCCGCCTCGCTCTCGCCCGCGCACGGCACATAGCCCAGGCCGATCGCGCCGCCGAGATGGTGGCCGTAATTGCCCGAGGTGATCGGGCCGACGATCTTGCCGTCGCGCAGGATCGCCTCATTGTGGAAGAGCAGGGGCTCAGGGTCCTTCAGGCGGAACTGCACCAGCCGGCGTGACAGGCCGGCTTCCTTTTTCCGCAGCACCGCGTCGCGGCCGATAAAGTCGGCTTTGCTCATCTTCACGGCGAAGCCGAGGCCGGCCTCCAGCACATTGTCCTCGTCGGTGATGTCGTGGCCGAAGTGGCGGAAGGCTTTTTCGATGCGGCAGGAATCGAGCGTATGCAGGCCGCAGAGCTTCAGGCCGATATCGACGCCGGCCTCCGCGATCGCTTCGAAGACGTGGGCCGCCTGCTCGGTCGAGACATAGAGCTCCCAGCCGAGCTCGCCGACATAGGTGACGCGGTGCGCGCGGGCGAGGCCCATGCCGATCTCGATCTCCTGGAAGGTGCCGAACGGATTGGCCTCGTTGGAGAAGTCGTTCGGGCTGACCTTCTGGATCAGTTTTCGCGCATCCGGACCCATCAGGCAGATGACGGCTTCGGCGGCGGTCACGTCGGTGATGACGACGAACTCGTCGGCGACGTGCCGCCTCAGCCAGACGAGATCGCGCTGCAAGGTGGCGCCGGGCACGACCAGGAAATAGGCCGTGTCCGACAGCCGCGTCACGGTGAGGTCGCTTTCGATGCCGCCCCGGGCGTTGAGCATCTGCGTGTAGACGATCCTGCCCGGCGCGACGTCCATGTCGTTGGCGCAGAGCCGCTGCAGGACGGCACAGGCATCGCGGCCTTCGACGCGGATCTTGCCGAAAGAGGTCATGTCGAACAGGCCGACGCCGTTGCGCACGGCCAGATGCTCCTCGCACTGGTTGTCGAACCAGTTCTGTCGCTTCCAGGAATAGCGGTACTCGCGCTCCTGGCCGTCCCGGGCGAACCAGTTGGCGCGCTCCCAGCCCGCCACCTCGCCGAAGACGGCGCCGCGCGCCTTCAGATGCTCGTGCAGAGGCGAACGACGCACGCCGCGCGATGTCGCCATCTGGCGGTAGGGGAAATGGTCGGCATAGAGCAGGCCGAGCGTTTCCGAGACGCGCTCTTTCAGATAACGGCGGTTCTTCTGGAAAGGCTGAGCGCGGCGGATGTCGACCTCCCAGAGGTCGAAGGGCGCCTCGCCATCGTTGATCCACTGCGCCAGCGCCATGCCGGCGCCGCCGGAGGAGACGATGCCGATCGAATTGTAACCGGTCGCCATCCAATAGCCGGAGAGCTCCGGCGCTTCCCCGAGATAATAGCGGTCGTCCGGCGTAAAACTCTCGGGACCGTTGAAGAAGGTGTGGATGCCGGCGGTACCCAGCATAGGCATGCGGTTGACGCCCATTTCGAGGATCGGCTCGAAGTGATCCATGTCCTCAGGCAGCTGGTCGAAGCAGAAATCCTCGCGGATGCCGTCCATGCCCCAGGGTTTCGCCACCGGCTCGAAGGCGCCCAGCATCATCTTGCCGGCGTCCTCCTTGTAGTAGGCGCACTCGTCGGGCACGCGCAGCACCGGCAGGCGGGCAAGCCCTGGGATCGGCTCGGTGACGAGATAGAAATGCTCGCAGGCATGCAGCGGGATGGTGACGCCGTTCTGGCGCCCAAGCTCGCGCGCCCACATGCCGGCGCAGTTGACGACGATGTCGGTCTCGATCGTGCCCTGGTCCTCGCCTTGCGCCCAGGAGACACCGCTGACACGGCCGTTCCTGGTGTGGACCTTGGTGACCTTGACGTTTTCGATGACCGTCGCACCGCGCTGGCGCGCCCCCTTGGCCAGCGCCATGGCGATATTGGCCGGATCGCATTGCCCGTCGAGCGGCAAGTGAACCGCGCCGACGACGTCGGACACATTGAGATGCGGGTACATCTGCTTGACTTCGCTCGGCGAAATCTCGCGCACATCGACATCGAAGGCGCGAGCAAGCGAGGCCTGCCGGTAGATCTCGTGCTTGCGCTCCTCGGTCAGCGCGACGGTGATCGAGCCGACCTGGCGCATGCCGGTGCCGACGTCGGTCTCGGCCTCGAGCTTGACGTAGAGGTCGGCCGAGTATTTCGCCAGCCGGGTCATGTTCTGCGAGGCGCGCAACTGGCCGATCAGGCCAGCGGCGTGCCAGGTCGTGCCGCAGGTGAGCTGCTTGCGTTCGAGCAGCACGATGTCGGTCCAGCCGAGCTTGGCCAGATGATAGGCGACCGAGCAGCCGGAGACGCCGCCGCCGATGATGACGGCGCGGGCTTTGGATGGAACGGTTTTGGTCATGCGGCCTCGCGGCGATAGTTGGAAGCGAAGCGACGCACGCGAAGCGCTGCTTCCCGAAGGATGGGTTCAGGCTGGCAGAGGCTGATGCGGATATGACCGGCAGCGGCTTCGCCGAAGCTCGAGCCCGGCATGACGCCGACCTTTTCCTTGTCGAGCAGCGCCCAGGCGAATTTCTCATCGTCGGGCTCGACGGCCGAGATGTCGAGCATGACATACATGCCGCCTTCGGAGCCGTGCACGGTGACCTCGTTCGCGCCGCGTATGGCGTCGAGGAAAATGGCGCGGCGCGAGGCGTAGCGCTCGGCGATCTCCTTCAGGCCGTAATGGTTTTCCAGTGCCTCGGCGCAGGCGATCGAGATGAAGGCCGGCAGGCCGTAGGTCGTCACCAGGTTGAGGTCGGTCATCAGCGCGATCATCGCTTTCGGCCCGGTCAGCCAGCCCATGCGCCATCCAGTCATGCCGTGGCTTTTCGACATCGAATTGATGACCAGGGTGCGCTCGGGCATGCCGGGCAGCGAGCGCGGCGAGATATGCTCGCCGCCGCCGAGCGTCCAGTAGACCTCGTCCGACAGCAGCCAGAGGTCGTGCTCCTTGCAGATTGCGGCCAGCTGTTCGAGCCGCTCGCGCGAATAGACAGCACCCGTCGGGTTGTTCGGCGTGTTGATCAGGAGGGCGCGCGTGTTCGGTCTGAGCGCCGCGCGAATCATGTCGGCGTGCGGCTGGAAGCCGTCCTCGGACGGCGTCTCGACCACGGTGAAGCTGGCGCCGGCGGCGCTGAAGGTGTTGGGGTAGGTGGCGTAGTAAGGCGCCACGACGACGGCATGATCGCCGGGATCGAGCACGCCCTGCACGGCGGCGTAGAGCGCGCCCTGGCCACCAGCCGTGGCGATGATCTCGTCCGGTTCCGTCAAGATGCCGGTGCAGGCGGTGGAGGCCGCCGCCATCGCCTTGCGCAGGCGCGGAAGGCCGGGGAGAGGGGTGTAGTGATGGTTGCTGCCGCGGACGGCATTGACGCAGGCCTCGATCGTTTCCGAGGGCGTGTCGAAGTCATGGTCGCCGACCGAAAGCACGATGATGTCTTCGCCGGCTGCCCTGCGGGTCCAGGCGGCGAAGTGGACTTCCCAGCCATCCTTGCCCGAAGGCACGATGCCGGTAATGCGCTTTGATGGTTTTGGCATCAGGAAACTCCCGTGATCTGATGGCCGGCCTGGATGAGCCGGTCGCGCAGCGCGGCGATGTGGGCGGGGCCGACCTCGCAGCAGCCGCCGACGATGCCGGCGCCCGCGTCGACCCAGCCGACGGCCTGGGCGGCATAGGCTTGCGGGTCGAGGTCATGGCGAGCGTGCAGCACGTCGACCGTGCCGCCATGCTTGAGCGCCTCGACCGACGTGAAGCCGTTGGCATAGGCGCCAACGGGACCGCCGAGCGCGATCAGTTCGGGCAGCGCGGCTGCAATGGCCTCGGGCCGGCAGCAGTTGAGCAGCCGCGCTGCGACCGGCAGGTCGCCGAGGGCACTTGATGCTGCGGCAATGGTCTCGCCGCTGCGCAGGCGCGGTGTGCCGTGATCGGCAAGCGTCCACGACACCCACACCGGCTTGCCGCTTTCCGAGGCCGCGGTGACGGCGGCGCGCGCCTCTTCGGCAGAGGCCATTGTCTCGCACAGGAACAGTTCGACGCCGTCCGCCTGCTCGGCAACGATGCGGCGATATATGCCGAGCGTCTCCTCGAAGGAGATGGTCAGCGCCGGCGCATAGCTGCCGAACAACGGTGACAGGCAGCCGGCGATCGCGGCGTCACCTGCCTCGTCGCACGCTTGCCGGGCGAGTTCGATGCCCCGCTTCTGCAAAGGCTTGAACAGATCTTGCGCGCCTTCGCGCGCCAACCGCTCGGGCGTCGCCGAATAGGTATTGATGGTGATGACGCGGGCGCCCGCGCGGATGAATTCGGCATGCAGGTCGCGCACCAGGTCCGGCTCGTCGATCAGCACCCTGGCAGACCACAGCGGCGTCGGCTCAGACCTGCTGCGGCGCACCAGTTCCTGGCCCATGCCGCCATCGGTGAGGACAACCGACGTCATGCGCGCAACCTTTCATTCTTCGGATCCCAGAGCGGCTCGTCCTTCTGAACCACCGCCTTGAAGCGGTCGCCGAAGATCTCGACCTCGACCGCCGTGCCGGGCTCGGCGAGATCGGTGCGCAGCATGCCGAGCGCGATCGACTTGTCGACGCGATGGCCCCAACCGCCGGACGTCGTCTCGCCGACGATCACGCCGTCATGCCAGAGCGTCGACATATAGGGTGCGTCGCAATCGCCGGGGTTCTCGACGACTAGCGTGACGAAGCGCTTCTTCACGCCCTGCTGCTTTTCGCTGAGCAGCGCCGCCTTGCCGCGGAAGTCGGGCTTGTCCCATTTGACGAAGCGCTCCAGCCCGCCCTGCAAGATCGAATAATCGGTCGACAGGTCGCCTTTCCAGGCGCGGTAGCCTTTCTCCAGCCGCAGCGAATCCAGCGCATACATGCCGAACGGTTTCAGGCCGTGCTTCTGGCCGGCGGCCCAGACGGCGTCGAAGACCGTCAAAGTGTCGGCAACCTTGGTGTGGATTTCCCAGCCAAGCTCGCCGGCGAAGGAGACGCGCACCAGCTTCGCCCAGCGTCCGGCGATGGTGGTTTCCTGATGCGTCAGCCAGGGCAGCGAGAGATCCGAGTCGCAGACCTCGGCGAGGATCTTGCGCGAGTTCGGGCCGGCGAGGATTTGCGTGGAATACTCTTCCGTGCGGTCGGTCAACGTGAAGGCGGCGTCGGCCGGCATGCGCGACTTCAGCCATTCGAAATCGTGACACTGCGCCACCGCGGCGGTGATCAGCGTCATCTGATCCTCGCCATGACGCACCACCGACATTTCGGTGACGATGCGGCCCTTGTCGTCGGCGAAATAGACGAGGCCGATGCGGCCGGGTTTCGGCACGAGCCCGGTGACCTGCCGCGACAGCCACTCCGCTGCGCCCGGGCCTTCGAGGTTGAAGCGCGAGAAGCCGGGCAGGTCAAGGATGACGGCGGCGTCGCGCACGGCCAGGCATTCCTCGCGCACACGCTGCTGCCACGGTCCGTCGCGGCGGAAGGTGAGCGTCGATTCTTCCGAAATGTCGTCGCCGGGCTGAGCATACCAGGTGGCGCGTTCCCAGCCGTTATAGGCGTCGAATTGGCCGCCAAGCGCCTTGATGCGTTCGTGCAGCGGCGAATGCTTGCGGTCGCGCCCCGCCGGCCAAGCATGGCGCGGGAACTGGATGGCGTATTCGTTGCCGTAGATCTCCATGCCCTTGGCGACGCAATAGTCCGGCGCGGACGCGAATGACGTGAAGCGGCGCGGATCGCAGGACCACATGTCCCATTCGGTCTGGCCCTCGGTCACCCATTCGGCGAGCACCTTGCCGGCGCCGCCCCCTTGCGCGATGCCGAAGGTGAAGACGCAAGCCTCGAAGGCGTTCGGCACGCCGGGCATCGGTCCGATCAGCGGGTTGCCGTCCGGCGCATAAGGGATCGGCCCATTGATGACTTTCGACAGGCCGGCAGTGCCGAGGATCGGCACGCGGGCGACGGCATCGGCGAGATAATGCTCCAGCCGGTCGAGGTCGTCAGGGAACAGCTGGAAGGAAAAGTCCTCCGGCATCGGATCATTGTGGGTCGCCCAGTGCGCGCGGCAATTGCGCTCATAGGGACCGAGATTCATGCCGGTCTTTTCCTGGCGCAGATAATAGGACGTGTCGACGTCGCGCAGCAGCGGCAGTTTCTTGCCCTGTTCCTTGGTCCACGCGGCGAGCTCGGGGATTTCCTCGAACAATATGTACTGATGGCTCATCACCATCATCGGCACTTCGCGGCCGAACATTTTCCCGACTTCGGCTGCGCGGTAGCCGGCAGCGTTGACGACGATCTCGCAGCGGATCTCGCCCTGCGGTGTCGCAACCACCCATTCGCCATTCTCGCGGCGAACGCCGGTGACCGGGCAGAAGCGGATGATTTTCGCGCCCATGTCGCGCGCGCCCTTGGCGAGCGCCTGGGTCAACTGTGCCGGATCGATGTCGCCGTCGCTCGGATCGTAGAGCGCGCCCTTGAGATCATGCGTCTCGATGAAGGGGTAGCGCCGCTTGATCTCGTCGAGGCCGACGACATCGATGTCCATGCCCTGGTAACGGCCCATGCCCTTGGCGCGCTGGAACTCCTGCATGCGCTCCTTGGTGTGAGCCAATCTCAGCGAGCCGGTGACGTGGTAGTTCATCGGATAGTCTACCGCTTCGGCGAGGCCCCGGTAGAGCTCGGTCGAATAGCGCTGCATGTTCATCAGCGACCATGACGAGGAGAAGGTCGGCACGTTACCGGCGGCATGCCAGGTCGAGCCGGAAGTCAGCTCATTCTTTTCCAAGAGCACGCAGTCGGTCCAGCCCGCCTTGCAGAGGTGGTAGAGGGAGGAGGCGCCGACGACACCGCCTCCGATGATCACCACGCGTGCCGTGGTCGGCAAACCGGCCATTTTTTTCCTCCAAAGTCTCAGCGCTTCGCGCTTCGATTTTTGTTTTGGTGCATGTCGTTATCCCAAAACCGCTTCGCATTTTGGGTGACGTGCATTGTTCAATATACCGGCGGCGAAACCACCCAGATGACGACTGCCGGCTCGGCGCCAGGATTGCGCCAGCGAAACGGCTTGCCTTCGAAACGAAAGCTGTCGCCTTCACCGAGTCGGTGCCAGACGCCGCCGATCTCGATCTCGAAAACGCCCGACGCTACGTAGCCCGCTTCCTCGGTCGGACGGCGCGCTTCGGTCTTCAGCTCTGCGCCCGGCGCGAAGACCGAGCGCAACATCTCGAAGCTACCGCCGAGGTCGGGCGACAGAAGCTCCTCCACCAGGCCGGATTCGCTTGTGCCAAGCGAGCGGCGGCTGCCGGCGCGCACAACCACGCCGCGTTCCTTCTCGACAGGCACGTCATGGCTGAAGAACAGGCTGACCGGCACGCCGAAGAGTTCGGCGAAGGCCCGCAGGTCGCCGAGCGAAGGAACCGACAGCCCGCGCTCGACCTGGCTGACCCAGCCGACAGAGCGGCCGAGCTTCAGCGCGATTTCGGTGAGCGTCAGCCCGCGCGCCTTACGCAGCGCACGGATGTCGCCGGCCAGCAGCCGCTCCCCATTGTCCTGCTCCGATGTGACAGCGGTCGAGGCCAATCGTCTCTCCGTCTGAAATCTGGCGTGAAAAAATCTGAACAAATTTCATGAGACAGCAAACTCATGAAAAAATCAAGTGGATTTTCATGAACCAGAAGATTTGCTTGCGCGATTTTGGCGGTTGATGCAAAGGCTCGCCGACGAACGGCGAGTGGGGACGTCAGGTCGGGGACCAGTTAGTTATCAGTGTCTGCGGATGGTCGTTTCGGAAACCGGTTGCGGATTCCGGCCATGCGTGAAGGGACGGCCCATGCTGGAGAAGAATAGCCGGATCGCCGAGGATGCGGCGATCGTCGACGAGGCGATCGTTTCGCGCCGGTCCGTGCGCGCCTTTTTGCCCGACATGGTCGACGATGAGACGATCCGCGCCATCCTGACGGTCGCGGCGCGCGCGCCGTCGGGCACCAATATGCAGCCTTGGCGGGTCTATGTGACCAAGGGCGAGGTGAAGCAGCGCATCAGCGACGCCATCCTCAATTCCGGCATCCGCGCCGAGAAGGCGGAATGGGACGAGTACCGCTACTATCCCGACCAGTTCTTCGAGCCCTATCTCAGCCGGCGCCGCGCCAATGGTTTTGGCCTCTACGGCGCGATCGGCATCGGCCGGCGCGAAGTCGACAAGATGCGCGCGCAGCACGACCGCAACTTCGTCTTCTTCGATGCGCCGGTCGGCATGATCTTCACGGTCGACCGGCGGCTCAATAAGGGATCGTGGATCGACTACGGCATGTTCCTGCAGAACATCATGGTCGCGGCAAGGGGCAGGGGGCTGCATACCTGTCCGCAGGCGGCCTTCGCGCCTTACCACCGGCAGATCCGACCGGTGCTCGACATTCCCGACGAGGAAGTCGTCGTCTGCGGCATGGCGCTGGGCTATGAGGACCACTCGAAGCCCGAGAATGAATTCCGCACCGACCGCGCGCCGCTCGAAGATTGGGTGACGTTCGCGGAGTAACGGTTAATCCGTGCTCATATGCGCGCCATGGCCGCTGACATGGGCGCCGTCCTGCGGCGTGAGCCTGAGGTAGGCGAGCAGCGCGCAAAGCGTGATCAAGCCCTCGACAATGAACAGGATGCGATAGTCGTTGACGCCGGCCTGGCCGCCGCCGGCAAGCAGCGACAACAGCGCGGCCGCCAAGCCGACGCTGATCGCTACCGCCAACTGCCACAGGATGTAATAAAGCGCGCTGAAGCGCGCGAGCTGCTCCGGCGCGATGTCCGAATAGGCGAGATTGCCGGTCGAGGCCCACTGCACGGAGCGGAAGAGGCCGAAGACGAAGATATAGCCGAGCACGATCCACGCGGGCGTGCTTTCCTGCAGCAAGGCAAAACCGGCGACCAGCAAGGCGGCGATCGGCGTGTTGACGACCAGAACGCGCTTGAAGCCGAAGCGGTTCAAGATACGCGGCATGAAGAAACGCATCAGCAGCGACCCGATCGCGGCGACAAAGGTCAACGATCCGGCCTGCACCGCGCTCATGCCGAAACCGAGCTGGAACATCAGCGGCAACAGAAACACCACCGAGCTCAGCCCGATCGTGTCGAGCCCGCCGCCGGTGAGGAAGCTGATGCGGAAAGTGCGGATGCGCAGCAGGTTGAGATCGAGCAACGGATTGCGGGCGCGCAGGCAATAGAAGGCCGCGACGGTGAGGATGGCTATCGCCAGGACGAGTTCCAAGGCGATGCGGGCGGCCGCTGCGTCCTTGGCGGCGAGCGAGTCCATGCCGAAGACGAGCAGCGCCATGCCGCTGCCGACGAGCAGGAAGCCCGGAAAATCGAAAGGCGTGCGGACCGGCTTGGTGGTCGTGGGGAACAGCGAGGCCGCGAGCAGCGCGGCGGTCAGCGCGATCGGTATGTTGATGTAGAAGATCCAGCGCCACGAGACGTAAGTGGTCAGCGCGCCGCCGACGAGCGGCCCAACCAGCGGCCCGGACTGGCCGGCGAGCGAAATGTACATGTTGATCTTGAGCGTGCGATCGCGCGGGAAGCTCGACAGGATCACGACCTGGCCGAGCGTGCCCATCAGCGCGCCGCCGAAGCCTTGCAGCGCGCGCGAGGCGTCCAGCATCCACATGTTTTCCGACAGGCCGCAGAGCGCCGAGGCGCTGGCGAAAACCAACAAGGCAAAGCAGTAGACGTTGCGCAGGCCGAAGCGATCGGCCAACCAGCCCCCGAGCGGCATCGTGACGATGAGGCTCGCGACATAGACGGTGATCAGAAGGCCGAGTTGGCCAGGCGGGCGATCGAGGCTTTCGCCGATGCCGGGAAGCGCGGTCACCACGACATTCTGGTCGAGGCTGGTCATGAAGACGCCGCAGGCGACAGTCGCCGGCAACAGCATGGACGGCTCGCCCGCCGGAGCAAAGCGGGGCGTGGCCGTCGCCGAAATCTCTGCAGTCATGGGAGGGTATGGTCGAACTGGTTGCCTGAACGGACGCCTGCCGACAAGAGCCCGTGATTCCTACCTATCGTCTTCGCTGGCCCAAGGCTCAAGCAGCAGTTGTGGCCGTCGATAGTGCCAGACTACCCACTGGAGCAATCCCTGGTTTCCCCGGATTGCTTCAGTGCACCTCGTAGCCGACTTCATCGCTGGCGTGGCACAAGGCCTTCCAGAACGAGCGCGCGAAGGAGCGGAACACATAGATGTCGAACTGGTCGGCGCCGCTGCGCTGGATCTGGGCAAAGACATCGTGATGGGTGGTCGAACGGCCGGCTCCAAGCGGGAAAGCCGGCAAGGCGAAGTCGATGGCGAAGAATTTCGCCATCACCCATTCGGCCTTCGGCCCGGCGATGCGGATTGCGGTGCGGCCATGTGAAAGATCCGTGATCGTGCCGACGGCAGGCGTGATGACGCCAGCGAACGCTGCCGCCAGGCCCTCCGCCTCGTCGACCACGGTGAATTTTCCGGGCGCGAAGCCGAAAGCGGCGCGAAGGCCGCTGCTTACGCCGCCGCCGGCGCCGTCTGGCAAGGCAAGGCCGGTGACCTTGCGGACGGCATCGATCAGCCGCTTTTCCTCGCCTGGCCATGCCGCGAGCTGCAGGATCGAGCCAGGCCGCGTCTCGGACAGGATGACGTCGACGCCATGCTCGAAATTGCCGTGCGAGCCCGGGTGGTAGACCGGCTCGAGCGGAGATTGGCGCTCAACCATGCATGCGGCTCCCGTCTGGATCGTAGAAATGGTTGGAGACGATCTCGATCGGCCCGAACCGGTTGCGCAGCGGGTCGGAGACGAAGGCACGCGTGCCGTGGCGCGCCTTGCCATCCTTGACTAGGGCCAGCGCGATATATTTGCCGAGCGCCGGCGAATAGCAGCAGGCGGTGATATGGCCGATCGAATCGTGCGGATTGGCTTCATCCAGCTCCTCTACGATATGTCCGCCACCGTTCAGCGCCCGGTTGTCGAGCGCAATCACCCCGACCAACTCCAGCCGGTCGGGAGCGATCAGGCCTTCGCGATCCATCATGGCTGAGCCGATGAAGGGCTTCTTCTTCGACAGCATCCAGTCGAGATGCAGGTCGCGCGCAGTCGTGCGGCCGTCGATCTCGGCGCCGGTGACGTGGCCCTTCTCGATGCGCATGGTACCTAGCGCCTCGAGCCCGTAGGTGACCAGGCCGAACGGCTTGCCTGCCTCGATGAGAGCTTCCCACACCCGCGTGCCGTGGCCGGCTCCGGAATAGACCTCGAAGGCCATCTCGCCGGAGAAAGACAGGCGGCAGATCATCACCGGCACGCCGGCGATCTCACCATGGATGATGCCCATGAAGGGGAGGGTCGCATTGTCGACGGCGGTGCCGGTAACGCAAGAAGCGAGGATTGCCCTGGCTTTCGGTCCGCCGATCGCCGCACCCGCCCATTCGTCGGTGACGGAGGTGACGGTGACCTTCAACTCGGGCCAGATGACGTCGAGGAAATATTCCAGATGCTGCATCACCTTGCCGGCATTGGCGGTGGTGGTGGTCATCAGGAAGTCCTGCTCGCCGAGCCGCCAGGTGGTGCCGTCGTCGAAGGCAAGGCCGTCCTCGCGCAGCATCAGGCCGTAGCGGGCCTTGCCGACGGCTAAAGTCGAAAACATGTTGGTGTAGACGCGGTCGAGGAATTCCGCCGCATCCGGCCCTTGTACCGCAATCTTTCCGAGCGTCGAGACATCGACGATGCCTGCGCTCTCGCGCGTCGCCTTGGCCTCGCGGACATAGGCCTGCTCGACCGTCTCGCCGGCAAGGCCGTAGATCATCGGGCGATACCACAGGCCGGCCGAATACATGGTCGCGGCATTGTCGAGGTGCCAGTCATGCATCGGCGTCAGCCGCTCCGGCTTCAAGTCGCCGAAGCGCTCGGCCGCCAGCGAGCCGATGGAAACCGCCGTGTAGGGCGGGCGGAAGCGCGTCGTGCCGACTTCGGGGATCGGCTTGCCGAGCGCTTCGGCCATGATGGCGAGGCCCGGCACGTTGGAGTTCTTGCCCTGGTCGGTCGCCATGCCAAGGGTGGTGTAGCGCTTCAGATGCTCGACCGAGACGAAGCCTTCGCGATGCGCGAGCCGCACATCCTCGGCGGTCACGTCGTGCTGGAAGTCGACAAAGCTCTTGCCCTTGGCCTTGATCTCGAAGACCGGCGCCGGATCGGGATCGCCAGGGGCGGCCTCGACGACCGGCAGGGGCGCGGATGACGCTGTTCCGCCGGCGGCCTCAAGGCCGGCCGCGCGGCCCTCGGCGATGGCTTCCGCGGTCGAGAAGGCGCCGGTGAAGGCGCCGGCGCCGATCCAGCGCTGCGTCGGCCGCGGCGGTAGGAAGGCCTGCCTGCCCGGATCCCACACGGCCTTGGCGCCGGCCTGGCTGGCGAGATGGATGGTCGGCGACCAGCCGCCCGACATCAGCAGGCAGTCGGCATGGATGCTGCGCTCATCGCCACTGAGCGCTCCGCCCATCGCGTCGAACCGCTGCACCTTGAGGCCGGTGAGCGCCTTGCCGCCTTCGGTGGCGGTCACGGCATGACCGGCAAGCAGCTCGGCCTCGGCTTCGCTGGCCAGCCTGCTCATCTCGTTCGACACGTCGCTGCGGACATCGACGATGGCGACGACAGCGGCACCGGCCTTCTTCAGGGCAACGGCCGGGCGATAGGCGCTGTCGTTGTTGGTGAACAGCGCGATCCGCTGGCCGGGCAGCACGCCATATTCATTGGCGTAGCGTTCGGCCGCATGCGCCAGCATGACACCCGGACGGTCGTTGCCGGGAAACACCAGCGGACGCTCGAAGGAACCGGTGGCGAGAACCACGGTCCTGGCGCGGATCGCCCAATAGCGCTGGCGCGGCTCTCCCTTGGCCGCCACCTCCTTGTGGTCGGTTACGCGTTCGAGCGCGGCGAGCGTGTTGCCGTCGTAATAGCCCCAGACCGTCGTGCGCGGCAGCAGGCGGACATTGTCATTGCCCTCGAGCTGGCCGACGACGCGCCCCGCCCAGTCGGTGGCTGGCGCGCCGTCGATGGTTTCGTCCGACCAGTTGGCCGAGCCGCCGAAGCGCGCTTCGAGGTCGGCCAGGATCACGCGCGCACCCTGGTCGGCCGCGGCCTTCGCCGCCATCAGGCCGGCCGGGCCGGAGCCGACCACCAGCACGTCGCAAAAGGCGTTCATGCGCTCGTAGCGCGAGCTATCGGGCGCGGTGCCCGCCTTGCCGAGCCCGGCAGCGCGGCGGATGAAATGCTCGCAGAACATCCAGAAGCGCGTGCCCTTCAGCGGGCCGATCACCGGCCCCATGAAGGTCTTGTAGTAGAAGCCGGCCGACAGGATCTTGCCGCCGAGCTGGTTGAGCGCGCCGACATCCCAGGCGAGCGAGGGCGAGCGGTTCTGGCTGACGGCGACGAGCCCGTCATAGATCTCGACCATGGTGGCGGGGATGTTCGGCTCGCGAACGTCGCCGCGCAGCACCGTCACCAGCGCGTTCGGTTCCTCGACACCGGCGGCAAGCAGGCCGCGCGGGCGGTGGTATTTGAACGAGCGGCCGAACAGCGTCACGCCATTGGCGAGCAGCGCCGATGCGAGCGTGTCGCCGGCATGGCCGGTATATGGTGCGCCGTCGAAGGTGAAGCGGATGGTGCGCAGCCGGTCGATGCGGCCGCCGGTTTCCGTGCGGCGAGGGCTCACTGGTTGCCTCCCGCCTTATGGGCCGCGGATTTGTGTCCGCCACGGACGAAGGCGGTGCTCAAGATTTCATGGGTTACGGTATTGCGCACCACCCGCAGATGCGCGCGGCAGCCGCCGGAATGCTGCCAGATCTCATTGTGGTCGCCGGCCGGGTTCAGCCGGTCGTAGACATAGGCGTTCCAGGCGTCGAGGTCCTGTGAGGCCGGTTGCGGCCGCTCGCGGTTGCCGTCGCCCTGGTAGGTGAATTCGATTACGTCGCGCGGGCCGCAATAGGGACAGGTGATCAACATCTTGATTTCAACCCTAGTGCAGCCGAGGCGTCGCGCCCTGGCCTTTGTCGTCGATGATCAGGCCGCGATAGAAACGATCGAGCGTGAAGGGCGCGTTGAACTCATGCGGCTCGTCCTTGGCGATGGTCCAGGCGAAGCACCAGCCCGAGGCAGGCGTCGCCTTGAAGCCGCCATAGCACCAGCCGCAATTGAGATACATGCCGGGTAGCGGTCCGGTGGTGATGATCGGCGAGCCGTCCATCGTCATGTCGCAAAGCCCGCCCCAGGAGCGCAGCATGCGCACGCGCGCCAGCCCCGGGAACAGCGCCAGCATCTCGCTCATCACCTCGTCGACGACCGGCAGGCTGCCGCGCTGGGCATAGCTGTTGTAGCCGTCCAGATCGCCGCCATAGACAAGGCCGCCCTTGTCGGACTGCGAGATGTAGAAGTGGCCCATGCCGAAGGTGAGAACGGTGTCGACGATCGGCTTCAGCGATTCCGAGACGAAGGCCTGCAGCACGTGGCTTTCGATCGGCATATGCGAAATGCCGGCAAGCTGCATGACGCTGCCGGTGCTGCCGGCAACCGCAAGCGCTACCTTCTTGGCGCGGATCTCGCCGCGCGTCGTCGTCACGCCAATGACCCTGTCGCCGTCGCGCAGGAAGCCGGTGACCTCGCAATTTTCGATGATGTCGACGCCGCGCCGGTCGGCGCCGCGCGCATAGCCCCATGCGACCGCGTCGTGGCGCGCCGTGCCGGCGCGCGGCTGCATCAGTCCGCCGAGGACGGGAAAGCGCGCCGAACCCGAGACGTCCAGTGCTGGAACAAGCCGCTTGATCTGGTCGACACTCATCAGTTCCGCATCGACGCCGAGATGGCGCATAGCGTTGCCGCGCCTCGCATAATCGTCGAGCTGGGCCGGTGTGTGCGCGAGGTTGAGGCAGCCGCGCTGCGAGAACATGACGTTGTAGTTGAGGTCGTGCGACAGGTTCTCCCACAGCTTCATCGAATGTTCGTAGAAGCGGGTGTTCTGCGGCAAGAGGTAGTTGGAGCGCACAGCGGTGGTGTTGCGGCCGACATTGCCCGAGCCCAGCCAGCCTTTTTCCAGCACCGCGACATTGGTGATGCCGTGCTCCCTGGCAAGGTAATAGGCGGTCGAGAGGCCATGGCCGCCGCCGCCGATGACGATCACGTCATAGGACGCCTTGGGATCCGGCTTGCGCCAGGCCGGCTTCCAGTCCTTGTTGCCGGTCAGAGCGTTCTTGAGCAGCGAAAAGGCTGAATATTCCGCCATTCTTCCTGTTGTCCTTTTGGTGCGAGGCGGCAGACTATAGAGCAGGCGGGAAGCGCAAAGCCAAGATTACGCCATCGCTTTTCGACAGGCCGACTCCGATCCTCGGCATCGGTCCGCGGACGGAGACGGCTTGCCGCCCGGTATGGCGGTCTTTATCAAGGGCGGAATTTTCGAAGATTTTTCGGCCGCGAGTCGCCCGTCACGTCATGATTTTCCGACTGCTACGCCTGATCCTGGTCGCCATTGTCGTCGCCGCGGCGCAGCCGTCGTCCGGCGCGATGGCGCAGGCGATCGGCCAGGGCTCCGCGCAGCTCATCGCAGACCAGACCAAGGCTATCCAGGACCTGACGGCGAAGACCGACGGCCTGGAGAAGAAAATAGGCGCCCCCGACCAGGACGATGCCGGCCTTGTCGATATCCGCTTGCAGCTCGAGGATATTTCGCGGGCGGCGCTGAACAGCGCGCTCGCGTTCCGTTCGCGCCTCAACGACATTAACGGTCGCATCGAGGTGTTGGGGCCGCCGCCGGCGCAAGGCCAGCCGCCGGAGCCCGCGGTCGTCGCCAACGAGCGCGCAGCGCTCTCGGCCGAGAAGGCCGAGATCAATGCGGTGGTGGCCAGCGCGCAGAACCTGTCGATCCGCATCAGCGGGCTGGTCGACAAGATCGCCACCATGCGCAGCGAGCTTTTCCGCAGCGTTCTGACGAAACGCTATGAATTGACCGATGCGCTGAGCCCGCAGGCCTTTTCCGATGCGCACGACCAGTTCAGCGGCCTCTACAAAGCGGTGGCGTCCTGGCTCAGCTTCGCGTTGAAGTTCAAGTTCCAAGCCATGCTTGCGGCGACGCTGATGGCGCTGGCGCTCGCGGCGGTGCTGCTGATCGGCGGCAGGCGCCTGTTCGGCCGCATCTTCGAGGCCGATCCATCGGTCGAAGAGCCGTCCTACCTCAGCCGGCTTTCGGTGGCGTTCTGGTCGACGTTGCTGCCGACCGTGGCGCTCGGCGCATTCCTCGCCTCGACCGTGTTCTTCTTCAACTATTACAACGTGCTGCGCGGCGACATCGGCGAATTCCTCAACGCGCTGCTCGCGGTCATCGCGGTGGTGTTCTGCGTCAACCGGCTGACCAATGCGGCACTCGAGCCGCGGCTGCCGGACTGGCGGCTTATTCCGGTGGAGACCGGTCCGGCGCGCTGGCTGGTGCGGCTGACCACGGCCATGGCCGTGGTTCTCGGCTTCAATTACTTTCTGTCGGTCGTCAACGAGAAGATGGGTTCGCCGCTGTCGCTGACGATCGCGCGAAGCTTCGTCGCCACCGTCATCGTCGGCGTCATCCTGATCCTGATGGGAGTGCTGAGGCCTTTCAAAGCGCAAGACGGCTCGTGGCGACCGTGGCCGGCATGGCTTCGCCTCATTGCCATCGGGCTCGGCCTGTTCACCATCGCAGCGGCGCTGCTCGGCTATATCGGTCTTGCGCTTTTTGTCTCGATCCAGGTCGTGGTCACCGGCACCACCCTGGTCACCGCCTATATCGGCTTCCTGTCGGCGCGGGCGATCGGCGAGGAGGGCGGCTTCGCCGACACTTCGGTCGGGCGCTGGCTGTCGGCCAATTCGAGCTCTGAGGACACCGCGCTCGATCAACTCGGCCTGGTGGTCAGCATCGCCATCAACCTGATGATCGTGCTGGTGTTCCTGCCGCTGATCCTTTTGATGTGGGGCTTCCAGCCCGGCGACATCGAGGCCTGGGCCTACAAGCTGGCGACGGGCGTCACGATCGGCTCCGTCACGATCTCGTTCCTCGGCATCCTCACCGGCATCGTCGTCTTCGTCATCGGCTATTTCCTGACGCGCTGGTTCCAGGGCTGGCTCGACGGCTCGGTCATGGCGCGCGGCAAGGTCGACACCGGCGTGCGCAACTCGATCCGACTGGCGGTAGGCTATGCCGGCGTCGCGCTTGCGGCGTTGGTCGGCATATCGGCGGCGGGCATCGATCTTTCCAATCTGGCGCTGGTCGCCGGCGCGCTTTCGCTGGGTATCGGCTTCGGCCTGCAGAACGTGGTCTCGAACTTCGTCTCAGGCCTAATCCTGCTTGCCGAGCGCCCGTTCAAGGTCGGCGACTGGATCGTCGCCGGCGACATCAGCGGCACGGTCAGAAAGATCAGCGTGCGCGCGACGGAGATCGAGACGTTCCAGCGGCAGTCGGTGATCCTGCCGAACTCGAACCTCATCAACAACGCGGTCGGCAACTGGACGCATCGCAACAAGCTTGGCCGCGTCGACATCAAGGTCGGCGTCGCCTATGGCAGTGACGTCAAGCGCGTTCATGCCCTTCTGCTCGACATTGCCCGGGCCCATCCGATGGTGCTCAAGAACCCCGAGCCCTTCGTGCTCTTCGCCAATTTCGGCGCCGCTGCGCTCGAATTCGAGATACGGGTATTCGTGGCCGATGTGATGAACGGCAGCATCGTCCAGAACGACATCCGCTTCGCGATCTTCGATATCTTCGACGACGAGCACATCGAAGTCCCGTCGACGCCACGCGCCGTGGTCGAGACCAAGAAGCACGTATCGTGGCCGATCGACGACGACAAGATCGAGGCGGAATTTGCCGAGCGCGAGCGGCTGGAGGCGGAGGCCGCGGCCGAGCGCGAGCGGCTCGCCAAGACGAAGCGGAAGGGCCGCAAGCCCGATCCGGGTTAGCTTTTGTTCGCTTCCGAATCCTGCCGAAACCAATTGTGGCATGAATGCGGCATTCAGTTGCGGTTCAGGTTACATCTCATATAAGCTCTCACGCAAAGGGCGAGAATGCCTTGCGAAATTGAACAGAGGCGGTGTGGAAACACCGGAAGTTGCAATGTGGAAGTCTGTCGTTGCCGCCATCGCTTTCCTGGCCCTGGGCGGCTCGGCTTTTGCCGCCAGCGCGGTCAACAAGGACGCCCAGACACGGACGTTGATCGTGACCGAAGGCGGCGGCAAGACCGAGCTGGCGCTGGCCGCCGGCGAGACGGTGGAGTTCTGCCCGAATGGCTGCTTCGTCACTCTGCCCAATGGTGACCTCGAAGCGCTGACCGGCTCTGAAACGGTCGAGATCTCGGGCGGCATCGCCCGCATCAAGTAAGAACTCCCTTAAACACGATCGGCAAAGGCCGGGCGAATGTCCGGCCTTTTATCGTTTCCGATAGCCGCTGCTTAACGATAACACCGGAAATACCCCAGCACAGCGCGCTGCAACCGGGCGTTTTAACGTTCGCTCCGTCATCCCCCGTTATATCCGTTGCGAAGACGCCGAAATACGGCGTGGGGTGAGCAGGGCAGGGCAATGGACGCGCGGTCGGACAGGAACGCAATTCCGCTTGCGGTCGATCTCGATGGCACGCTGATTGCAACGGACCTTCTGTGGGAAGGCCTGTTCGTTCTGCTCAAGAAGAACCCGCTCTATCTTTTTCTGGTTCCGTTCTGGCTGACCGGCGGCCCGGCGCGGCTCAAGCAGGAAATCGCCCGGCGCATCGACATCGATCCGGCCTCGCTGCCCTACCGGGTTGAATTGCTGGAGCGGCTCCGCGCCGAACATGGGGACGGCCGCAAGATCGTGCTGGCGACCGGTACGCCGCGCAAATTCGCCGAGGCGATCGCCGCCTATCTCGGCATCTTCGACCGCGTGCTGGCAACGGACGGGCCGCACAATCTGACCTCGGGTAGAAAGCGGGCGTCGCTGGTCGCGGCGTATGGCGATGCCGGCTTCGACTATGCGGGCAACAGCGGCCACGATCTCAAGGTGTTCGACGCAGCGCGCAACGCCATCGTGGTGGCGCCGGACCGCAGCGCCCAGCGCTGGCAGGCGGCGCACGGCGCCGAGACCATGCCAGCGCCGAAGCCGACGCTCAAGACCTACGTCAAGATGCTGAGGGTTCATCAGTGGCTGAAGAATTCGCTGATCGCGGTGCCGATGGTGCTGTCGCATGAGTATTTCAACGTCAATATGATCTGGCAGTGCGTTCTGGCGTTCGTTTCATTCAGCGCCGTGGCCTCCGCCATCTACATCGTCAACGACTTCTTCGACCTTGCGCTCGACCGCAAGCATCCGACCAAGCGCAACAGGCCCTTTGCCAGCGGTGCGCTGTCTATCCCGTTCGGCTTCGGCGCCATCCTTGTGTTGCTCGCGATCGGCATCGCCACCGGCTGCCTGCTGCCGATCGAGTTCCTCGGCGTGCTTTGCGGCTACATGGTCGTCACCACGGCCTATTCGCTGTCTTTTAAGCGCATGTTGCTGATCGACGTGCTGACGCTCGCCGGCCTCTACACGATCCGCGTGCTGGCAGGTGCGGCGGCGACCGGCGTCGACGTTTCCTTCTGGCTGCTCGCCTTCTCGATCTTCTTCTTCCTGTCGCTGGCGCTGGTAAAGCGCTTCGTCGAGTTGCGCACGACCACCATCCCGGCCGGCGAGCGCATCGCCGGCCGCGGCTACCGCACCGAAGACCAGGAGATCGTCGCCCAGGCGGGCATGGCCTCGGCCTTCTCCTCGGCCCTGGTGCTGGCACTTTACATGGACAGCGTCGCGGTGCGCGAGCTCTATCCGCATCCGTGGGTGATGTGGCCTTTGGCGCCGATCGTGCTTTACCTGACCATGCGCGTCTGGATCCTCGCCCGCCGCGACGAGATGCATGACGATCCGGTCGTCTTCATCATCCGCGACTGGCGAAGCCAGATCGTCGTTGCCATCGGCTCGGCGCTTCTCGTTGCCGGGGGCTGGGGCTGGTGAGGATGGGCAGCGAACGCTTCGGCAGCTTCGGGCTGGCGACGCCGCCGGCACGCCGGGCGATCCCGGCCGACGAGGCCATTGCGCTGCTGAAGAGCGGCGCCGCCAAACCCGGCTCGCTCATCGGCTACGGCAATGGTCGCTCCTACGGCGACAGCTGCCAGAACGACGCCGGTATGGTCGTCGACATGCGGCCGCTCAACCGTATCCGTTCGTTCAATGCCGAGACCGGTGTGATCGAGGCCGATGCCGGGGTGCTGCTTTGCGACATCATCGTCCATGCCGCACCTTATGGCTTCTTTCCGGCCGTGGTTCCAGGCACGCAGTTCGTGACGCTCGGCGGCGCCATCGCCAACGATGTGCATGGCAAGAACCACCACCGGCGCGGCACATTTGGCTGTCATGTCGAATCCTTGACCTTGCTGCGGTCCGACGGCCGGATCCATCGCTGCTCCGACACCGAGAACGCGCGCCTATTCCGGGCGACGATCGGCGGCCTGGGACTGACCGGACTGATCCTGTCGGCGTCGATCCGGCTGATGCGGGTGCCCTCGCTCGACATCGTCGAAAAAGCGACGCGGTTTCGCGATCTGGGCGAGTTCTTCGATCTTGCCGGCGCAGCCGACCAGGCCAACGAATATGCCGTTGCCTGGATCGATCAGCTTGCGGGCGGCCACGCGCGAGGGCGGGGCCTTTTGTTCACCGGCAATCACGCCGAGCACGGCTCGCATGCCACCTTGCAGGCGGGTGGCCGGCTTTCGGTGGCCGTGCAGCCACCCTTCAACGTGCTCAACCGCCCGTTCCTGACCGTCTTCAACGCTGCCTATCGGTGGAAGAAGGGTCGCTCGTCCGATGCGCGTCATGCGGGCTACCAGGGCTTCTTCTTTCCGCTCGACGGCATTCGCGACTGGAACCGGCTCTATGGCCCGCATGGGTTCTTCCAGCACCAGAGCGTGGTTCCTGAGGCTGACGCGCGCCGCACTGTTCCGGCACTGCTCGAAGCGGCGCGGCGGGCCGGGCAGGGCTCGTTTCTCACGGTGCTGAAGCGATTTGGCGATGTCCGTTCGCCGGCGCTGCTGTCGTTCCCGCGGCCGGGCTACACGCTGACGCTCGATTTCCCCAACAGGGGGGAAAGGACATTGGAGCTGCTCGCCGAACTCGACCACATCACGGTCGAGGCCGGCGGGGCCGTCAACCCCTACAAGGACGCGCGCATGGAGCCCGAAACCTTCGCGGCATCCTTCCCGCAATGGCAGCGGCTGGAGGCGCTTCGCGATCCCGCCTTCATGTCGAGTTTCTGGGCGCGGACAGCGAAAAAGCTGAGCGTGAGGCGCGATATCGCGGAGGCAGCGGAATAGATAAAATTCGAGTAAATCTTGGTAAATGAAGCGTTAAGATCGAAGTTTACTGAAAATAGACATGTGATTTCACGAAATATTTGCAGGTTCGTAGTAGGACCGCTCAAGGGCGGGTGGCAACAATGAAATACATCGTCTTCATTCTCTTCACGGTCATGACCAATGCCGCTGCGCAGCTCATGCTGAAGCAGGGCATGATGTCGCTGGGGCCGATCTCATTCGACGGCGTCAATCCGCTCGTCAAGCTGCTGCAGATCGTCTTCAGCCCGTGGGTTTTCCTCGGGCTGTGCACCTTCGTCATCTCGATGGGCTCGCATCTCTACGTGCTGTCGCAGGTCGAGCTCAGCTTCGCCTATCCGTTCCTCAGCCTCGCCTATGTCGCGGTCGCAGTCTTTGCCTATTTCGTCTTCCGCGAGGATCTCAACGGCTGGCGCATCGCCGGCATTGCCTGCATCTGCGTCGGTACGATTCTGATCGCGCAAAGTGGACGA
The DNA here is from genome assembly GCF_040545255.1 of Mesorhizobium shonense. Lineage (NCBI taxonomy): Bacteria > Pseudomonadati > Pseudomonadota > Alphaproteobacteria > Hyphomicrobiales > Phyllobacteriaceae > Mesorhizobium > Mesorhizobium shonense. The sequence continues at coordinate 44,897 of NZ_JBEPLM010000008.1, forward strand.
GGGCATGAGGACCAAACCGCTTCCATCACCTCCGACAAGGTCGGCACTAGCGAGATCCTTCGATGAGACATGTGATTTTCGGCGGCGACGGCTTCGTCGGTCGTCATCTTGCGCCCAAGCTCGCCGCCGACGGCGAGAACGTCGTCGTCGCCGACATCGTCAAGAGCGACCTGCCGCATTATCGTTCGGTGCGCTTCATCACTTGCGACGTCACCAATCCGGCGTCGGTCGCGGCGGTCGGGCTCAAGGCCGACGACATGGTCTACAATTTGTCGGCCAAGATGCTGTCGCCGATCCAGGTCCGCGCCAAGCGGCACGACTTCTTCTTCCCGGTGAATTTCCACGGCACCGGGCACATCATCCAGGCGATGGACAAGGCCGGTTCCTCGAAACTGGTCCACTACACGACCGACATGATCTACGGCCACACGGTGGTGCTGCCGATGACCGAGGATCATCCTGTCGCGCCGCTCGGCGAATACGGCCTGTCGAAGCTCAGGACCGAGGAGCTCGCCGCCGAGTGGCGCAGGCGCGGCATGTCGATCTCGCTGTTCCGGCCGCGCCTGATCATCGGCCCCGGCCGCCTCGGCATCCTGGAGAAATTGTTCAAGCTAATCGACTGGAATTTGCCGGTGCCAATGATCGGCTCGGGCAGGAATCCATACCAGTTCATCTCGGTGTTCGACTGCGCGGAAGCCGCCCGCGCGGCCTGGAAGGCCGGCGTGCCGAACGAGGCTTATAATCTCGGCTCGCTCAATCCGCCGTCGGTGAGAAAACTGCTCGGCGACCTGATCAAGCATGCCGGCTCGAGGTCGATCCTGCTGCCGACGCCGGGCTGGGCGGTGAAACGAACGCTCGACCTGCTCGATCTCATGAACATGCCGATCATGGATCCCGAGCAGTATCTGATCGCCGACGAGGAATGCGTGCTCGACGTGTCCAAGGCCGAGCGTCAGCTCGGCTGGGTGCCGCAATATCGCGACGAGGACATGCTGATCGCCGCCTACAGCGAATACCGCGCCAAGAAGGACGGCCACGCCGTCGCCACCGAACATGTGCCTGCCGAATAAAGGCGACGAAGGGGGAGATTTTTCGAGATGACGGTCATTGCCAAACCGGAACCGGGTGTGCGCGCGCTGGTCGATGCGCCGACGCTGTTGCCTGCTACCATCGCCAAGCCCGACCTGATCAGCGTCGAACAGGCCAAGGCGATGGATGTCGCCCGCATCACCGACCTGTTCAAGGCGCACCTCAACCCGGGCCAGCTACATTTCATGAAGCTGCTCGGCTTCCACAAGGTCAAGATCGAGCGTGCCGAGGGCATGTTCTACATCGACCAGAACGGCCGCGAGATCCTCGACTTCTTCGGCGGCTTCGGCTCGTTGGCCTTCGGTCACAACCATCCGCGCATCCTGGAGGCGCGCAAGAAATTCCAGGAGGAGAAGCGCCAGGAGATCGCCATCGCCTTCATGTCGCAATATGCGGCGGCACTGGCGCACAACATCGCCAAATGCTCGCCCGGCGACCTCGACATGGTGTTCCTCGGCTCATCCGGCTCGGAAGCCATGGAAGCGGCGGTGAAGCTCGCCGAGCGCGCCGCAGGCCCAAAGCGGCCCAAGGTCGTCTATGCCGAGAATTCCTTCCACGGCAAGACCAAGGGCGTGCTGGCGATCACCGACGGCCAGCTCTACCGCGCCGAGTTCAGGGTGGCGGACAATGCAGTGCGCATCCCCTTCGCCGACATCGACGCCGTCGAACGCCTGTTCAAGAGCGACCCTGCTATCGGCGTCATCGTGCTCGAAACCATCCAGGGCGGCGGCGGCATCATCCAGGCAGAGGCGCAATATTGGCGGAAGCTGCGCGCGCTTTGCGACCAGCATGGCGTGCTGTGGGTCGCGGACGAAGTCCAGTGCGGCTATGGCCGTTCCGGGCGTTTCTATGCCTTCGAGCATTACGCCGTCGTACCGGACGTGACGGCGCTGGCGAAATCGCTCGGCGGCGGCAAGGCCGCGGTCGGCGCCATGATCGCCAGGCGCGACGTCTACATGAAGGCCTATGGCACGCCAAAGACGGCGATGATCCATGCCATGGCGACGTTCGGCGGCATGGGCGAGGCCTGCATCACCGCGATCGAGGCGCTGAACGTGCTCTATGACGAGGGCTTGATCGACAACGCCGCCTCGACCGGCGAGTACCTTTTGCAGCGGCTGCGGACGCTGAAGGAAAAATATCCGAAGATCATCAAGGACGTGCGGGGCAAGGGCTTCATGATCGGGCTCGAGTTCCACGATTTCTCGCAGACACTGCCGATGGTGCTGCGTCCAGTGGTCAGCGTGCTCGACGACAAACTGAAGGGCTCGCTGTCGGGCTTCGTCGGCGCGCTCTTGTTGCGCGACTATGACGTGCTCGTCGCTTTCACCGAATACAACCGCAACGTCATTCGGCTCGAGCCGCCGCTGATCTGCCAGCGCGAGCATGTCGACCGCTTCGTCGATGCCTTCGACAGCCTGCTCTCGCGCGGCATCGTGGCCATCGTGAAGGATTTCGTGAATAGCCAGGTCCGCTGAGACAGACGATGCTGACCAGGCCGCCAGCCGCTCCCGCCAATCCGCTCGACCGGCTGACCGAAGCCGGTCTTACCTGGGGCGAGGGGGTTTACGCGAGATGGGCCGCGCCGATCGGTGCGGCCGCCTTCTCGCTCTACATCCTGCTCACTGCTGTGACGGCCTGGTTCATGCCGGACGCCAACTGGGATATGCTGCCTTATCTGGCGATCGCCGAGGAAGGCACCTATCCCGACCCGCAGGCGCTGCATGACTATGCCTACGGTGCGGTCAAGGCCGACGTGTCGGCCGGCGACTACAAGGCGCTGACCGACGATGGCGGCGGCTTTCGCAGCCACATGACCGAGAATGCCGCCGACTTCCATTCGCTGCTCGGCATGTACCGGATCAAGTTCCTCTACGCTGAAATCCTGTCGAGCCTCAGCCATGTCGTGTCGCCGGTCGAGGCGATGCGGCTGGTGCAGGTGTTTTCGGTGCTGTTGTTCGGCATCATCACGCTCGCCTGGCTGCGCTCGGAGGGCGCGCTGGCACTGGCGCCGGTCGCCGTCGCCGTCCTGATCATGGCCGATCTCGGCGACGCGGCGCGCGCATCGATGCCGGACCTGTTGTGCTCGGCGCTGTTCCTCGGCGGGCTGTTTGCCTTTGTGCGCAAACGCGAGGTGGCGACGGCGATCCTGCTTTTCCTGGCCTTCATGGCGCGTCCGGACAACATCGTTTTCCTCGCCATCTTCGCCGTGCTTTTGGTCGCCTTCCGGCAGAAGGCATGGGGCGCGCTCGCCGGTTTCGCCGCCTCGTTCATCGCCTATTTCGCCATTTCGCACTGGGCGCAGCATCCCGGCTGGTGGCCGCATCTGTGGTTCTCCAGCATTGAGCAGCACTACAACATGGACGGCTTCGAGCCGCCGTTCTCGGTGGCGGCCTATCTCAAGGCCTTTGCCGCCTCGGTGGTGCGCGCCGTCAACGTCAACACCTGGGTCGGCGTGTCGGTGCTGGCTTTAGCCGGCTGGTATGGGCTCGACCGCGCCGGCTTGCGGCTCGACCGCCGCGCCGGCATCCTGCTCGCGGCTCTCGTATTCGGCGTGCTGGCGAAGTTCACGGTCTTCCCGATCCACGATACCCGCATCTATTTTCCCAATCTTCTGCCGCCCTTCCTGCTGCTGGCCGCGCCGCTGATGGCGCTGTGGGGATCGGCAGCCAAGGGCGGTCGCCGCGCGCTGCAAGTCGAGCCGCAATCGCCGCCCGAACGCGCTTGACAAGACGGCGCGGGCCCGTTCAACTTGAAGCATTCACCAGGGGAGTCCCGGCAAGGGGCTGAGATACTGCTGGCTTTCGCGGCGCAGTGACCCGTTGAACCTGATCCAGTTCATACTGGCGTAGGGACGGTGCAAGCGCTTTGCGGGACTCCATGCCCGAAGACCTGTGTCGAGCAGGCAGACCAAAGCGTCCTACATCCTTCCGGCACAGAACTGGGTCTCCAATGCAGTTGAGCAAAGGAGCCTCAAATGAATGCCTTGACCCTCACCGTTTCGACGGGACCGCTGCCAGCCTCACGGAAGATCCACAAGACCGGCATTATCCATCCGCAGATCAGGGTGCCGATGCGCGAGATCAGCGTGCATCCGACCGCAGGCGAGCCGCCGGTGACGGTCTACGATCCATCAGGCCCGTATACCGATCCGGCGATCGAAACGAACATTGAAAAGGGACTTGTCCGGCTTCGCCGGGACTGGATCGCGGCGCGCGGCGATGTCGAAGCCTATGACGGCCGCCATGTGAGGCCGGAGGACAACGGATTTGCGACCGGCGAACGGCTGACGCCGGAATTCCCCATCCGCAACCGTCCGTTGCGGGCGAAAGCCGGCAAGGCGGTGACGCAGCTTGCCTATGCGCGCGCAGGGATCATCACGCCCGAGATGGAATTCGTGGCCATCCGCGAGAACCTTGGCCGCGAGATGCTGCGTGGCAAGCTGCAACAGGACGGGGAAGCGTTCGGTGCGTCGATCCCGGATTTCGTCACGCCGGAATTCGTGCGCGACGAGGTGGCGCGCGGCCGTGCGATCATCCCCGCCAACATCAACCATCCGGAGAGCGAGCCGATGATCATTGGCCGCAATTTCCTGGTGAAGATCAACGCCAATATCGGCAATTCCGCCGTCACCTCCTCGATGGCCGAAGAGGTCGAAAAGATGGTTTGGGCGATCCGCTGGGGCGCCGACACGGTGATGGACCTATCGACCGGCCGCAACATCCACAACATCCGCGAATGGATCGTGCGCAACGCGCCGGTGCCGATCGGCACCGTACCGCTCTACCAGGCGCTCGAGAAGGTTGGCGGCATTGCCGAGGACCTGACCTGGGAGGTCTATCGCGACACGCTGATCGAGCAGGCCGAGCAGGGCGTCGACTATTTCACCATCCACGCCGGGGTGCGGCTGCACTACATCCCTCTGACCGTCGACCGGGTCACGGGCATCGTCTCGCGCGGCGGGTCGATCATGGCCAAATGGTGCCTGCACCATCACCGGGAGAGCTTCCTTTACGAGCATTTCGAGGAAATCTGCGACATCGCCCGAGCCTATGACGTCTCCTTCTCGCTCGGCGACGGCCTCCGCCCCGGCTCGATCGCGGATGCCAACGATGCGGCGCAGTTCGCCGAGCTGGAGACGCTTGGCGAACTGACGAAGATCGCCTGGGCAAAGGACTGCCAGGTGATGATCGAAGGCCCCGGTCATGTTCCCATGCACAAGATCAAGCAGAACATGGACAAGCAGCTGGCCGTCTGCGGCGAAGCGCCGTTCTACACCCTGGGGCCGCTGACGACCGACATCGCGCCGGGCTATGACCACATCACCTCAGGCATCGGCGCCGCCATGATCGGCTGGTTCGGCACGGCAATGCTTTGCTATGTGACGCCGAAGGAACATCTTGGCCTGCCGGACCGCAACGACGTCAAGACCGGCGTCATCACCTACAAAATCGCCGCGCATGCCGCCGACCTCGCCAAGGGGCATCCGGCGGCGAAGGTCCGCGACGATGCGCTGTCGCGGGCGCGGTTCGAGTTCCGCTGGGAAGATCAGTTCAACCTGTCGCTCGATCCCGAAACGGCGCGCGAGTTCCACGACGAGACCTTGCCCAAGGAAGCGCACAAGGTGGCGCATTTCTGCTCCATGTGCGGACCGAAATTCTGCTCCATGCGCATCTCCCATGATATCCGGGCCGAGGCGCAGAAAGAGGGGATGGCGGCGATGGCGGAGAAATACCGCGCCGGCGGCGATCTCTATATGCCGGTGAGCGAAGCCGCGTCCAGCACGGCCGAGTCGTGATGAGAGTGCTGGTCAAGGGGGCCGGCGTGGCCGGCCTCACGGCGGCGTTCGAATTTGCGAACCGCGGCGCGTCGGTCACTGTTGCCGAACTCCGGCCTCAGCTGGGCGGCAATGCGTCATGGGCTGCAGGCGGCATGCTGGCGCCATGGTGCGAGCGCGAGAGCGCGGAGCAGCCGGTGCTGGATCTCGGACGCGGCGCCGCAGACTGGTGGGATGTTGTTTTGCCTGGCCAAGTGACGCGGGCGGGAACGCTCATCGTGGCTGCGCCGCGCGATGCGGGCGAGCTCGACCGCTTCGCAAGCCGCGCCTCGGGCCATCGTTGGCTCGGCGAGGAGGACATCGCAAGGCTGGAGTCCGACCTCGCCGGCCGTTTCAAGCGCGGGCTGTTCTTCCCCTGCGAAGCGCATCTCGACCCGCGCCGTGCGATGGCGGCGCTTCATGACAAGCTAGTCGCCATGGGCGTCGACTTCCGTTTCGCCACCGACGGCCAAGGCCTTCCAGGTTTCGAATGCGAGGTCGACTGCCGGGGGATCGCTGCGGACGATGCGGCGTTGCGCGGCGTTCGCGGCGAAATGCTGATCCTGCGCACGCCGGATGTCTCGCTGTCTCGCCCCGTCCGGCTGCTGCATCCGCGCTTTCCGCTCTACATGGTGCCGCGCGCCGATCACCATTTCATGGCCGGCGCGACGATGATCGAGAGCGACGAGGCCGGCCCGGTCACCGTCCGTTCCATGATGGAACTGGTCGGCGCGGCTTGTGCGCTGCATCCGGCCTTCGGCGAGGCGACGATCGTCGAAGCGAACGCCGGGGTCCGTCCAGCCTTTGCCGACAATTTGCCACGCATCGAATCGCTCGCAAACGGCGTCGCGATCAACGGCTTCTATCGCCATGGCTTCCTGCTTGCCCCCGCCATGGCGCGGCAGGCGGCCGACATCCTCTTCAATCCCGACAAACGCGTGGGAGCTTGCGCATGAGATTGATCGTCAATGGAGAAGCGCTGGACAGTGCCGCGGCAACGCTGGCGGCGCTGCTTGCCGAGCTTGACTATGAAGGCGATTGGCTGGCGACGGCCGTCAACAGCGACGTGGTGCACAAGGCCAACCGAGCAGAATTCCGATTGAACGACGGCGACCGGATCGAAATCCTTTCGCCCATGCAAGGAGGTTAGCCATGTTCGACCTTCTTGGAACCCAACTGCCTTCGCGCCTGCTTCTCGGCACTGCCCAGTATCCTTCGCCGGCCATCCTGGCCGAAGCGGTCAAGGCGTCGGGCGCCTCGGTGGTGACGGTATCGCTGCGCCGTGAAATGGCGGGCGGCAGGGGCGGCGAGAAATTCTGGTCGCTGGTTAACTCGCTCGGCGTGAGGATCCTGCCCAACACCGCCGGCTGTCATTCCGTAAAGGAAGCCGTGACGACCGCGAAGATGGCGCGCGAGGTTTTTGGCACGTCCTGGATCAAGCTCGAAGTGATCGGCAGCCATGACACGCTTCAGCCGGACGTGTTCGGCCTGGTCGAAGCCGCCCGCATCCTGTGCGAAGACGGTTTCACGGTGTTCCCGTATACCACCGACGATCTGATCGTCGCCGAGCGGCTGCTCGGCGCGGGCTGCAAGGTCCTGATGCCGTGGTGCGCGCCGATCGGTTCGGCGCTCGGGCCGGTCAACATCATGGCGCTGCGCTCGATGCGCGGACATTTCCCCGATGTTCCGCTGATTGTGGATGCGGGGCTTGGACGGCCGTCGCACGCGGCAACCGTCATGGAACTCGGCTTTGACGCTGTGCTCCTGAACACCGCGGTCGCCAAGGCGGCCGATCCGGTCGGCATGGCGCGCGCTTTCAGCAAGGCGGTCGAAGCCGGACGCGAGGCCTTCGGTTCGGGATTGATCGAGCCGCGCGATGTCGCCGTGCCATCGACGCCGACATTCGGCAGGGCGGTTTTTTCATGAAGCTCGATCCCTTCTACCTGATCGTCGACAGCGCCGCGTGGATCGAGCGGCTGGTGCCGCTTGGCGTGAGGCTGGTGCAACTCCGCATCAAGGACATGGACGAGGGCGGGCTGCGCATGGAGATCCGCAAGGCAAGAACCTTGTGCGCCCGACACAATTGCCAGCTCATCATCAATGATCATTGGCGGCTGGCGATCGAGGAGGGCTGCGACTTCGTCCATCTTGGCCAGGAGGATCTGCAAACCGCCGACCTTCCGGCGATACACGCGGCCGGTGTCAGGCTCGGACTGAGCACGCATGATGATGCCGAGCTGGAAACGGCCGTTGCGGCGGAGCCCCACTACGTTGCGCTCGGCCCTGTCTATCCCACCATCCTGAAGAAGATGAAATGGGCGTCGCAGGGGCTGGAACGGATCCGCGCATGGAAGGACCGGATCGCGCCTCTCCCGCTGGTCGCTATCGGCGGCCTCAACCCCGAGCGGCTCGATGGCGTTTTCGGGGCCGGCGCCGACAGCGCGGCCGTGGTCACGGACATAACGCTGAATTCCGATCCCGAAGCGCGCACCAGAGAATGGATCGAAAAGACGCATCAATGGCGCTGAACCGGGACCCGCATGTGCTTGTCGTCGGCGGATCGGATTCCAGCGGGGGGGCCGGTATTGCGCGCGATATCGAGACGATCTCCTCGATCGGCCTGCGGACCTGTCTCGCCGTGACCGCGGTGACGGTGCAGACACACCAAGCTGTGACGGCAATTCATCATCTGCAACCCGGCCTGGTCGCCGACCAGATGCGCGCAGCGTTGCGGACCAACGAGGTCTCGGCCATTAAAATCGGCATGCTGCCAGCCGGGCGGGTCATCCTGGCCGTTGCTGCCGTGCTGAGCGAAAATCCGCGGATACCGGCAGTGCTGGATCCAGTACTGGCGTCCTCGTCAGGCAGGCCGCTGGTGGAACCGAATGCCATCGACGTCATGAAGCGTGACCTCATGCCGCTTTGCCGTCTGGTTACGCCGAATCTTGTGGAACTGGCGGTGCTGACCGGTTCGGAATTGGCCGTGAGCGACGAAGACGTGCTGCGGCTGGGGAGGCGATTGCTTGCGGCTGGGCCGCAGGCGCTGCTCATCAAGGGCGGTCACGCGGCAGGGGCAAGATCAACCGACATCCTGTTGAGCCCCAACCGGGAACCCGTTCGCTTCGACATGCCTCGCCTTGCCGGATCGATGCGCGGAACCGGCTGCATGCTGGCCAGCGCGATCGCCGCGCATCTGGCCAAGGCGAAGTCGCTTGAGGACAGCGTGCGCGCAGCCAAGCAGCGTGTCTTCGAGAAGCTTATGGAGGCTTCCGCCTAGTTCCGGCGCAATTGCTGGCGCCTGGGGAAGCGCGTTCGTTCGTCAGGGTCGCTCGGCTCTTTCGCAATGTCGCAAACAGGCTTCAATCCTCCCACTGCTCCGCCTTATAGTCCGCCCGCTTTTTCACTTTGGAGTCGCGGGCCATGGCAGAGTTTCCGAAAAAGGCGAAGGTCGTCATCGTCGGTCTGGGTGGTATTGTCGGCGCATCGGTCGCCCATCACCTGATCGAGCGCGGCTGGAACGATATCGTCGGCATCGACAAGTCGGGCATCCCGACCGATATCGGCTCGACAGCGCATGCCTCCGACTTCTGCTACACGACCAGCCACGACTTCCTGTCCTGCTGGACGACGCTCTACTCCATCGATTTCTACGAGAAGATGGGCCACTACGCGCGTATCGGCGGCCTGGAAGTCGCGCGCGTCGGCGACGATGGCCGCATGGACGAGATCAAGCGCAAGATCGCTTCGGCCAAGGCCTTCGGCACCCGCGCGCGCCTGATCGAGCCGGCCGAGATCAAGAAGAAGTTCCCGCTGATCAAGGAGCATCTGGTGCAGGGCGGCCTGTGGGACCCGGATGCCGGCCTCGTCATCCCGCGCTCGCAGACGGTGGCCGGCAAGCTTGTCGACCAGGGTGTCGCCTCCGGCAAGCTCAATGCCTTCGCCAACACCTCGGCCAAGTCGCTGATCGTCGAGGATGGCCGCATCAAGGGCGTGGTGACCGAGCGCGGCACGATCGAGGCCGACTATGTGGTCGTCTGTACCGGCATATGGGGCCGCTTGACGGCGGCACTGGTCGGCGAGGACCTGCCGGTCATGCCGATCGACCATCCGTTGACCTTCTTCGGCCCCTACAACGAGTTCGCCGGCACCGGCAAGGAGATCGGCTGGCCGCTGCTGCGCGATCAGGGCAATTCGGCCTATATGCGCGACACCGGCGATCCCAAGACCGCCGAGGGCGGGCAGATCGAATGGGGCTATTACGAGGAGACCAATCCGCGTCTCTGCCACCCGCGCGACCTGCTCGAGAAGGACCAGGCGCGGCTGTCGCCGTCGCAGCGCGATCTCGACATGGAGCAGATCATGGCGCCGCTCGAGCGCGCCATGGAGCTGACGCCGATTCTCGGCGAGCTCGGCTACAATGAGGGCCATTCCTTCAACGGCCTGCTGCAGGTGACCACCGATGGCGGCCCGTCGATGGGCGAGAGCCAGAAGGTGAGGGGGCTGTGGTACGCGGTCGCCATCTGGGTCAAGGACGGCCCCGGCATGGGCAAGCTGATCGCCGACTGGATGACCGACGGCCGCACCTCGATCGACCATCACGCCATCGACTATTCGCGCTTCTACCCGCACCAGACGAAGGAAGAGTTCATCTGGGATCGCTGCACCGAGACGGCGATGAAGGTCTACAATCCGGCGGTTCATCCGCGCGAGCCGTTCTCCAAGGGCCGCAACGTCCGCCGCTCGCCGTTCTGGGAGCGCGAGAAGGAGCTGGGCGGCTATTTCATGGAACTGGGTGGCTGGGAGCGCGCCCACGGCTATGCCGCCAACGAGCATCTCCTGGAAAAATACGGCAACCGCGTGCCGGTGCGCGAGAACGAGTGGGACAACCGCCATTTCTGGCGCGTCTCCAACGCCGAGCATCTGGCGATGAGCGAGGATTGCGGCATCGTCAACCTGTCGCATTTCTCGATGTATGACGTCGAGGGACCCGACCATGTCGCGCTGCTCGAATGGCTGTGCGCGGCCAAGATCGGCGGCGACAACAATATCGGCAAGGGCATCTACACCCACTTCCTCGACGAGGAAGGCATGGTGCGGGCCGACTTCACGGTGATCCGCATGGCCGACCGCTGCCGGGTGATCGACGGCGCCGATGCCGGCCCGCGCGACTTCCGCTACATGCAGCGCACCGCGCAGGACAAAGGTTTTGATGTCACCGTTACCGATGTGACCGAGAAATATGTCACTATAGGTATCTGGGGCCCGAATGCGCGCACGACCCTGCAGAAGGTGGTCGAGGAACCGAACGGGCTGACGCCGGAGAACTTCCCCTTCGCCGCAATCAAGCCGATCCGCATCGCCGGCAAGGACGTCACCGCCTTCCGCATCTCCTATGTCGGCGAGCAGGGCTGGGAGCTGCATATGCGCTACGAGGACGGGCTTGCGGTCTGGGACGCGCTGCGCTCCACCGGCGTCATGCCTTTCGGCGTCGAGACCTATGCCAACACGCGTCGCATGGAAAAGAGCCTGCGGCTGCAGAACGCCGATCTCCTGACCGAATACAATCTGCTCGAAGCCGACCTCGCCCGTCCGAAGGTTAAGGAAAACGACTTCTGCGGCAAGGCCAAGCATCTGGAATACCGCGCCCGCGAGCACCAGCCGGCGATGCTCTGCACGCTGGTGATGACCGAGAACACCGATTCCAAGGGCGTCGCCCGCTATCCGGTCGGCATCATGCCCGTGCTTGATCCGGCAACCGGCGAGACGCTGGTCGACGAGCTCGGCCGCCGCTCCTTCACCACCTCGGTCGCCTACGGTCCGACGATCGGCAAGAACATCGCGCTTGCCTACCTGCCCTGGACGTATGCCCAGGAGGGTCGCAAGCTCAATGTGGAATATTTCGGCGAGACCTATCCGGTCGAGGTGGCCGGCGTCGGCTACAAGCCGCTTTACGACCCTGAGAACCTCAAGCCGCGAAGCTGAGCGCGTTCTCGTCTGAACACGCAAAAAGGCCCGGTCGACGCCGGGCCTTTTTACTTTGTTCATGCGCGATTATCGCCTACCCTTGCGTCATGTCCGCTTTCGGCCGAACAGGGCATTGGCTTTCCGGCGCCGCCGCATTGGCGCTGCTCGTTGGCCTGACAGCGCGATCAACCGCGGCCGAGCCGGTCGACGTCCAGCTGGTGCTGGCGGTCGATGTCTCGCTCTCGATGTCGCCGGCCGAACTCGAGATCCAGCGTCATGGCTATGCGGCGGCACTGACGCATGACAATGTGCTCAAGGCCATCGCCGACGGCGTCTATGGCAAGATCGCGGTCACCTATGTCGAGTGGGCCGGCACCAGATGGCAGCGGGTCGTCGTGCCATGGACGGTGATCGCCAATCGCGCCGATGCCGAACGGGTCGTCGCGCAGCTCAATGCGCATCCGCCGGACAGCGCGCGACGTACCTCAATTTCCGGCGCGCTGACATTCGGCAGCGACCTTTTCGCCGAAAGCGGTTTTCAGGGCACCAAGCGCGTCATCGACGTTTCGGGCGACGGACCCAACAACCAGGGCGCGCCGGTCGATATCACGCGCGACGAGGTGGTGAAGCAGGGCATCACCATCAACGGACTGCCGCTGATGACAAGGGGCGGTTTCAGCGGCGTCTTCGACGTCGACAATCTCGACCGCTACTACAGCGACTGCGTCATCGGCGGTCCCGGCGCCTTCATGATCCCGGTCAATGACTGGACTCAATTCCCGGAAGCGATCCGCCGCAAGCTGGTGCTCGAGCTTGCCGGTCCGGCCTCGCCGCAATGGGCGGCGGAAGAGGCGGCTCACCCGCCGGTCTTGCTCGCCGACGACAGGCCGGCCGCCGATTGCCTGGCCGGCGAAAAGATGTGGCGCAACCGCGGCTGGATGCTGGACAGCCGCTGACCGCCGGCAATGGCAGACCAGAGGGGGGCGACCAGAGTGGCGCGGACTTGCTTCCTCGCGCGGCACGATGGCAAAATATGGTGGGGCCGGCGCCATCGCGCAACGCGATCAAATGAGGAAGCATCACATGAAACGTTTGGCCATCCTGACGGCACTTGCGTCGACAATATTTGCCGGCAGCGCCAGCGCCCAATTTTACGGCGAAGCGGCCTGCGTGCTGTTCGAGAATGCAAACTTCCGCGGACGTTCGCTCGAAATGGGCCCCGACGATGCCGTCAATTTCCGGGGCGGGTTTTGGAACGATCGCGTCTCCTCGGTGCTCGTGCGCCGGGGCTGCACGCTGGTCGCCTATGAGAATTCAGAAAGGCGCGGCCGCTCGATCGAGCTCAACCGCAGGGTCCGCGATTTCGGAGGCTCCGGCTGGAACGACCGCATCTCGTCGGCCGAGTGCTATTGCGACCGATATTGAAGCCGGTGTCGTTCCTAGCGCGCGGCAGCACCGGTCCGGCGCGCAAGGCGCTTCCCCGCGCTGAGCTAGACCATGGTCCATGACCGATCCTGTTTCATTGACAAGCCTTTTGGGCTCTGTGAGACAATTTCTTCTCACCACATAAAAGGGGAACCTCAATGAACAGGACCAGCATTTTCGCGGCGGCTCTGACGGCTGTTGTCGGATCGGCGCCGGCCATGGCCGCCACGTCGCTCACCATCGGCATCAGCGGCTGGACCGGCTTCGCGCCGCTGACTTTAGCCAAGCAGGCTGGCATTTTCGAGAAACATGGGTTGAACGTCACGCTGAAGAAGGTTCCGCAGGCAAGCCGGCCGCTGGCGATTGCCAGCGGCGACCTGCAATGCGCGGCGACCACGGTCGAGACGTGGATGGTGTGGAACGCCAGCGGCGTCACCACCAAGCAGATCTTCCAGCTCGACAAATCCTACGGCGCCGACGGCATCGTCGTGCGCAACGACATCAAGACGGTCGCCGACCTCAAGGGCAAGAATGTCGCCTCGTCCGCGCCCGGCACGTCGCCCTATTTCCTGCTCGCCTGGGTGCTCAACAAGAACGGCATGTCGACCAAGGACGTGACGGTCGTCAACCTGGAGCCGGACGCGGCGGCGCAAGCCTTCCTCGCAGGCCAGAATGATGCCGCCGTCACCTACGAGCCCTTCATATCCGCTGTGCGCGGCAAGGCCGACCAGGGGCACATCCTGGCGACCACGCTCGACTATCCGATGGTTTTGGACACCGTCGGCTGCACGCCGGATTTCCTCAAGGCCAATCCCGATGCCGCCAAGGCGCTGGCCGACAGCTATTTCGACGCGCTCGACATGATCAAGAAGGAGCCGCAGAAATCCTACGAGATCATGGGCGCCGACGTGAAGCAGTCGGCCAAGGAGTTCGAGGACTCGGCCAAATACCTGAAATGGGCCGACCGCGAGGAGAACAAGCAGTTCTTCACCAAGGATTTCCAGGACTTTTCCAAGACCGCGGCGGAGCTATTGCTGCAGATGGGATTGATCAAGGAAGCGCCCGACGTGACGACGCTTGCCGACACCAGCGCGGTGGCCAACTGATCGCGCATTCCCCGATCGGCGGCGGCACGCCGCCGATCGCTCCTTTCAAGGGCTTTCCCTGATGCTGCGTCCCTTGCATCCCGTTCCGCCGGGCACTCGAACCGTGCTCGGCATCGCCTTCTTCGTGCTCTTCGTGGCGTTCTGGGCCTGGATTACGCTCGGCGGCCATGTGAACCGGATCTTCCTCGCCGACCCGCTGTCGATGTTGACGGACGGCTGGCGACTTTTGGTCGAGGACCGTTTCTGGCTCGACATCCTGATCACCATCTGGCGCGTCTTCGGCGGCTTTGTGCTGGCTTCGATCGTCGCCGTGCCGATCGGCATCGCGATGGGCGCCTGGAAGCCGGTCGAGGCATTCCTCGAGCCATTCGTGTCCTTCGCCCGCTATTTGCCGGCATCTGCCTTCATCCCGTTGCTCATCCTCTGGGCCGGCATTGGGGAACTGGAAAAGCTGCTGGTGATCTTCGTGGGCTCGGTCTTCCAGATCATCCTGATCGTCGCGGTCAAGGTCGGCAGCACAAGGCGCGACCTGGTCGAGGCGGCCTATACGCTGGGCGCGACCGACAACGGCATCGTCAAGCGCGTAATCATGCCGGCCAACGCGCCCGAGATCGCCGAGACGCTGCGGCTCGTGCTGGGTTGGGCATGGACCTATGTCATCGTCGCCGAGCTGATCGGCTCGTCATCGGGCATCGGCTACATGATCATCAACAGCCAGTCGCGGCTGGCGACCGGACAGATCATCTTCGGCATCATCGTCATCGGCCTGATCGGGCTTTTGTCCGACTTCGCCTTCAAGGCGCTCAACCGCCGGCTCTATCCATGGAGCCTGGCGTGAGCAAGCTTGTCATCGAAGGCGTCTCGCGGACCTTTGGCGGGGTGAGGGGCGGCCAGCCGGTGCAGGCGCTACAGCCTGTCGACCTCGCGGTCGCGGCCAATGATTTCATCACCATCGTCGGCCCGTCAGGCTGCGGGAAATCGACCTTGCTCAGGATCGTCGCCGGGCTGGAGGCGCCGAGCACCGGCCGCGTGCTGCTCGACGGCAAGGCCGTCACCCGGCCGGGGCCGGATCGCGGCATGGTGTTCCAGTCGTACACGCTGTTCCCCTGGCTGACGGTCGCCGAAAATATCGGCTTCGGCCTGCGCGAGCGGGGCATGCCCGAGCGCGAGCGCAACGACATCGTCGCTTCCTATGTCGATCTCGTCGGGCTGAAGGGTTTCGAGAACCATTGGCCGAAACAGCTTTCGGGCGGCATGCAGCAGCGTACGGCGATCGCGCGCGCTTTAGCCAACGACCCGGCGATCCTTTTGCTCGACGAACCGTTCGGCGCGCTGGACAACCAGACCCGCGGGCTGATGCAGGAATTGCTGCTCGGCATCTGGGAGCGGCGCAAGAAGACGGTGCTGTTCGTCACCCACGATATCGAGGAAGCGATCTTCATGGCCTCGCGCGTGATCGTGATGACGGCACGGCCCGGCCGCATCAAATCCGACGTGCCGGTCGAGCTGCCGCACCCGCGCCACTACACGCTGAAGACCAGCCCGGAATTCTCGGCGCTCAAGGCGCGGTTGACCGAAGATATCCGCATCGAGGCCATGCGGACGGCGCAGACGCAGCCCGCCCAAGCAGCCGCCACCTGACTGGCTCAAGCCGCCAGCAACTGCTTGCGGTCGACGCGTTCCTGTTGCGGCGAGCGGGCGTAGAGCTCGCGGTAGCATTTGGAGAAGTGCGAGGCCGAGACGAAGCCGCAGGCCACCGCCACCTCGACCACCGGCATCGACGATTGGATGAGCAGATGCCTGGCGCGGTCGAGCCGGATCTCGAGATAGTAGCGGGCAGGAGAACGGCCCATCTCGGTGCGGAAGAGGCGCTCGATCTGCCGCCGCGACAGATCGACGTGGTCGGCGATCTCGATCAGCGACAGCGGCTCGGAGAGGTTCGCCTCCATCAGTTCGATGATCGTCAGCACCTTGGAATTCTGCACGCCAAGGCGCGCCCGCAACGGCAGGCGCTGGCGATCGGTCGGACTGCGCACGCGGTCGGTCAGCACCTGCTCGCAGACGCGGTTGACGAGGCTTTCGTCGAAGTCGTCGCCGATCAGCTTCAGCATCATGTCAAGCGCGGCTGTGCCGCCGGCGCAGGTGTAGACGTTCTGGTCGACCTCGAAGAGGTCGGCAAAGACATTGGCCTTCGGGAAGGCCTCCGAAAAGCCCGGCAGGTTCTCCCAATGGATGGCGCAGCGCTTGTTGGACAGGAGGCCCGCAGCCGCCAGGATATGGGCGCCGGTGCACAGGCCGCCGACGGCGACGCCGCGATTGTACTCCTCGCGCAGCCAGGCGAAGGCCGACTTGTTGTGGTAGCGCTCGACATTGATGCCGCTGCAGACGATCGCCATGTTCGGCCTATCCGGCCCGGCCATCTTCCTGCGCTCTTCCTCCAGCGAGGTGTTGACGGCGCATTCGACGCCGTTCGAGGCGCGCACCGGCTTGCCGTCGATGCTGGCCAAACGCCAGCTATAGGCCTCGTAGCCGAGCATCCGGTTGGCCGAGCGGAGCGGGTCGAGCGCCGTCGCGAAGGCGATCATGGTGAAGTCGGGGATGAGGAAGAATACAAACGATCTCTTGATCGGGTGCTTTACGGCATTCACGGGAAACCTCACGCGGCCATGACGCGAACAGAATGTCGCGAACAGCATAGCGTCATCAGGAAAAACCATTCCTGTCAATCGGGTAGGCGGCTAAGTGAAGATTAAATTTGCGACACGGGTCGCAAATGGGCAATTGGTCCGAGGCCGGCGCCTCCATCCATGCAACGAAAGCCTGATGAAAATGAAAACGCCGCCTCGGCAAGGCCAGGCGGCGTTGAATTCCTTCAGCGCGACGGCAGCGAATACCGTCTGAAAGCGGCTGTCTCAGGCAACGAAGCCGAGGCGTGCAGCGGCCATGGCGCCGGTCTGGCCGGGCATGGTCTTGGCAAGACGCTGACGCTCGAGAGCGGTCGTCAGGTTCATTTCGCGGCGGGTGAACAGGCGGGCAAAGAGCTTCATCATCATCTCCATTTGGTTGCTCAGACGGGTCGCCTTCGCTTAATGGAGTGGGGCAGCTCGTTTTGGCTGGCTGTGATATAGGCTTGCTTCAGCCAAAACTAAATCGCAAAAACGAAGCGCTTGTTATGAAAAGCGACATCAATTGCGACATCTTTGGGCGACGTGCCCGAAATTTACCATTTTTTACAAAGCGTTAAGTGGGAGACCGCTGCGCTATGCGAGTGGTTCATATGCGTCATGCGCTATCGGCATGGCTGGAAAACTTGTTTGAATACAAACAAAAAGGCCTGCCGGTCTGACACCTCGGCAGGCCTTTAGTACTTGATACACACTTGATCTACTTTGCTCCGGCCCATGTTCCGACGCCGAGGCGCACACCGGTCTTGGCATCGGCGGCTTCCGGCCAGCCGATATCCTTCTGCAGTTCGATGGGCAGCGCATGGATTGCGCGTTCGGTCTGGTAGCGGGCGCGGGCCGCGCTGAATTCGGTCGCGAGCCGACCGATGGATGACAGGATAGACATTTCTTTCTCCTCTATGCGGGCTGGGAGGCCGCCCGGCAATGCGTTACGTCAGGTCTGTTTCAGCTTCATTTCATGTCGACTGCAGGTCTGTGTCTGGTCGTTTGATGGCTGCATTTGGCAGCATCCTGCATCGATCGAGTTGACTATGCGCCCGAACTGATGTTCAATCAAACGAAATGGGATGATCGTTTGCATCAGAAAAATTGAAGGCAAGCTCCAATGAACGCCCCGCTTAACCATCCTCTGCCGCTGCTCGACCTCGACGTGCTGCGCACCTTCGTGGCGATCGCCGAGACCGGCAGCTTCACCACCGCCGCCAATGCCGTGTTCCGCACCCCCTCGGCCGTCTCCATGCAGATCAAGAAGCTGGAGGACATCCTCGGCCGTTCCGTCTTTGCGCGCGACGCGCGCTCGGTGACGTTGACCACCGATGGCGAGATGCTGCTCGGCTATGCCCGGCGGCTGTTGTCGATCAACCGCGAGGTGGTGTCGAAGTTCATCATTCCCGACATTGTCGGCGTGGTGCGGCTGGGTTCCCCGGACGATTATGGCGAACGTATCCTGCCGCACGTCTTGAAGCGCTTCGCGCAGTCGCATCCGTCGATTGCCGTCGACGTCACCATCGACCAGAGCGTCAATCTGCGCCGCCGCATGGACGACCGCGCGCTCGACATCACGCTGCTCACCAATTCCTACAAGACCAGCGCGGTCGGCGCTGAGGTGCTGCTGACCGAGCCGATCGTGTGGGCCGGCGCCAAGGGTGGCTGCGCGCATCTGCGCGAACCGCTGCCGGTGTCGCTGTGGGAAGAGGGCTGCGCCTGGCGGGCCGGCGCCCTGGAAGCGCTCGGCCGCGAGGGCCGCAACTACCGCGTCGCCTATATGAGCGCCCATACGGCCGGCCAGCGCGCCGCGATCATGGCCGATCTCGCCGTGGCGCCGCTGCCGAAGTCGTTCCTCGGCGACGATATGGTGGAGCTAGGCCAGAAGGACGGCATGCCGGATATCGGCACCTACAACCTCGCCATGGTCGTGGCGCCGGACGCCAGCGCGCCGGTGAAGGCCGTCGCCGATCACATCCGCGCGACCTTCGAACTGTTCCGCGAAACCGGAAAATTCTGAGCTATTCGGCCGCGGGCGCAGGCCGCGCCGCGTAGGCAGTTCCGGTCCGGCGCGGTGCGTAGGCGCGTTGCGGTGCCGGTTCGCCTGTGAGGAAATCGACAATGCTGTCGCGTGCGCGCCGCGCTTCCGGCATCTCGATCAGCGGCCAGACGTGGAACATGCCTTCCTCATAGACCACCTCGACCTCGACGCCTGCGGCGCGCGCCCGTTCGGCGAAGATCAGATTGTCGGGGCTGAGCAAGTCATGCGAGCCGGTGAGCAGCAGCGTCTTCGGCAGCACCGAGAGATCGCCATAGAGCGGGCTGATGTGCCAGTCGGAGCGGTCGATGCCGGCGCTGTAGAGCCGGATCGCCTCGAGCCCGCCGGAAATGCCGAGCCACGGATCGCGGCGCTCCGCCTCGAACACCTCCGGATTGGACAGCGACATGTCGAGGCCGGGCGAGATCAGCACGTGGCGCGATGGGGCTGGAAGGCCTTTCTCGGCGCTCATCATGGTGAGCACCACGGCCATGTTGCCGCCGGCGGAATCGCCCATGAAGACGATGTCCTCGGCATCGGTCTGTTGAAGCATGCGCCGGTAGACCTCGCCGACCATGCCGAACATGTCATGAAAATTGTGCTCCGGCGCGATCGGATAGATCGGCACGGTGACGCCGAAGCCCAGCCGCTCCGCCATCTCGGCGATCAGCACCCAGTGATAGGACGTGATCTGAAAGACGAAGGCGCCGCCATGCAAATAGAGGATGCGCCGACGCTCGTCGGCCTTTGGCGCGATCTCATAGACGGGAAAACCGTCGACGCTGGTCTCGGCGATGCCCAGCCGTGCCTTCAGCAAGGCTGGCGGGTGATAGTCCTCGGTCTTGCGGGCGTAGGCAATCCAGCGCTGCAAATTCTCGGGGCTGGAAAAGGCCTTCTTGCGGCCGTGCCTGAGAATGAACGAGACGACGTGGCTTTTCAAACTGGGCATGCGGATACACGGACTTCGGCCGAGCCGACTAAGAGAATTCCCCTATTATCTGAAGATTGTACCTCAGTTAAAAATGTCAAGGTTCGCCGCGGGCACATCGGCGTGATGCAATGAGCGGCCGCCTCGCCGTCGACCCGGCAGCAGCGCGGCGCGCAGCTTGTTGTCGCCGGTCGCCGAGGCCGCCTGCCGGCCCCGGCGCCTGCCGAGCAGCTTGCATTTGTCGGCGAAGGTCATCAGCGCGGCGTGCCCAGAAGCAGCGCATGAAGGGCTGCCTGCGGGTCGCTCGGCGGCGAGGCCGGCCAGCCAATATCTTTCTGGACATGCGCCGGCAGGTCGTTGAGCGCGCGGATCGCCTTGTTGCGGGCGTGGGCCTGCCTGATGGTGACGCCAAAGCGGCCAAGATTATCGAACATCGACATTGTGGTTCCTCCGGAAGGTCGCGCCGGCCTGAAGACATTTCACGCCAGCCCTTCGATGGCGGCTAAATGCGCCCGACATGTTTCCAGCGGATTTCACGAAAACAGCGTTTCGGTTTCCGGATCGGGGCGATCCGGAAACATTTGCATGCAAATGAAATCGAAAGGCGTGTCGGTGAGAAGCAGGCCTACTCGCGGCCGCGGCGTGCCGCGCGTTCCTCACGCGAGCGCCGGCGTGGGGTGGCATCGCCGGCGGACCCATCCTCGCTCGCCGCCTTGCGCGGCGGCAGCTTTACCGCGGCGGCCAGCTTCGGGAACGGGTCGACCTTGTTCGGCAGCGCCATGGCGTAGACGAAGTGCTCCTGGAACTTCGGTTCCAGCGCCGTCTCGATCTTTTCGATCCTGCTCACCGTCTCCTCGATCTCGCGGCGGTAACCTCGATTGAGCAGCGCCATGCGCGCGCCGGCGCCGGCGGCGTTGCCGACGGCCGAGACCTTGTCGAGGTCACAGTCGGGGATCAGACCCAGCACCATGGCGTATTTCGGATCGATGAAGGAGCCGAAGGCGCCAGCGAAATGGATGCGGTCGACATGGTCGGTGTGCTGCTTTTCCATCAACAGCTTGGTGCCGGCATAGAGTGCTGCCTTGGCGAGCTGGATGGCGCGCACGTCGTTCTGGGTGATGGTGATCTTCGGCTCGCCCTCTTTCAGCACGTAGGAGAAGGTGCGGCCGTTGGGGACGATGCGCGGCGAGCGCAAGCTGAGCGATCCATCGACGACGCCGTCCTCGGAGATGATGCCCGACAGATACATCTCGGCGATCACTTCGATGATGCCGGAGCCGCAAATGCCGGTGACGCCCGTCGCCTGCACGCTTTCAGCGAAGCCCGGCTGATCGGACCAGAGCTCCGAGCCGATGACGCGGTAGCGCGGCTCCAGTGTTTCCGGATCGATGCGCACGCGCTCGATTGCGCCGGGCGCTGCGCGCTGGCCGCCGGAGATTTCGGCGCCCTCGAAGGCGGGACCGGTGGGGGAGGAGGCTGCAACCACGCGCGTGCTGTTGCCGAGCACGATCTCGGCATTGGTGCCGACGTCGACGATCAGCATCATCTCGTCCTGGCGGTGCGGGCCTTCCGACAACGTGACCGCGGCGGCATCGGCGCCGACATGGCCGGCGATGCAAGGTAGCATATAGAGGCGCGCGCCCTGGTTCAGCTTCAGGCCGAGGTCCGAAGCCTTGATACGCACGGCGCCGGAGACCGCCAGCGCAAACGGCGCGCCGCCGAGCTCCGTTGGGTCGATGCCGAGGAAGAGATGGTGCATGATCGGATTGCCGACGAACACCGCGTCGAGGATGTCATTGCGCTGGACGTTGCCTTCCGCGCAGACCTTGTCGACGAGGCCGGAAACGGCCTCGCGCACGGCGACCGTCATACCCTCGCGGCCGTCCGGATTCATCATCACGTAGGAGACACGGCTCATCAGATCCTCGCCGAAGCGGATCTGCGGATTGGAGGTGCCGGAGGAAGCGGCGACACGGCCCGAGAGCAGCGACACCAGATGCATGGCAATCGTGGTCGAGCCGATGTCGCAGGCGAGCCCGTAGGCCTCGTTCTTCAGGCCCGGCCACAGCGCGATGACGCGCACGATGTCGCTGTCGGCATCCTTGTGGATGGCGGCGGTGGCGGTCCAGTTGCCCTTGCGCAGGATGCCCTGCACCTGCGGAAGCAGATAAAAATCGAATTCGAGGTTTTTGAAGCCCCAGTCCTTCATCAAAGCGATCTTGAGCCGGTCGAGGTCGCCGAGCGGCTTGTGCATGTCGGGCTCTTCGATCTCGACATAGCACATGCGGATCGCGGTATCGCGGGCGATGACCCTTGTGTCGGCATCCTTGCGGATGGTCTGGGCATTGATGACCGTGTCCTGCGGCACATCGATGACGAGATCGCCGAGGATCTGCGTCGAGCAGGACAGGCGGCGGCGTTCGGGCAGGCCGCGCACACGCTCGTAGCGCTCTTCCTTGGCGCCCTTGGGCGAGATGTGGTCGTTGGACGAGACGATCTTGTGCTTGGCGAAATTGCCTTCCTGCACCTCGATCTGGCAGCGCCCGCAGGTGGCGCGGCCGCCGCACACGCTCTCGACATAGACGCCGAGCTGGCGCGCGGCGTCGAGCACCGGCGTGCCGACAGGGAACCGCCCGCGTTTGCCGGACGGCATGAACAGCACGAGCGGATCGGTTATGTTCGGGGGAGGGTTCATATGCAAATGCCTCCCTCTGTCGAAAAAGTCACAATCTCTACCTTATGCCCTCGCCATGCGGGCCTCCCGGCCACCGCGGCGGCGACCACCGGCAGCGGCGGCGCCGTCGCTGGGGGCGGTCACTGCCACCGGAGCCGCGACCGCATGGCCGCCTTCGGCCGGCTTGTAGTCCTTGTAGGTGCGAATCCAGTTGGTGCAGTTCTCGTCGGTGCCGTTCAGCACATTGGCGCCGCGCACGGCTTCCATTTCCTGCGGGCGGACCGGGTTCATGATGGCGCTCGTCATGCCGGCGCCGATCACCATCGGGATAAAGGCAGCGTTGATGCCGTGGCGGTGCGGCAGGCCGAAGGAAATGTTGGAGAGGCCGCAAGTGGTGTTGACCTTGAGCTCTTCGCGGAGCCGCCGCAGCAGCGCGAAGACCTGGCGGCCGGCATCGCCCAGCGCGCCGATCGGCATCACCAGAGGGTCGACGACGACGTCATGCGAAGGGATGCCGTGGTCGGCGCAACGCTCGACGATCTTCTTGGCGACGGCGAAGCGGACGTCCGGGTCCATCGAGATGCCGGTCTCGTCGTTGGAGATGGCGACAACCGGAACGTTGTATTTCTTGACCAGGGGCAGGATGGCCTCGAGCTTTTCTTCCTCACCGGTGACGGAGTTGACCAGCGGGCGGCCCTTGGCAACCTTCAGCGCCGCCTCGATCGCGGCGGTGACCGAACTATCGATCGACAGCGGCAGGTCGACCAGGCCCTGTACGATCTCCAGCGTCTGCACCAACAGCGCCGGCTCGGTCGCATTGGGATCGACGGCGGTGACGCCGGCATTGACGTCAAGCATGGTGGCGCCGCAGGCGGCCTGCTCAAGCGCATCCTTGATGACGGTCTCGAAATTGCCGGCCACCATCTCGGCGGCAAGCTTCTTGCGGCCGGTCGGGTTGATGCGCTCGCCGATCACGCAGAAGGGCTGGTCGAAGCCGATGACGATTTCTCGGGTCGCCGAGGCGACGATGGTGCGGGTCATGCGATCTCTCCGTCGGGATATAAAGAGTTCTTTATATCGTTATCTGATTTCGTTCAAGGCGGATGGTGATCGGCCACGCTTTCAGTGCGCGGTCTTCACCATGTCCACCTGGGTTTCGGTAATTTCGTCATGCAGTATGTGGTCGAGCCGCTCAGCGACCACCTGGTCGTCGCGGCGGATCTCCCGCTTCCAGGGCTGGCGGCCCTTCAGCACGCCCGATTCATCGACGATCTCCGCGACATACTCTTCCTGGCGGTAGGCCATCACATGGACGCCGGCGACGCCCGGAATTTCCTTCACTTCGTTGATGATGTCGATGCAGAGCTGCTTGCCTTCCTTCTTCTGGTCCTGCGCGCCTTCAAGCCGCTTGATCACCGCTTCGGGAATGTGGATGCCCGGCACGTTGGAGCGGATCCATTTCGCCGTCTTGGCGGAAGCCAGCGGCCCGACGCCGCACAGGACGAAGACTTTTTCGGTGTGGCCGAGGTCGCGCGCGCTCTGCATGAAGGTTCTGAACATCGGCACGTCGAAGCAGTATTGCGTCTGCACGAACTGCGCGCCGGCGGCTATCTTCTTGCCGAGATGGATCGGCCGGAAATCGTAAGGGGGCGCGAAGGGGTTGACGGCTGCACCCAGGAAGACCTGCGGCGGCGTGGTCAGCTTGCGGCCGGACAGGAACTTGCCGTTGTCGCGCATGATGCGGATGGTTTCGAGCAGCGACATGGAATCGAGGTCGAACACCGGCTTGGCGCCCGGCTGGTCGCCGGCCTGCACACCGTCGCCGGTGAGGCAGAGCATATTGGCGACGCCCATCGCCGCGCCGCCCAGCACGTCGCCCTGGATGGCGATGCGGTTCTTGTCGCGGCAGGCGATCTGCATGATCGGGGCATACCCCATGCGGGTGAGCAGCGCGCAGATACCCACCGACGACATGTGGCAATTGGCGCCCGATGCGTCGACCGCGTTGATCGCATCGACCCAGCCGTCGAAGATCTTGGCGCGGTTGTAGACGTCTTCGGGATTGGCGCTGTCTGGCGGATTGAGCTCGGTCGTCACCGCGAACTCGCCGCGCCGCAGCACGCGCTCCAGCCGGCCGCGCGACGTGTGGCCGGGCAGAGGATCGAGCGGCAGGTGGATGCCGGCCGGGTTCTCGTCGCGCTGGCGGGCGTTCATGCCGAAGCTCCTGGATTCTGGGTCGTTTCCCGCGCGGCGGCGGCCTGCGCGGTCACCCTGAGCCAGGCCGAGGTTTCGCGCAGCGACTGGTCGACCGGCTTCTGCACGGTGAGGATCTTGTCGCCATGCTTCATGTTGCGCGAGCCTTCCCAGGCCTTGACCCAGACGCAGGGCATGTCCGGCTCGACCTCGCAATTGCCATTGGCGCGCACGCCGCCGCAAGGGCCGTTGCGCAGTTGCTTCGGGCAGTTCATCGGGCACGACATGCCGGTCGATGACAGGATGCATTGGCCGCACATGCGACAGTCGAACATGAAGCCCTTGACGCGCTTCTCGACGAATTTCACCGGCGCCTCGACGCGGCCATAGCCGACACCTTTCCACAGCGGATGCAAGAGCAGGAAGACGTCGGCGAACCTGCTGTAGAACCATTCGAGCAATCGCGAATGGCGGATCGACCACAGACGCACCGCAAAGGTGCGCTGGACGCGCCGCTGCGGCGACACGTCGGCAGGCTTGTAGTCGGATTTCGGCGCTGCCTTCTTGACCAAAGTGGCCTGGGTAACAGCCGCCCCTTCTTTGACAGGAGTTGTCTCAGACATTTTCTTTCCCGCCAGCCTTGACCAGAGCGACCAGCCGCTCGCGGTCATATTTCGCGTCGAGTTCCTGGTAGGCCTTCTCGACCTCGGCCTCGATGTCGTCGCCGACCGGAACCGGATCGGCCTTGCGCCATTCGGCCAGGTAGTCGTCGGTGCCGCCGGCGCCGGTGCGCATGGCGCACATGTCGATCGCCTCGGTGAAGCGCAACGGCAGCTCGCGCTTGGCGTTCTGGCGGCCCCTGCGGACGATGACCTGGGCTGGGATATCGCGCCAATAGACGACGATCAAATCGGCCATGAATTCTCACTCCTCGATGTTCGGAGCATTGCCGCATGCGCCATGGGGCCGCTTGTTATGGGACGACGCGCGCGCCTTCAAAAGCGACGCTGCTTGTGCGGCAAAAGGACTGATGAATCGGCGATTGCGTTTCCTGCCAGATGATCAGACGCTGCACATACTCTCGAATGCTTTCGACCTAGGGCGGACTCGAGGTTGTTCCGGTTCGTCGAATGGGAAGCGATTTGGGTCCCTTATTCGTTTCCGAAGTCGCTTGCTCTCAAGTCGGCGATACGGACAATCATGCTTCGCTTGGGATCGAATGGAAGGTCTTCGAAATCGAAGCTGCGGTAAAAGTCTCTTACGGCGTCGTCGAGCGGATGGGTGAGGACACCGAAGCAGCCGATATCAGTGGAGTATCGAACCGCGGTTCTGAGCGCGAAGAGGAGAAGCGAGCGGCCGCAGCCCCGACCTTGATACCGACGATCCACGGCAAGTTGGCCGAGCAACACTATGGGGACCGGGTCAGGGCGATTGCGTTGCGCCGACTTTGGCAGATATGCCCGCTCAATCTGACCGGCACTCAGGGCAACGTAGGCGGCAATGAGACCGCTTGCGGAATCGCAGATGACGCTGGTGCGTGAGACGCCGTCCTGCTGATTGCGCCAGGCATGGCGGCGAAGCCAGTTGTTGAGCGACTCACGACCGCAATCGAAAGCGTCTCTGTCATCGTCCGCCGCGAGCGGTCGAGGCGGCGTCAGTCCTGCCATACGGGACGAGACGCAGCGAGCCTTCGCAAACCGGGTAGTGGTTTCGGCGGCGACTTTGCCCAGGCCTCGAACTTTTCCCAGTCGGCCGCAGGAATCGTTACTATGCGCCCGTCCAGCACCTCCATTTCGGCGGCTTCGACGGCCCTGCGGCGGATGAAGTCACTGAGATTTGTGTTGGCCTGATTTGCGGCCGCTTCAAGTATTTCGCGTTCGCCCAGCGTGACGCGCACGCTGAGGGGAGCCATATTGGACATCGTCAACCTCACCTTCTGTATGACAATAGCATACAATTCACTTGGCTAACAGGGCTACCAGACGCGCTTCGTCAGCCCGGTCCAGAGATAGAACCAGATCGTCGGGTGAAACCACTGCTTCGACGGCAGCCCCGGATCGATCGTCGCAAACTTTCCGGCCAGCGCATCGTTCACCGCCGCGACGCAGATATCGCGGGAAAATGCAGCCTGCCGCAGCGCGTAGCTGGCGATGGTGTCGCCAGGTTTTGGCTTGCCACGCGCCTGTTTCAACACGCCGCCCGTGTCGACGCCGGTATCGACCAGGTGGACAGTGGTGCCGAAATTCTCTCGATCGCCGGAAGCCAGCGTCCAGTAGCCGCCATTCATGCCGCGATACTTTGGGGCGATGCCGGCATGATAATTGAGCACCGGGCAGGGTATCTTCGCGAGTGTGTCTTTCGACAGCAGCCGGCAGCCGGCGAGCAGGACGACGCCCGGCTTGATGTTTGTAATTTCCTTGAGGCATTCCGGCCCGTTGGCCGAAGGCACATGGATGATCGCCTGGCCTGGGCGAGGCCCGGTCTCGAGTTTCTCCTCGGCAATCAGACGCGCGGCATGTCCGGCAAGGAAGCGCTTGCCGAGCCTGGTCAGCACCATGGTGCCGAGCTGGCCGATAGCGGAGATCCAGCCCTGGCGGCGGGCGCGGCCGAGCAGCAAACGCTTCTTGGACTCAGGGGTTTCGAGGATAACGCTGACGGGGCCGACGCGATCGGCGATGGCGTTGACGATCGCCCAGATATGCGGGCCGCCCTCGGTGACGACCACGATCGGTCGCGGACTGGATTCCGACGCTGCCATGGCAAGCCCCCCGCTTTCAAAGTCGGGCGCATGCTAGGGCGAGCGGGTTAATCCTTGGTGAGCCTGGAGCCGGCCAGCATGGCCCACCGACAACTCACACCGCCAGTTCCCACCCTCAAGCGATCCCATACGGGTTAGGCCACTTGAGCAGTCTGAGACTGGGAAATGACTAAATTTTAGTCATAGAACTTGAGGGATTTTCAATTAACGGATTGCATACTTTAACGATGTTCAAGTTTGCGCGGAAATATGAATTTTATAGACGCCTTGTCGGCATTCTGTATTGCCTGCTATTTGCAGGGTTCGCGATTGTACCGGGCGGCGTGAGAACGGCACATTGGTTAGAGCGCAATGCGGGACTTAAAGTCATGCTCGCATGCGGTGTAGCGTACATCGCTTTCATGTCTTTCTTGGTGTGGCTCATAAACAAGACGAATGAAGCCTACCCAACGCTGACACTTCCGCCAGCGAGCATCCTCCAGCCGCCGCCTATTGAAGAATCCGATTCGGCTACCGACGTGACCGTAGAAACTACCCTCAAATCGGCCGGGTTGGAGAAGTGACGTTTGTGCCCAATGCACCTAGCCCGGGCACATCGCATCGACCGCCCCTTTGATAGTCTGCTGGCTGCATATTGGCAGAGGACAGCCATGCAATATCTCGGCGTCACGAAACTCGCGGCCGAGCATCTCTGCCGCCTCTATCATATCGAGCGCGGCCGGTCGGCTGGGCTCCGACGCTGCCATGGCATGCCCCCCGCTCTCAAAGTCGGGCGCATGCTAGGGCGAGCGGGTTAATCCTTGGTGTGCCGCGACCTCAGTCAGACATGCAGGGTCCGGCTCAGCGCTTGAGCTCCATGATGTCGAGCTTCGATTCGTAATAGGGCGCGGGGAATTCGATCCGCCACTCGGTGGCGCTGTTGCGGAAGGCGTAGCCGATCTGGTCGCTTTCGGGGCCGCTGCCATAGGGCTTGGCCTTGTCGTCGTTGACCGAGAACGAGCCGAGATAGATGGCGCGCTTCTCGCCGTCGTCGAAGAAGCGGCCGGTGGTCCGCTGCGAGCCGCTGATCTTTCGCAGCCGCCAGCCGGAACCGTCGTCGCTCACCTTGCATTTGAACCAGCCATAGATGACGAGCGGGCTGATCCCGCCGGCCTTGATGGTGCGGCATTTCCAGTTGCCGGTCAGATCCTTGTCGGAGAAGGCGACCAGCGGCTTGGCAAGCAGCGCGTCGAGCTCTCTGACCTCGGCCGGATCGCCGGCCTTCGCTTCCTCCAGCGCGGCCTTGCGCGTCTCGCCATATTTGTCGAGCCGCGCCTTGTCGGCGGCGGTGATCAGCTTCTGCACCTCGCCGTCGGCATGGGCCGGCAGGGCGACGCCGATGAGGCAAAGGGCGGCAAGCAGCAGGCGACAGGTCATGATGCACTTCCCGGATTGGTGGCTGGAACAGTTGTTTTGTTTTCTGGCGCACAACTTACCCGTTCGCGGGCCACTGTCATCCGGCTAACCTGAAGCCACCGCCGTTTAGGCGGTGGAGCATTCACGCGTCAGCGCGGAGACTGGAGCTTGACCGCGATAGCGGCATAGATTGACGCGAACTCACGGGCAAGCTCCACAAGATCGGCGTTGCCATAGCGCTCGAACAACGCCTCCGGGATAGGCCAGCTGACACGCACGCGGTCCTTCGCCTCCAAGACCACGATCTTCAGCGGCACTTCCGGGAGCGCCGACGGATCGGCGCCCAACAGCCGTATCATATAGCGGGGGTGGAAGTAGAGGATCTGCCTCGTGCGCGCGATGCTGTAGCCGGCGCGCGCAACCAGCATCTGCGGGTCGATTTCGTGGATGATCCAGAGGTCCAACGCGGCCAGGATGGCACGAATGGTCTCAAGTGTGGCATCGAAATCCAGCGGGATTGTGATCGCGCGCTGGAACGCATGACCTGCTCCTGGCGGGCAGTGGTGCACTGTGGCACGGCCGCTCATCAGCGTGCGCCCTGCTCTTGCCTTGCCTGGACCGCATCGAGAACCCTCGCCGAATAGACTATCGCGGCACCGGCGTTGAGCGCCACCGCTACGCCGAGGGCCTCGGAAATTTCGTCCGGTGTTGCCCCATGTTTCAGGGCAGTGTCGGTATGCACCGTAATGCATCCGTCGCAACGGCTGGTGACGGCCACGGCCAGCGCAATTAGCTCGCGTATCTTCGGCGACAGATTGCCTGTGGATTCACCCGCAGCACTGAGCGTCTTGTAGCCCTTGAGCGTATCGGGCGAGAGTTTGCCAAATTCACCGATCCGGCTGACCAGGTCCCGGCGATAGGCGTTCCAGTTGATCATCATGGGTAAAACTCCGTTGCTTCGAAGTCTTAAGGTAACCGGAGTTCGCGATAGCTGAGAATTGCCGATCCCAGTTTAGGGCTTATGCATTTTCGTTTGGGACAGAGGCCCAAGGCGCCGACAGCTTGCGAATTCCTGCAGCAAGCACGCGCGCCGCCGCTTGGACGCGAGGCGTCGTGCGGGCGTCCGCATGGACACCCATCCAAATCTCGCGCTCGGGAACCGGCATCTTCAGCCGAACGAGGCCAGCCGCGCCGTCACCGACGAGGCTCGGCAGGCAAGCCAGGCCTAGACCCGCAAGTGCTGCGCGAGCCTGCGCCTCGCGGCTGTCGGTTCGCAAGACGATTTTTGCGGCATGTGCCACCTCGCCGAGCCAGGTCAGATCCGCGATCGGCCCAATCTCGGCGCGCATGGCAATGATCGCATGGCCCCTGAAGCCGCCATCGACCTCCGGTGTGCCGCATCGTTCGATGTATTCTGGCGCGGCATAGAGGCCAAAGCCCAATCCACCAAGACGGGTCTGGATCACCTCCTGCTGATCGAATCGCACGAAGCGAAAGGCCACGTCTGCCTCTCGCCGAGCGAGATTGACCGGACGCGGCTCACCGATAAGTTCCACCGAAAGGTCGGGATAGGTATCGGAAAGTTCAGTGCAGAGGGGTGCCAGCACCCTGGCGCAGAACCACTCTGCCGCCGTAATACGCACGACCCCGGTCGGACCGGCATCACGGCCCGAGACTGATCGCTCGATCGCCAGCGCTTCGATTTCGATACGCTCGAGCGCCGCGAGGATCGCCTGCCCGGGCTCTGTCAGCATGAGCGATCCGGGCAAGCGACGAAACAGCTTTACTCCCAGGCTCGACTCCAAAGCTGCAATGCGTCGCCCGACGGTCGGCTGCGTGGTCCGCAAATGACGGGCGGCCGCAGATAGCGAGCCATGCCTGGCAACTGCAAGAATGTATTTGAGATCGTCCCAGTTCAATTTTGTGCTTTGATATGGCAAGCTGCTGCTATTCTCCGATGATAGAACGGCGTGAGATTGGCTGTCACCAGTCTCACGCCGTAAAGCACCCAAGATCATCCGAGCCAGCCTGAAGACCGACGGTCGAACGGACCAAGATATAACAGAAGCGCTCAGCGAACCGCGCCTCTTTGCCAAAATTTAGAGCGTTGTTCCATCGTTCGCGGAAATGCCGGCCGCTCTATCTGTTTTGACGCAGGACGGAAAACCGTTTCACATTTTTCCTGGAATTGCTCTGGCGCAATCGCAGTCAGACGTCCGCCGCCGCCCGCGCCAGCCCGCCCGTCAAATCGCCATAGCCGGTCGAGCGACGCTCATAGGCGAGGCCGAGCAGGCGGGCGGCATGTTCGGCGACCTTGTCGAGCTCCGGATCGTCGGTCTGGGCGAGATAGACCAGCTTCTCGTAATTGCCGAAATAGTCCTTGATCAGTTCGGGATGCCGGTCGAGGCCGAGCGGCTTGATGAAGAAGGCGTCGAACTGGCGGCAGAGGAAGTCGGTCATGTAGAACGACATCATGTCGTCGTCGGCGACCTTCGCATAGGCGTCCATGCCCTGGTAGAAGGCAAAGCAGTGCGGGCCGGCCATGCGCTCGACGCCGTGCTTCTCGATGACGCGGTCGAGCAAGCCGCCGGTGCCGCAATCGGCATAGCCGACAAAAATGTGCTCGTAGCCTTCCGCCTTGGCCTTTTCGATCGCCTTGTCCATCGCCGGCGCGATTCGGTCGGGATAGAAATGGAACTCGGCCGGCAGGCAGGTCAGCTCGAGATGGTCGAGCTTTAGCTGTTGCTTGACGGCCAAAACTTCGCGCGCAATCATCCCGCAGGCGATGACGAGCAGCCTGTCTGTTTGATTCGGTTTCGTTTTTTGCGTTTTGACCAAGTCGGGCCGGCTTTCGCTGCGGGGCTTAATATCTGTCGAGGGAGACACCGTCCATGAAACTGCTACGCATCGCGCCGATGGCCATCCTTGCCTGCGCGCTTGCACTTACCGCCTGCGCCAACACCATCCGGGGCGTCGGCAAGGACGTCAAATCGACGGCAAGGGCGGTCAAAGACACTGTCAACTGATCGGCAACCTCGTCCATCATCTGGGAACAAAAAAGCCGCGCTGCAAGGCGCGGCTTTTCTTGTCGGTCCATCCTGATGCCCTGGGATCAGGCAGACGCGCGAACGTTGTGCTTGCGCTTCATGAAGTCCTTGGCGGTCTCGACCGCCACCGCGGCGTCGCGGCAATAGGCATCGGCGCCGACGGCCTTGCCGAATTCCTCGTTGAGCGGCGCGCCTCCGACCAGCACGACATAGTCGTCGCGGATGCCCTTTTCCTTCATCGTGTCGATAACGACCTTCATGTAGGGCATGGTGGTGGTGAGCAGCGCCGACATGCCGATGATGTCGGGCTGGTGCTGTTCGATCGCATCGAGATATTTCTCGACCGCGTTGTTGATGCCGAGATCGATAACGTCGAAGCCGGCGCCCTCCATCATCATGCCGACAAGGTTCTTGCCGATGTCGTGGATGTCGCCCTTGACGGTGCCGATCACCATCTTGCCCTGCTTGGGTGCACCGGTGGCGGCGAGCAGCGGGCGCAGGATCGCCATGCCGGCCTTCATGGCGTTGGCCGAGAGCAGCACTTCCGGCACGAACAGGATGCCGTCGCGAAAATCCTCGCCGACGATGCGCATGCCTTCGACCAGCGCTTCGGTCAGCACCTTGTAAGGCGCCCAATTGCGCTCGAGAAGGATGTGGGTGCCTTCCTCGATCTCTTCCTTCAGCCCGTCATAAAGGTCGTCATGCATCTGTTGCACGAGTTCCTCGTCGGAAAGCTCGGAAAGGATGATCTCGTCGTCGGACATTTTTTCTCGGGCTCCTTGCTGCTCGGAATGACTGCGGCAGCCTAAAAATCGATGCGCCAATACCTAACCCGCGAGGGCAAGCTAGCCATAGCTGATTTGCGACTTCCCGCAAAAGGAAAGCGACTGAAAAGTTGGCGCTTTTCTTGTCGATTTTGCGACAGGCGTTGGCGCTGGCGGGCCGTTTCCAATAGGGTGCATGGCTACGATCCGGCAAGAAGCGGCGCCAAAGCGGCCGCGAGCCAATTCAGGCCAATCTATAGGAAGAACGATCATGAGCGATAACGCGGCAGTCGAGCAGGAAGCGTCGGGCGGACGACGCGGACGCGGCGCCAGCGGCGGCGCGGCGGCCAGACGCGCAGCCCGTTCAGGCGGCGGTCCCGGCACCCAGCTCACCTACATCAAGCGCAAGATCAACGTCTATGAGGTCCTCAATGAGGAAGGCCTGGCGCTGATCGAGAAGAACACCGACACGGTGCTGGAAGAGATCGGCATCATCTTCCGCGACGACGCCGAGGCGCTCGCGCTGTGGAAGGAGGCCGGCGCCGACGTGAAGGGCGAGCGCGTGCATTTCCCGAAAGGGCTCTGCCGCTCGCTGCTCAAGACCGCGCCCTCGATCTACACCCAGCATGCGCGCAACCCCGAACGCTCGGTGCAGATCGGCGGCAACGCGACGGTGTTCGCGCCGGTCTACGGCCCGCCCTTCGTGCGCGACCTCGACGGCAATCGCCGTTACGCCACGATCGAGGATTTCCAGAATTTCGTGAAGCTCGCCTATATGGCGCCATCGATCCACCATTCCGGCGGCACGGTGTGCGAGCCAGTCGACGTGCCGGTCAACAAGCGGCACCTCGATATGATCTACAGCCACATCCGCTATTCGGATAAGCCGTTCATGGGCTCGGTGACGGCGCCCGAGCGGGCCGAGGACACGGTGGCTATGGCCAAGCTCGTGTTCGGCGACGACTTCGTCGAAAACAACACGGTGCTGACCAGCCTGATCAACGCCAACTCGCCGATGGTATTCGACGAGACCATGCTCGGCGCGCTGAAGGTCTATTCGCGTCACAACCAGGCCTGCATCGTCACGCCCTTCATCCTGGCCGGCGCGATGAGCCCGGTAACCGTCGCCGGCACGCTGACGCAGGTCTTGGCCGAAGTGCTCGCCGGCGCCTCGTTCACGCAGCTGATCCGCCCCGGCGCGCCAGTGCTGTTCGGCACTTTCGCGTCGTCGATCTCGATGCAGTCGGGCGCGCCGACCTTCGGCACGCCGGAGCCGTCGCTGGTGTCTTATGGCGCCGCACAGCTAGCGCGCCGGCTCGGCCTGCCGTTCCGCACCGGCGGCTCGCTCTGCGCGTCGAAGATACCGGATGCGCAGGCCGCTTATGAGAGCGCCAACACGCTGAACTCGACGATCCTTGCCGGCACCAATTTCGTGCTGCATTCGGCCGGTTGGCTCGAGGGCGGCCTCGCGTCCTGCTACGAAAAATTCATGATGGATATCGATCAGCTCGGCATGACGCAGAAGTTTTCCGAGGGCGTCGATCTGTCGGAAAACGGGCAGGCGATGGATGCCATCCGCCAGGTCGGGCCGGGCAGCCATTATCTCGGCTGCGACCACACGCAGGCGAATTTCCAGACCGCCTTCTACCGCTCCAACATCGCCGACAACAATTCCTACGAGCAGTGGCTGGCCGAAGGCGAGAAGACGGCGCCGCAGCGCGCCAACGAGCTCGCCCGCCGCTGGCTGGAAAGCTACGAGGCGCCGCATCTCGATCCGGCGATCGACGAGGCGCTGAAGGACTTCATCGCCAACAAGAAAGCCTCGATGCCCGACGCTTTCACGTGAAAGGAGCCCGAGTCAGGCCGGGCTAAAGTCGCCAACATCATTCATAAGGAAGTCTGGCGGAGCGCGTTCTCCGAACCGGAACGGAAGGGATGATTTTTTCGCGCGGCACGATTGAAGGGATCGCGGTTGCGCTCGCCGCCCATGGCCTGATTCCTCGCGGCGGTTTCCGTTTCGCGAGTGACGAAGCCGCACCTGCCGGGCTCTCCGGTGCGCCCGCCAAGTGCGCCCTCCTGGTCGGGCAGGCTGGCGCGGCACCCTGGCCGCATTTCCAGCGCTGGCTCGCGGGGCAGCCGCCGCAGGCCATCGCCAATCCGCTCGACACTTGGTCGCGCGCAGTGATCGGCGCGGTCGCGCAGGAATTCGGCGCCCGCATGGTGTCGCCTTCCGACAGGCCGTATCTGCCGTTCCAGCAATGGGCGATGCGGGCGGAGAGGCTGAAGCCGTCGCCGCTCGGCGTCCTCATGCATCCGCAGTATGGGCTCTGGCACGCTTACCGCGGCGCGCTGCTGTTCGAGGAGGAGATCTTCCTCCCCGAACCTCACCAAACGATTCATCTTTGCGACACATGCGCCGACAAGCCCTGCCTAAAATCCTGTCCGGTCGATGCCTATTCCGAGCAGCGTTTTGGCCATCATGCCTGCCTCAGCCATGTGCGCGGACCTCGCGGTGAGCCTTGCCGGGCCGGCGGATGCCTCGACCGCAATGCCTGTCCATATGGCGCTGCTTATCGCTATCCGCCGGAAGTGCAGGCTTTCCATATGGCGGCATTCGCGCGCCTGTAAGACGCCATCCGCACGAAATCTTGAACAGCGGGCTCCGGGATTGTCTTGCCGCATCGCCCCAGCCAGATATCTATCCGCGACGGCCGACGGAGAGCAGCATGGCGCGAGAAGAGATTGAGATCGAAACCAAAGACGGCAAGGCACGGGCGGGGCTTTTCCAGCCGTCCACCACGGCCAGGGCCGGTGTGATCCTCTATATGGACGCCTTCGGGCAGCGCCCGGTGCTCGATGAGATGGCGAAGCGGTTCGCCGGGCACGGCTATGCCGTGCTGGTCCCCGATCTCTTTTATCGCAATGTCCCCTATGGACCGTTCGATGCCAAGACGGCCTTCGCCGTGGAGGAAACCAAG
This sequence comes from Mesorhizobium shonense, assembly GCF_040545255.1. Lineage (NCBI taxonomy): Bacteria > Pseudomonadati > Pseudomonadota > Alphaproteobacteria > Hyphomicrobiales > Phyllobacteriaceae > Mesorhizobium > Mesorhizobium shonense. Next base: position 80,741 of record NZ_JBEPLM010000008.1, read on the forward strand.
ACCAAGTTGATGGCGCTGGTGACCGGCACGACGCAGGAGATGACCATCCGCGATAGCGAAGCCTTCCTCAACGCGCTCACTGCCGAGGGCATCAGCGGGCCGGTTGGCGTCGTCGGCTATTGCATGGGCGGCGCGCGGGCGCTCAATGCAGCGGCGACTTATCCCGACCGGATCGTCGCGGCGGCGAGCTTCCACGGCGGCAATCTCGCAAGCGATGCCGCCGACAGCCCGTACCGCAAGGCGGCGTCGATCAAGGCGCGCGTCTATGTCGGCACCGCCGGCGTCGACCGCAGCTTTCCGCCGGAGCAATCGGCGCGGCTGGCCGAGGCGCTCAGGATCGCCGAGGTCGACCACACGATCGAGAATTATGTCGGCGTCGGCCACGGCTGGTGCATAAAGGACCACAGCGTCTATGACGAAGCGGGCGCCGAGCGCCACTGGAAGCGGCTGACGACGTTTTTCGGTGAAACGCTGCGATAAGTCTGCGGCAAAAAAATTCTTCCATAACCCCAAGGAATCGCCATTAGCCTTCGTCCAACGGGCAAATGACGGCGATGATGCTGGACGACAGCGAGGCCTCCGATGCCGAATTGATCGGGCGCGCGAGGGGCGGAGACAGGGGGGCTTTCGGCAAACTGCTCGAAAGGCACTATGGCTTCGTCTATCGCGCCGCCTATCGCTGGTGCGGCCGTAAGGCCGACGCCGAGGACATCGCCCAGGATGTCTGCGTGCGGCTCGGCCGCGCGATCCGCGACTATCAGGGCAACGGCGCCTTCACGACCTGGCTCTACGCCATGACGCTGAACGCGGCGCGCGACATGATGCGCAAGCGCGCACGCGATACCGCCAAGACCGAAGCCTTTGGCACCTATGCGCTGATTGCGGGAGAGGGCTCGGCGGAAAGCCAGGACCCGACCGAGGCGCTGTGGGCGGCGGTGCGCATGCTGCCGGACAAGCAGCGCGACGCGGTGCTGCTCGTCTATGGCGAGGGCCTCGGCCACGCTGCGGCCGCCGAGGTGATGGCTATCTCGGAAACGACGGTTTCCTGGCACATCCATGAAGCGAAGAAACGGCTGAAGGTGCTCATGCGTTCAGCCGGGGAAGTGTGACCATGGTCGACGACAACGAACTCGAAAGGCTGCGCGATCTCGCGGTGCCGGCGCCCGACGGCGAGGCGAAATCCCGCGCTTTCGCCGCCGCGATGCGTGCCTTCGACATGCAAGAAAATAATTCGACCGCCACCCAAGGAACGGCAGCAGGTCTTCGTCTCACGGAGCGAGCACAAAAGCTCTGGAGAGAGATCATGCAACGGAAACTCATTGCCACGCCGGCCATCACCGCGCTGGTCGCGCTGCCTATTGCCGGATATGCCGCTTTCGAGATGTTGAAGGAACAGCCGCCCGTCATCGGCGGCAACGGGAAGATCACCGAAACGGTGGCCGACAAGCCGGTGGCGCAGAAGCCAGCGGTCGAGCAGCCGGCGATCAACGAACCGCTGGCCGCGGCGCCCGCCAAGGAGAAGAAGGCCGACGCCGACAGCGAAAGGCGCGTCGAAGACGAGGCGCAGGTTGCGCCCGCATCGCCGCCGAAGCCGGCGACAGAGGTCGATAGCCTGGCCAAGCAGGAAATGGCGCCCGAGGCGATGCCGGCGCCACCGGCTGCGCCGGCAGAGAGCGGTCAACTCGCGTCCGGCGGACGCGCGAATGCTCAAGCGCCCATAGCGGCGATGCAGTCTGCCCAGGCGCCAGCCGGCGCAGCCGCCGATTCCAGGCTGATGGTGCAGCCTGCGCCGATGCCGGCCGATCAGTTGCAGCCGCAGGAGGAAAACCGCGACCGTATCGAGACCTTCAAGACCAATCCGGTGCACGAGACTACCCAGGATCCGGTCTCGACCTTCTCGATCGATGTCGACACTGCCTCCTATTCCTTCGTGCGGCGCTCGCTGAAAGAGGGCACTCTGCCTGACCCCGATACGGTTCGGGTCGAGGAGATGATCAACTACTTCCCTTACGACTGGAAGGGTCCGGACTCGGCCGCAACGCCGTTCAATTCGACCGTCACCGTCATGCCGACGCCGTGGAACGAGCGTACCAAGCTGATGCATGTCGCCATCAAGGGCTTTGACGTGAAGCCGGGCGAGCAGCCCAAGGCCAACCTGGTGTTCCTGATCGACGTGTCGGGCTCGATGGACGAGCCGGACAAGCTGCCGCTCTTGAAGTCCGCCTTCCGGCTGCTGGTCAGCAAGCTCAAAGCGGACGACACCGTCTCCATCGTCACCTATGCCGGCAATGCCGGCACGGTGCTGATGCCGACCAAGGCGGCGGAAAAGCAGAAGATCCTTTCGGCCATCGACAATCTCGAGCCGGGGGGCTCGACGGCCGGCGAGGCGGGCATCAAGGAAGCCTACAAGCTTGCGCAGCAGTCCTTCGTCAAAGACGGCGTCAACCGGGTGATGCTTGCCACCGACGGCGACTTCAATGTCGGCCAGACCGATGACGACGATCTCAAGCAACTGATCGAGAGGGAGCGCAAGACAGGCGTGTTTCTCTCGGTGTTCGGCTTCGGCCGCGGCAATCTGAACGACCAGATGATGCAGACCATCGCGCAGAACGGCAACGGGACGGCGGCCTATATCGATACGCTGGCCGAGGCCGAGAAGGTGCTGGTCGAGGATGCGTCCTCGACGCTGTTCACCATCGCCAAGGACGTGAAGATCCAGGTCGAATTCAACCCGGCCACGGTCTCGGAGTACCGACTTGTCGGCTATGAGACCCGTGCTTTAAAGCGCGAGGATTTCAACAATGACCGCGTCGATGCCGGCGATATCGGCTCCGGCCATTCGGTGACGGCGGTCTATGAGATCACGCCGAAGGGCAGCGGCGCCGAGCAGGTCGATCCGCTGCGCTACGGCCAGGCGAAGGTCGACAATGGCGGCGTTGCCAACGCGGACGAATATGCCTTCGTCAAGATCCGCTACAAGCTGCCGAACGAGAATGTCTCGAAGCTGATCACCACGCCGGTGACCGCGGCCAACGAGGTCAAGTCTTTCGACGAGGCAGGAAGCGACCAGCGCTTCTCGGTTGCGGTCGCGGCCTTCGGGCAGAAGCTGCGCGACGAGGATCAGACGGCGAATTTCGGCTACGACCGGATCCTGGAAATCGGCAACGCCGCCCGCGGCGCCGATCCGTTCGGCTACAGAGCCGAATTCCTGTCGCTGGTGCGCCTGGCGTCGTCGCTGGGAACCAACAAGTAGCGCCGCCTATTGAACAAAGGGCCGGCGGCAAATCCGCCGGCCTTTTGACAATCGTTAAATTGCACGGCTTTTCCGGAACCTCATCGCAATGCCCTCCTGTTAGTCAAAGCCGATAGAGGACTTTGAGGGGCTGGAATTGCATATCACCGGGAACGCGACACCGACGGCGGGCAACCTCCCGGCGCGAGCAGCATCCGCGCCATCCGCCGACTCCACGCGCATCAAAAGTGATGTCGACGCGGCCCGCAACACGGCGCTTTCCGCGCTCAACAACGATCGCTTCCGCGTGATGCTGGAGCAGATCATCGATCCGCGCTCGTCCGGCGCGTTGATGACGATGGGCGCCGACAGCAGCGACAGCGCCGCTACAGACCTCAATACCGCGCTGTCGCGCTACGCTGAAAACAGCGAATAAAGCAGGACCATTTTCAGGCGCGGCTGCGCCGGCGCTCGCGGCGGCCTTCGCCTGCGTCGCCTGCGCTCGCCGTCTTGTTGCGCATCGGGCCGATGCGCTCGACGATCGTCTCGACGGTCGGGCGCGCTGACTTTTCATGCGCGTCGAGCGCCTTGCGCATGGCGGCAAGGTGGGCGAACGAGGTGCCGCAGCAACCGCCGACGATCTTTGCGCCCGCATCGACCGCCAGCCGGACATAGTCGGCCATCAGTTCGGGCGTGCCGGAATAATGGATCTCGCTGCCGCGGAATTCCGGAATGCCGCAATTGCCCTTGACGATCACGGTGGCCTCCGGTTTCGCGTCGGTCATGTCGAGCAGCGAGGCCAGGATATCGGCGGCGCCGACACCGCAATTGGCGCCGACACCGAGCGGCGCTTGCGCCAGCCCGTCGGCGACACCATGGATGTCCTTCGGCAAAAGCCCCATCATGGTGCGGCCGGCGGTGTCGAAGGAACCGGTATAGGTGTAGGGCAAGCCGACGCGGATCGCCGCTTCCGCCGCGGCGCGGATCTCGTCGGGCGCCGACATGGTCTCGATCCAGGCGACTTCGGCGCCGCCGGCCTTGAGCCCTTCGATCTGCTCGGCAAAGGCATCGACCGCATCCTCGTAGGTCATGGCGCCAAGCGGCACCAGCAACTCGCCGGTCGGGCCAACGGAGCCGGCGACGATCACCTTGCGGCCAGCCTTGTCGGCGACAGACCGAGCAATCTCGGCGGCACGCTTGTTCAGTTCGCGCACCCGGTCCTGGGCGTGATGAAGCTTCAGCCGGTGGCGGGTGCCGCCGAAGGAGTTGGTCAGGATGATGTCGGCGCCGGCATCGACGAAATTCTGGTGCAGGCTGACGATGGTTTCGGGCGACGTCTCGTTGAGCAGCTCGGGCGCTTCGCCGGCCTCGAGGCCCATCGCGAACAGATTGGTGCCGGTGGCGCCGTCGGCCAGCAGCACGCCCTTTTCAGCAATCAGCGCGTCGATCGGATTGGTCGCGGTCATGGCTTTGGCTTTCGTATCCTGAATTCGGATAACGATATAAAGAAGTCTTTATATCCAGTCAACGAAATTGCGGCCGCTGCGGTGCCAACATGGTGGCCGGCGGCGCTCAGACAGAGCCTGAGGGGAAGGACATACCGGCCAGCTTCTGCGTGAAGCTCGCCGCCTCATGCGCGTTGACGTCGGCGGCGCGGATCAGATTGTCGAAATGGCTGGTCAGGGTGCGGATCGGCTGGGTGGCGCTCAGCACCAGATACATGTCGCCGACATAGATTGCTGCGCGGTAGGGCCCGAAGATCGTGTAGGGGATAGAATAGCGCATGCGGCCGTCATAGAGGAACAGGCGGAAGGTCGGGTAAAGGTCGTCGAGCAGGGTCGCCATGTGCAGCAATTGCTTGCGGCGCTCGTCCTCGGGGAAGCGGTCCCAGACGCCGAGGCCGCGCGCGAAGATCTCCAGCGTATGGCGCGGCATGCAGACTTCCATGTCGGTCTCGGGCCGCCTGTTGTAGTCGATGCGGTATTGGGTTTCGCCGGCCTGCGCCTCGCGGCTCTTGTTGGCGATGCCGGCCTCGTAGTCGACCAGCGCCTCGGTGCGCAAAAGGTCCGGAATGCCGGCGGGAACGTAGCGGATTTTCGTGCCGGCCGCCTCGGCATGCCATTTGGCGAGCAGGGTGCGGTCGAAGCCGTCGGGCGCTTCCTCGATCTCCAGGCTCTCGCGGATCTCGCCGGTGACGCCTTCGTCATGGCTCAAGCCCAGCAGCCAGTCGAGCGACACCTTGAACTCGGCGGCAATGTTGAGAAGCGTCTCGGCGCGGGGCAGGCGGGTTGAGGCGCCCGAAAGCAGTTGCGAGAGCGCCGAACGGTCGATGCCGACGGCGGTCGCGAAGGCCGACTGGTTCAAGTCGGAGCGTGTCAAGAGCAATTTCAGACGCTCCCGGAAGATCGTCGACAGATCACGCTTGTCCATCACTCTGCTCCTGGTCAAGGGAGGAAAAATTTGCGCCGGCTGGCATCACAGTTGCGGCACCAGCGGAAATGAATCCCCAAGTTTGTTTACAATGCATAACATGTGCCGTCAAAAATGCGCATTCGCAACAGTTTGTGCGCTTTGTCGCGTTGCGACAACGACAGGCTCCTGACACAATGCTGTCAGGAATCAAACTGGTTCCGGCGACTGGAAGGCAGTGGTCGATAGCATGACGAGCATAAAGACGAGCATTAATAAGAGACGCAGCAGCACACCGGCCGTGGAATGGCCGACGGTATTCCTCGCATTTTTCTGCTACGGCACATGGCTCGCCACCGGCTTGCTGCTCTGGCCCTCCCATCCGCTGCTGGCGCTCGCAGTCCTCGCCTTGATACTGGCGCTGCAATCCTCGCTGATGCACGAAGTGCTGCACGGGCACCCGACGCGCAACGCCAGGATCAATGAAGCCTTCGTCTTCCTGCCGATCGGCATGGTCTGGCCGTTCCGCCGCTTCAAGACGATCCATCTTCGCCATCATGCCGACGAGCGGCTGACCGATCCGCTCGACGACCCGGAAAGCTATTATCAGGCACTCTGGATGCATGAGGACATGCCGCCGGCGATGAAATTCCTGCTCAAGCTCAACAACACCATGGTCGGCCGCTTGATTCTCGGCCCGTGGCTGTCGTCGATCGGCTTCTTCATCGACGACGCCAGGCAGATCGCCGCCGGCGACAAGACGATCCGCAAGGCCTGGCTGCTGCATGCCGTCGGCCTGGCCGTGGTTGTGCCGATCGTGACGTTCGGCTTCGGCATCCCGCTGTGGCTCTACATATTGGTGCCGGTGTGGCTCGGCCAGTCGCTGATCTCGGTGCGCACCTATGCCGAGCATCAGTGGTCGGAACACCCGGAAGGGCGCACGATCATCGTGGAGCGGTCGCCGCTCTCCTTCCTGTTCCTCAACAACAACCTGCATTTCGTGCACCACAAGAGCCCGACGGTCGCCTGGTACAGACTGCCGAAGATGTTTCGCGATCGCCGCGAAGAATGGCTGCGGATGAACAACGGCTATGTCTATCCGAATTATTTCGCACTGATCAAATCCTTTGCCTTCAAGGCCAAGGAGCCGGTGGTGCATCCGGTGCTGCGCCGCGCGCCGGAACCCGGACGCGCCTTCAAGCCGCGCGTCAGGGCGCGTAATGTGAATGGACTTGGGATGGCTCCAGTGCCGGCTGAGCCGCCCAAGGAATAATTTCGACTTTCCGCGCCGCTTTTTTGCCGCGGGACGCAGGCGCCGATGGCCGCCTGTTTTTGGAAGCTATTTGTCATGAGTAAGTTCGTTGCGGCCCTGCCGATGTATGACTGGCCCGAGATGCGTGGCGAGGTCGACGCGCAGTGGGTGCCGCTCCGCGACGCCTTCCGGCAGAGGGGCATCGATGCGCCGGAGAGAATGGCACGCAGCAATCGCGACCTGCCGCCGGTGCCCGGTGGCATCCGCGACGGCGCCCGAAAGCTGATCGCGCCCGATCCGGCGACGCTGCCCCCGGACGAGTTCGATTTCCACCAGCTTTGGCTGAGCCCGGCGCTGCTCTTCGGGCAAACATGCTGGGGTCCGATGGAGCTTGGATTGGCCCGGCATGTGCAGGTGGTCGCCCAGCCAAGCTACGATGCAATCGAAGGCGGGCAGGGCGAGCTCTATTCCAGCGCGCTGGTGATGTTTTCGGATGGCGGCCCATCGGTTGCGTCGCCCGCGGACGGCAAGGCCGCCATTCCGCTCGATCTTATCCGCGGCAAGCGTTTCGTCTTCAACAATCCGGATTCGATGTCCGGGGTGCTCGGATTGACGCGCGACCTCGAGGCACTGGGCGAAGGTCTCGACATCTTCGGGTCGCGCAGCGAGAGCGGCGGCCACCGGTCGTCGATCGTCGCCGTCGCCGACGGCAAGGCCGACATCGCTGCCATCGATTGCCAGAGCTGGGCGCTGGCGCAGCGTTTCGAGCCGGCGGCGCGAGGCGTGAAGGTGGTCGGCTGGACGGCAAGGCGAAAAGGCCTGCCGTTCATCACCGCCAGGACAACACCGATGGACGTCGTTGCGTCCATGCGGGAAGCCATCGCCGGCCTTGGCCTGGAAGGATCAGTTGCCGAGCAGCCTTTCGTCGAGCGGGTAGGCTGAGAGCTTTTCGTTGCCGGTTTCGGTGATCAGGATCTGCTCCTCGATCTTGACGCCTTCGCGTCCGCCCAGCCGGCCGATGTAGCTTTCCGCGCACAGCACCATGCCGGCTTCGAGCACGCCGTCGGGCGTGTCGTCCGTCCAGTCGCTGGCATGCGGCAGGGTCGGGTACTCGTCCGCCAGTCCGACGCCGTGATAGAGCACGCCGTAGCGCGCCGGAAAGCAGTCGCCAGGCGGCACCGCCGAGCGCTCGGCGAGATCGCGGAAAGAGATGCCCGGTCGCATCAATTGCGTGTTGTGGGCGATCTGGTCGGCGGCGATGCGGAACAGGTCGCGCTGCTCGTTCGACGGTCTCCCGTCGCCGCAGAGCCAGGTGCGCGAGAGGTCAGCGCAAAAACCGTAGGGACCGATGAGGTCGGTATCGAAGGCGACGAGATCGCCGTCCTCGATGACACGCGAGGAGCATTCCTGGAACCAGGGGTTGGTGCGCGGGCCGGACGACAGAAGCCGGGTCTCGATCCATTCGCCGCCGCGCGCGATGTTGCCGCGATGCAGTTCCGCCCACAGTTCGTTCTCGGAAATGCCCGGCTTCAGCGCCGCTTCCATCTCGCCCATCGCCGCTTCGCAGGCGACGATGGCGCGGCGCATGGCAAGGATTTCGTCCGGCGATTTGATGAGGCGCGCATTCTCCATCACCGCCTCGCCATTGCCGACCGTGATGCCGCGGCGTGCAAGCTCGTCCACGCCTTCCGGATTGATGTGATCGACGGCGATACGCCGGTTGCCGCCGCCGTGCTCGGCAAGGAGCTCGGCGATTCCGGTCGCCCAGCGGCGGACTTTCTTGTCGGTCAGCTCGCCGCTGTAGAGATACATCCACGATACCGTGGGACGCACCTCGTCGACGATGCCGGCATGGTCCGACAGGTGCTCGCAGGAGAAATAGTCGAACAGCACCACCGGGCCTTCCGTCGCCACGTAACAGTGGCGGGTCGGATTATGCGCGACCCAGAGCTGCATGTTGGTCGAGTCGGTCGCATAGCGGATGTTGACCGGGTCGTAGAGCAGGGCGCCGGCATAGTCGCGGCGCTTGAGCTCGGCGCGGATGCGGTCGAGCCGGTAGCTTCGCATGGCCGGCAGGTCGGGAGCGGCAATGCCGGCCGCCGCCCATTCGGCTTCGGCCTGCGCGCCATAGCCCAACACGTGCTGGTTGAGCGCGGCGGCCTTCTCGCGGGAGGCCTCGCGCAGCGCGTCGACCGAACCTGGCTCGAACGGCATGATCTTGCGGTGGCGACCGAAGCGTAATTTGTCCATGCGGTCCCCCCGGGCGCTCTATTGCGCCTTGATCCTGCGAAGTCTGGTGATCGTGACCTGGCGGGTCGCCGGTGCGCTGCCAAGCAGTTGAGGCACCGCGATGCGCTGATGGACGGTGTCCATCACATAGCCGGCCTCGGCGATCCTGTCGAAAATGACAGAAGCCGGTTCTTCGTCATCCGCCAGGACAAGCACCGCAGGCTCGCGAATCGACTTGCCGAAATCGGGTATCTCGTCGTCAAGCACGATGAGATCGGGATCGACCAGGCGAAGATTGCCGATCCAGAACCAGTTTGAAACCACTGTACCGACGGGCCCGTCGGCGGTCAGCTGACGATGGAGCGAAGCGTAGTCGATCCGCACGATGCCGCCGCGGTTGTCGCCGCCATGGACGTGCATGTACCAGCTTGCCGGCAGCACCAGGATGGCGATCACGGCGCCGACGAAGACGATCGTGGCTTGCGTCTTCCGGCCTCTCTCTCCTATCACGTCCAGGCGCATGGCAAGGGCCGCCGGCAGCAGCACAAATATAGGCAGCATCCAGCGATCGCGAAACTGTGTGACGCCGCCGGCGATCACCACCGCCAACGTGATCACCACGGCAAAGCCAATCGCGCGCCAGAGCAGCTTTTCGGGCCATGGTCCAGGTCCGGATGGTGGTGCGGGTTTCTTGCGTGCCAGGAAAAACGCGACGGCAAAGACCGCCACCGGAAGCCCGGCAAAATTGAGTATCGCATTGCCCAGGCCGAGAATGCCGCGAGACAAGGTCTTCGTAGCGTTGCCACCCTCGGCGACGCCCAAGCCCCCGCTGTGGGCCAACAGGTCCCCCAGATGCGTGAGGCTCCAGTAGAATGTCGGCAGGCACACAAGGATCGCCACGACCACGCTGATCAGGAAACGACGGTCGAAGATCGCCTCCCGCGTTTCGCGAAAGGACAGAGCCGCAAAGAACAGCGCGGCAATGAAGATGACGATGTTGTATTTCGACAGCATCGCCGCGGCGGTCGCCAGGCCGAGCAGCACATAGGCGACTGCGGATCGCCGTTTCTGTACCTCGACCAACGCCAGGAGCAGCAGCGCCGAAAAACAAAAAACCGCGACCGAGTGGGTGAGTGCGTGCTGCATCTCCCACACGATCTGCGGAAAGAGCAGCAGGCCGAACATTGAGGCGGCGGCCGCGCGGTTCGAGTAGCCCAGGCGGCGCACGGCGGCGAAGCATGCGATCAACCCACCGGCCAGGAGGACGTATTTGACGATCTTGAGCGCGAGGATGTTGGTTCCGACCAGCGAAGTCGTGAGAATGCCGAGCCAGGTGTATAGAGGCGGCTGTGAGCTGCCATAGCCGGCCGCGAGGAACCGCATCGCCATCAATTGTTCGGCGTCGTCGACGCCGACACCCGTGCCGACGAAGTGGGACGAGAGCGTCATCACCACGATCTGGACGAGGCAGTATGCGAGGGCGAATGCGATCGCGGCGCTGAGAGGGCCGACCCGTTCGTCGCAGAGCCAGTCGGTCCATTTCTCTAGCAACTGCAAGGAAGTCGTCTTCTCATCTAATGCGTTGGTGGCCGGTTGCTAATATAGCCGGCCACCCACGAGATCCGAAAGAGGTGCAGGTTCCTTATGTGCGCATCTTCTCGCCGCTCGGGTCGAAGGGCGGCTCGACATTGATGCGGGCCGGGCGGCGGTGGCCGAGGATCTCGATCTCGAACAGGCCGGCGCTTTCGTCCTCGGCAAGGGCCGCGGGCACAAAGCCCTGCGCCATCGACTTCCGCACATAATGCGCGTAGCCGCCCGAGGTCACCCAGCCGACGACGCGCCACTCGCCGTCGACGATGCCGCGCACGGCGGAGGCGCCTTCGGCGGCCTTGGAGCCGCGGACTTCCTTGCCCGTCTCATCGAAGCGCGGCGCGCCATAGCCATGCGGCTTTTCCACCGTGCCGTAATCCTTGCTGACCTTGGCCCAGATCGGCTCGTCGCCCATCACGTCGGCGTCGGCCGCGTCGACGATGAAGGAGACGCGGCGCAGCTTCGGCCCCTCGGCCTGTTCCTTCGCCGACGCCTCACGGCCGATGAAGTCGTTCTTCTCGAGCTTGATGAAGCGGTCCATCGAGCCTTCGAAGGGGCCGTAGATCGGACGAAGTTCGCGGAACCAGGTCGGGAAGTTCTTTTCCAGGCGCATCGACAGCAGCGCGCGCATGCCGAAATCGACGATGCCGAACTCTTCGCCCGCGTCCTTGATCGCCTTGTACACCAGGCGCTGGTAGGCGGGCGCCATCCAGATCTCGTAGCCGAGGTCGCCGGTATAGGTGATGCGGTTGACCATGCAGGGCGCGCCGCCGACCGCCATCTCGCGGAAGTCCATGAAGCGGAAGGCCTTGGTCGAGACGTCGACATCGACCAGCTTCTGCAACAGATCGCGGGATTTCGGCCCGGCGATGGACAGGCCGACCAGCGTCTGGTCGAAGCGATGGATACGCACAGATCCGTCCTTCGGCAGGTGCTTCTCGAACCAGCGCATGTGATATTTCTGCGCCGCCGACGAGCCCCAGATCATGAAACGGTCCTCGCCGGTCTTGGCGATGGTGAAGTCGCCGATCAGCTTGCCGAACTCGTTGACCATCGGGCTTAGCACGATGCGGCCGATCTTCGGCATGCGGTTGGTCATCAGCCGGTTGAGGAAATCCTCCGCTCCGGGACCCGAGACTTCGTATTTGGCGAAGTTGGCGATCTCGGTGACGCCGACCTTCTCACGCGTGGCACGCACTTCCTCGCCGATCGGGCCGAAATCGTTGGAGCGATGGAACGAGACGATGTCCTTCGGCTCGGTGCCCTTCGGCGCGAACCAGAGCGGTGTTTCCAGGCCCCACGAGTCGCCCATGACCGCGTTGTTGGCGAGCATGGTGTCGTAGAGCGGCGTCGTCTGCGCCGGACGCGCGGCCGGCAGTTCCTCGTTCGGGAAGCGGATCGAGAATCGCCGCGAATAATTCTCGCGCACCTTGGCGTTGGTGTAGCGCAGGGTCGCCCATTCGCCGAAGCGGGCGACGTCCATGCCCCAGACGTCGAAGCCCGGATCGCCATGCACCATCCAGTTGGACAAAGCGAGGCCGACGCCGCCGCCCTGGCTGAAGCCGGCCATGACGGCGCAGGCGCACCAGAAGTTGGTCAGGCCCTGCACCGGACCGACCAGCGGGTTGCCGTCGAGCGCGAAGGTGAAGGGGCCGTTGATGATCTGCTTGATGCCGGCCTTCTCGATGCCGGGGAAATGCTTGAAGCCGATCTCCAGCGACGGCGCGATGCGGTCGATGTCGGGCTGCAACAGCTCGTGGCCGAAATCCCAGGGCGTGTTGACCGGCGACCACGGCTTGCAGGCCTTCTCATAGGTGCCGAGCAGGATGCCGTTGCGCTCCTGGCGGGTGTAGATCTCGCCCTTGAAGTCGAGCACGCCGATCATCTCGCGGCCGGTCGACTTGTTGAATGCCTCGACCTCCGGCATCGGCTCGGTCAAGAGGTACATGTGCTCCATCGCCAGCACCGGCAGCTCGACGCCGACCATGCGGCCGATCTCGCGCGCCCACAGGCCGCCGCAGTTGACGACATGCTCGGCATGAACCGTGCCCTGTTCGGTGATGACGTTCCAGGTGCCGTCGGCCTCCTGCGTCAGCTCGACGACGCGGTTGCGCAGCACGATCTCGGCGCCGAGCTTGCGCGCCGCCTTGGCATAGGCGTGGGTGGTGCCGGACGGATCGAGATGGCCCTCGACCGGGTCCCACATGGCGCCGACGAAATTCTTCTCGTCCATCAGCGGGAACATCGCCTTCGCCTCGGAAGGCGTGATCAGCTCGGTGTCCATGCCGAGATAGCGGCCCTTGGCGTGGGCCAGCCGCAGGAAATCCATGCGCTCCGGCGTATCGGCCATCATCACGCCGCCGGTGAGGTGCAGCGAGCAGGACTGGCCGGAGAGTTCCTCGATCTCCTTGTAGAGCTGGACCGTATAGGCCTGCAGCTTGGCGACGTTCGGGTCGCCGTTCAGCGTATGGAAGCCGCCCGCCGCATGCCAGGACGAGCCGGAGGTCAGCTCCGAACGCTCGATCAGCATGATGTCGGTCCATCCGGCCTTGGCGAGGTGGTAGAGCACAGAGCAGCCGACGACACCGCCGCCGATGACAACCGCTTTTACGTGGGATTTCATGAAGATAGATCCGTTTTTGAAGAGACTGAATCGAGTGAGCGGGGCGAGAAAACAAAGCGCAGATCGGGGGCGACGATGTTTTCGGCCAGCCTGCCATCAAGCGCGGCAAGGATGGTTTCACAGACGGAAGCACGATGTTTCAGGACGTCATGGCTCCAAAGGCGCAGGATCGAATTGCCTTGAGCACGCATGATGCCGTCACGACGGCGGTCGTATGAACTGTCGGCGTGTTGGTGCCCATCGAGCTCAACGACAAGCCATTTTTCGCGGCAAGCGAAGTCAGCGAAAAAGGGACCGATGGAAAACTGACGCGTAAAGCGATAGCCGCCAAGCTTGCGTGACTTCAGCTCAAGCCAAAGCAATGCTTCCGCCTGATTGCCGGCTTGCCTGAGGTTTTTTGCTCGCTGGGTCGTGCCCTGTTTGCGGCGACTACGCGTTTCACGGAGGGCTTCCCCCACTCCGTCGCCGCTTCGCGGCGCCACCTCTCCCCCCTCCGGAGGGAGAGGAAGGGCGCCAGCTGGAATCGCCTCGCGCCTTTCCTCTCCCCCGTCGACCGGGGGAGAGGTGTCGAGCGAAGCTCGACGGAGTGGGGGTCGACTGCTCATCAGGTCAAAACAATGATCAGAAATCTGTCGGCGCGCCGCCTTCGGCGCGGCGCTTCTCGACGAAGTCGTTGAGCTCCTCGCGGATCGCCGGATCCATGTAGGGCTCTTCGTAGGCGGCAAGGCGTTCCTTCCACACCTTGTTGGTCCGCTCCAGCGCCGTCGGCGAGCCCGCCTCGGTCCAGGTCTCGAAATTGCGCCAGTCGGAGACGATCGGCGAGTAGAAGGCGGTCTTGTAGCGCTCCTGCGTATGCTGGGTGCCGAAGAAATGGCCGCCCGGGCCGACAGACTGGATGGCGTCGAAGCCGAGCGCGTCCTCGGAGAGGTCCAGCGGGGTCAGGAATTCGGCCACCATCTGCAGCAAATCGATGTCGAGGATGGTCTTTTCGTAGGAGCAGCGCAGGCCGCCTTCCAGCCAGCCGGCGCCGTGCATCATCAGATTGCCGCCGCCCTGGATGGCGCCCCACAGCGAGAAGACGCTTTCATAGGCCGCCTGCGCGTCGACCGTGTTGGCGGCGCAGGTGTTGGAGGTGCGGTAGGGGATGTTGTAGCGCCGGGCGAGCTGGCCGCCGACGAGCTGCGCCTTCATATATTCGGGCGTGCCGAAGGCCGGCGCGCCGGATTTCATGTCGACATTGGAGGTGAAGCCGCCATAGCCGACCGGCGCGCCCTTCTTCACCATCTGCGCGAAGGCGATGCCGGAAAGCGCCTCGGCATTCTGCTGCACCAGCGCGCCGGCGATGGTGACCGGCGCCATGGCGCCGGAGAGCGTGAACGGCGTCACGATCACCGCCTGGCCCATGCTCGCCATCTGGATGATGCCTTCCATCATCGGCACGTCGAGCTTGAGCGGCGAATTGGTGTTGATGATGGTGAAGACCGACGGCTCCTGCATCAGCTGCTCGCGGCTGACGCCCCGTGCAATGCGGGCGATCTCGATGCCGTCGACATTGCGCTCCTTGCCGAGCGAATAGATGTGGAAGACCTTGTCGGTCAGCATGGCGAGGTCGCGGATGCATTCGAGATGCCGGACCGATGGATGGATGTCGATCGGCTCGACCGGATAGCCGCCAGTGCACTGCAAGATGTTGTGCATCTGCGTCAGGCGCAGGAAGTTGCGGTAGTCGGCCTGGTTGCCGGGCCGCCGGCCACCATCGAGGTCAGAGCAATTGGGCGCCGAGGCCATCATGGCCAAGATGACGTTGTTGCCGCCGAAGCGCAGATTGTGCGCTGGATTGCGGGCATGGAGCGTGAATTCCGGCGGGCAGTGCGAGACGAGATCGAGGATCATGTCGCTGTCGAAGCGCACGCGCTCGCTGCCTTCGCTCACGTCAGCGCCATGCGCCTTCATGATGCGGCGGGCTTCCTCATGCAGCACGTCGACGCCGATCTCCTTGAGCACGCGCAGCGAAGCGAGATGGATCGATTCCAGCTCGTCGTCGGAGACGAACTTCGTCGGCGTCAATGGGTTCTTCAACTGCCGGAAAGCAGGTTGCTCGAAGGCTGCCGACCCACCGGCGCGCTTCCCCGCACGGCCGCCGCGGCGGGCGCGATCTGTTGCCAATGCCGGTTCGGCGGGATGAAGAGCGGCGGTCATGAGAAGCCTCGTGAGGATGCGAAAGTGGCCGGCATAATGGACCGGCGGCAATCTCGCCGGTGAGGAGGCGGCGACCACTAGGGCGAGGGAAGCGACATGACGGAACGGGAGCCGGGTGCCGTCAGCACTGCAATGTGAGGGCCGTTACAGTTCTGTCTTTTACTTCTACTACACTTGTGCGTTGTGCATCCGAAGGGGGTAACGATGCCTGATGTCATCAAGGTGCGTGCGGCGACCAACAACGAGGTCGCGTTCCTGGCATGGGATATTGATGGGATAATCCCGGGCTGCCTTGGCTTCGAGATCGTCCGTATTTATCCGGATACCGGCGAGGAGCGTTGCCTGGCATCGTGGGTGCCGTTCAAGGGACAGCGCAACCCAAGATGGATTCCCCAGGACACCGGCGTGTGGCCTGTGCAGAAGACCTTTTGGCGCGATCTTACGCTGCGCCGGCGCCGCGATAGCCTCGATCTAAGACCGGAGGGTGAGAGGATCGCCTATCGAGTGCGGCCGGTCGGCGACATGAAACCGGGCCTCGATCCGGTGCCCGTGCGCCCAGACCAGGTCGTCGACGGCAAACCTGCATATGAAGGCGCACCGCGGCCGCTCGGCTATCTTGGGCAGGGCGCCACGAGCCCACCGGTCTTTCTCGGGCAGATGTTCGGCAAGGCCCGTGTCGCCTTCACCAATGGCGTGCTGTCGACGCAATGGATGTCGCATGCGCTAGCGGAAGCTGGCATCAAAGTCGGGCAGCGCGACAAGATCAGGGCGGAATTGCAGAACCCGGCGAGCAAGATACGGGCCTATCTTCATGGCGACGTGCCGAATGTGCTGACCAGCCTGCTGGAACGGGCCAAGGCCGAAGGCGGCACCGTCAGGCTTGCGCTTTATGAACTGGGCGACGACGAATTGTGCAAGGCGATCACCGACGCCAAGGATTTCGTCGAGGTCATTCTTTCCAATTCAGCCAAGGACCGGCCTTTCGATGCGCCCGAAGACGACAAATCCGAAGTCTGGGACGCCGGCAATGCCCCGTTCAGAAAGCGGCTGCGTGACGCAGGCGTGCCGCTCACCGACCGGCTGTTCAACAACAACCATATCGGCCACAACAAATTCGCCGTTTACCGCGACGCCCAAGGCAAGCCGCAAGCCGTCATGACCGGCAGTACCAACTGGACGTCGACCGGTATTTGCGGACAATCCAACAACGCTTTTGTCCGCGACGATCGGGCTATGGCGGAGGTGTTCAACGCCTATTGGGAGCGTATGAAGGCCGACGCCTTTCCGCCGCCGGTCAATGAAGGCGCGCCCGGTCATGTCGCGCAGACGCAAGGCGCGCCGTTTCGTACGGAAAACCACATACCGAACCCATTGAATGGTGCGACGGCGCCGTTGAATGGGCTTACCGTGTGGTTCTCGCCGAATGATCCCAAGCGCAACAAGAAGGACATTTCTGTCCTGCCCGTCGACCTCGGCGATGTTTTCGCCCGCATTAAGGCAGCGAAGGATGCGGTGCTGTTTCTGGTCTTCAATCCCTCGGTGCTCGGCGACAATTCGATCATCGACCACGCGGTCGCGGCAGCCAAGGCCAATCCGAAGCTAATCGTGCAGGGCGCCATCAGCGATGAAAGCGCCATGCCCAACTACGTCGCGCCGACAAAGGATCCGGTCACCCACAAGTCGAACAAGGACGGCAAGGCACCTTTCGTCTATCCGGAAAAGGTCTGGGAGTTGCCGAACGTCTCGATCGTGAGGGCGGCGAACCTGACCGCCGCCTCGATCGCCAGAGATTTCCAGGCGGAGGTACTCACTATCGGCCACGCCATTGTGCACGACAAGATTGTCATCATCGACCCGATGGCAGACAACGCCACCGTGATCACCGGCAGCCACAACCTCGGCTACAAGGCTTCCTACGAGAACGATGAGAACCTGGTGATCGTGGAGGGCGATAAGACGTTTGCGGCGGCGTATGCGGTGCACATGCTCGACATATTCGATCACTACAAATTCCGCGCCTGGCGCCGGACGATCGGAAAAGGCCCGTCGGACGACGACGGAATAGCGATCGATGACAAGTGGCTTAAACCCTATGTCGACGGCAAGAAGGGGGCGATCGCCCGGTATTTTCCATAAGGCGTGGTTGAGACGACGACGCGCTGACCTGTTGCCGCGACGCCGTTCGTCTGGCCGGTGCTCGTGGTCATGGGCGCTGTTACGGCGTCTACACCATGGCGCTGATCGAGCTCGGCAGCCGCTTTAAGGGCACGGCTTTGGTCGCCGGCAACGCCGCTTTCGCCTTGATGTGGGGCGTCGGCGGCGTCGTCGGCCCACCTGGCGCCGGCGCGCTGATGCAGGCGATCGGACCGGTCGGGCTGCCGGCGGTGATCGCCGGGCTCGACGCGCTGCTTGTGGGTTTCGGATCCTACCGCTCCTTGCAGCGCCGGCGCTCCTGACAGGTATTGGCTGGAGTATGCGCCTTCGCGAGCCGTGGGCCTTACGGCAATCGCCGACAACGGCTAAGGCTCCGAGCGATTGGAGCAGGGATGATGGCTCTGGCGAAATCAGAGACCGGCGAGAGGATGCAATGGGCGGCGATCACCGGCGTGATCGCGACGGTGTCGGTGTTCGCCATCGCGCAGGGGTTCTCCTATCCGCTGCTCAGCTTCATCCTGCAGCGGCAGGGCGTGTCGCCGGCCGTGATCGGCCTGTCGGCGGCGATGACGCCGGTCGGCTTCATCCTGTCCTCGCCGCTGATCCCGGGGCTGGCGCGCCGGTTCGGGGCAGGGCGCACCGCGCTCACTTGCGCCGTGCTGTCGGCGCTGGTGCTGGCGCTGATCGGCTGGACGCAAGACGTCTATTTGTGGTTTCCGCTGCGCTTCCTGATCGGCGTGGTGACCAATCCACTTTATGTGCTCAGCGAAATCTGGGTGATCGCACTGGCGCCGCCATCGCGGCGCGGGCGCGTCATGGGCATCTATTCGACCATCATCTCGGCGGGTTTCGCGGCCGGGCCGCTCTGCCTGCTTGCCGTCGGCACCGAGGGCTGGCCGCCCTTCCTGGTTGGTATCCTTGCCTTCCTCTTCTGCGGCGCCTGCCTGGCGGTCGTGGTCAAACGCCTGCCCAAGGTTGATCAGGCCGGCGAGAACGTTTCAGTGCTGGGCTTCATGCCGCTCGCCTGGCTGCTTCTGTCGGCGGTCGTCGTCGCAGCCGGTTTCGAGCAGTCGGTGCTGGCGCTGCTTCCCGTCTACGGCACGCATTACGGCATTCCCGAGGCACGCATGTCGGCGCTGCTGTCGGTGATGATTGCCGGCAACATCGCCATGCAGGTGCCGCTCGGCCTGCTCGCCGAAAGGCTGACGGCCCGCCTGGTGCGGTTCGGCTGCGTTTCGGTGACGATCCTCGGCTGCGTGCTGTTGCCGATGCTGATCGAGACGCCGCTGATCTGGCCTTGCGTCTTCATATGGGGCGCGGTGTCCTACGGCATCTACACGACGTCGATCATCGAGCTCGGCGAGCGTTTTGCGGGCTCGCCGCTGGTCGCCGGCAACGCCGCCTTCTCGCTGATGTGGGGTGTCGGCGGCATCGTCGTGCCGCCGCTCGCCGGTGGCGTGATGGACGTGATTGGCGCGGCGGGCCTTCCGGTGACGCTCGGCGCGATCTGCGCGGCATTGGCCGTAACGACCGTCTTTCGCAGGCGAGTGGTGTAGGCTGAGAAGCCGTCGAGCCTGCTCTTGAATGTTCGCTTGACGAACGCGATGTAGGCAGGACCTGCCAGACGAGATCCCGGAGACCTGCATGACCAGCCCGATGACGAAAACCCAGCCCGAATTGGCGGCCGAGGATCCCTTCCTCTGGCTGGAGGACCGCAACGGCAAGGAAGCGCTCGACTGGGTTCATCGCCAGAATGCGGTGACGGTCGCCGAATTGCAGGGCGACCCTTCCTATCAGGGCGCGTTCGAAACCGCGCTCGACCTGATGACCGCCGAGGACAATATCCCGGTCGGTGCGGCGCTCGCCGGCCATGTCTATAATTTCTGGCAGGACAAGACCAATGCGCTCGGCCTGTGGCGGCGCACAACGGTCGCTTCCTACAAGACCGACAAGCCCGAATGGGAGACGATCATCGATTTCGACCAGCTCTCGGCCAAGGAGGGCGTGAAATGGGTGTTCGGTGGCGCCAGCCGGCTCTATCCCGATTTCGACCTCTGCCTGCTCTCCATGTCGCCGGATGGCGGCGACGCCAGCGAGATGCGCGAGTTCGACATCGCGACGAAATCCTTCGTTGAAGACGGTTTTCGCGCTCCCGCCTCGAAGTCGGGTTTTTCCTGGCTGGACAAGGACACGGTGATCGTCTCGGCCGCGTTCGAGGAGGGCGACAAGACCCAGTCCGGCTACCCGCGCGTGATCAAGCTCTGGCGGCGCGGCACGAAGCTGGAAGACGCTACGCCGATCTTCGAAGGCGAGAAGCATCACCTTGCGGTCGGCGGCGGTGTCGAGTTCGATGGCGACAAGCGGCATGTGCTGCTTGGCAGGACCATCGACTTCTTCACCTCGCACAGCTTCCTGCGGCTGGCATCGGGCGAGAACCGGCGCGTTCCGCTGCCCGACGACGCCACCGACACGGCGGTCTTCAAGGGACAGCTCGTTTTCGGCGTGCGCAGTCCGTGGACGGCGCCCGACGGCACACCCTGCCTGCCCGACGGGCTCTACTCCGTGGATTTCGACCGCTGGATCGAAAATGGCACGTTCGGACCTTTGGAAACTCTATTGGAGCCGGCCCATCGCGTTTCGATCGCTGGGCTCGCCAGGACGCAGGACCGGCTGTTTATCAACCTGATGGACAATGTGCGCGGCAAGGTCGTCGTTTGCGATCGCACCGACAAGGGCTGGTCGCTGAAGCCGGTCGGCCTGCCCGGCAACGGCAATGTCGGCATCAGCCATGCCGAGCATTTCGGTTCCAGCGTCTCCTTCTCCTTCACCGATTTCCTGACACCGAGCTCGATCATCTGGTCGGACGACGATGGCGAGATGCTTCAAACGGTGAAATCGCAGCCGGCGCGCTTCGATGCCTCGCCTTACATTTCGGAGCAGTTCGAGGCGCGCTCGAGGGACGGTACGATGATTCCGTATTTCGTGGTGCGGCGCCGGGACCAGACGGGGCCGGCGCCGGCGCTGCTTTACGGCTATGGCGGCTTCGAAGTGCCGCTCTTGCCCGGCTATGCCGGCATCCGCGGCAGACTCTGGCTGGACAAGGGCAACGCCTATGTGCAGGCCAATATCCGCGGCGGCGGCGAGTTCGGTCCGGCCTGGCATCAGGCGGCGCTCAAGGCTAATCGCCAGAAGGCTTTCGACGATTTCGCCGCGGTGGCGGAGGATGTGGTCAGGCGCGGCATCACAACGGCGGCGCAACTCGGCATACAAGGCGGCTCGAATGGCGGCCTGCTCACCGGTGTGTCGTTGACACAGCGGCCGGACCTTTTCGGAGC
The DNA here is from genome assembly GCF_040545255.1 of Mesorhizobium shonense. Lineage (NCBI taxonomy): Bacteria > Pseudomonadati > Pseudomonadota > Alphaproteobacteria > Hyphomicrobiales > Phyllobacteriaceae > Mesorhizobium > Mesorhizobium shonense. Next base: position 101,764 of record NZ_JBEPLM010000008.1, read on the forward strand.
CGTCATCATCGACGTGCCGCTGCTCGACATGCTGCGCTACACCGAATTGCCGCCCGGCGCCTCGTGGATTGCCGAATATGGCGACCCGTCGAAGCCGGAGGAGGCGGCTTGGCTTGGCGTCTATTCGCCCTATCAGCATGTCGCGGCGAATGCCGCCTATCCGCCCGTGCTCCTGATGACCTCGACCGCCGACGACCGCGTCCATCCCGGCCATGCGCGCAAGATGGCGGCGCGGCTGCAGGCCGCCGGTCACGGCAAGACGTTGTTCTTCGAAGAGACCGAAGGCGGACATGGCGGACGCGGCGACCGCCGCCCGCAGGCCGCGCAAACGGCGATGCGCTATGTCTTTCTGCAGCGGGCGCTGAGCACCGAACCGAAAAGTGGAAGCCGGTTTTCGGAAAATCCGGTGCTCGACTGAAAACGCGGTACAGCTTGAATTCGTGGCCATGGGCGGCTTAATGTGCTGCCATGGTTCGCATCAGCACATCAGGCGCCTTCGGGGTCGCGGTGACGCCGTCACCGCGCACGCTGCGTGCCGAGCTTTTGCGGCTGTGCGCCCGCATCGGCTATTCGCCGCCCGCCTTCCTCTGACGAATCCGCCCCGGCTGCTGCCGGATTGATTCAAGAGGAAAGATCAAACCCATGACCTATCAGAACTATTCGCTGAAGCAGCTTCAGCAGATCGATGCCGCGCATCACCTTCATCCCTTCACCGACCACAAGGAACTGCGCGAGGCAGGCTCACGCATCATCACCCGCGCCGATGGCCCGTTCATCTACGATTCGGAAGGATCGGAGATCCTCGACGGCATGGCGGGCCTGTGGTGCGTCAATGTCGGCTACGGCCGCGACGAGCTGGCGGACGCCGCTTATGCGCAGATGAAGGAACTGCCTTACTACAACTCCTTCTTCAAATGCTCGACGCCGACGCCGGTGCTGTTGTCGAAGAAGCTGGCCGAACTGGCGCCCAAGCATGTCGGCCAGGTCTTCTACGGCTCGTCCGGTTCGGAGGCCAACGACACGGCGCTGCGGCTCGTTCGCCACTATTGGGCGCTCGAAGGCAAACCGGAGAAGAACCGCATCATCTCGCGCAAGATGGGCTATCACGGCTCGACCATCGCCGGCACCTCGCTCGGCGGCATGGAGCCGATGCACAAGCAGCTCGGCGGCGCCGTGCCCAACATCGTCCATGTGATGATGCCTTATGCCTATGAGCTCGCGCTGCCCGGCGAAAGCGACCATGATTTCGGCATCCGTGCTGCCAAGGCGGTCGAGGACGCGATCCTGGAAGCCGGCGCCGACAAGGTCGCCGCCTTCATCGGCGAGCCGGTCATGGGCGCGGGCGGAGTAAAAATCCCGCCGATGAGCTACTGGCCGGAGGTACAGCGCATCTGCCGCAAATACGATGTGCTCCTGATGCTCGACGAGGTGATCACCGGCTATGGCCGCACCGGCGAATGGTTCGCCGCGCAGACGTTCGACGTGGAACCCGACACCATCACCACCGCCAAGGCGCTGACTTCAGGCTACCAGCCGCTGTCGGCACTGCTGGTCGGCGACCGTATCAGCAAGACGCTGGTCGAGAAGGGCGGCGAGTTCTATCACGGTTACACCTATTCCGGTCATCCGGTGGCCTGCGCGGTGGCGCTGAAGAACCTCGAGATCATCGAGCGGGAGGGCCTGGTCGAGCGCGTCAGGACCGACACCGGTCCCTATTTCGCGCAGGCGCTGCAGGAGCGCATCGCCGGCCACAGGCTGGTCGGCGAGGTGCGCTCGATCGGCTTGATGGGGGCGATCGAGATCGTCAAAGACAAGGCGACCAAGGAACGCTTCTTGCCGTCGGGAAGCGCCGCCGTCGTCGTGCGCGACCATGCGATCGCGCAAGGCATGATGCTGCGCGCGACCGGCGACACGATGATTCTGTCGCCGCCGCTGATCTGGACGCGCGGCACGATCGACATGGCCTGCGAGCGCATCGCCAAGGCGCTCGATCTTGCCGAGGCGGACCTACGCAAGCGCTGAGCGAGGCGACCCTGGCATCTAGGGGGCGAAGGAGCGTTGCGGAATGATATCCGTAGCGATCCTGTGCGCCCCCCTCTGTCCCGCCGGCGACTCTATGCCATCGCGGCAAACTGACCGAGGGGCGCTACCAACGATGTCTGCGAGAAGGGGCGTGTAAAGGCAAAAACCGCGCCCCAAAGGGAACGCGGCTTTGCCAGATACGCATGGCGTTTCGCTACGAGCGACTTGCGAAACTTACGGGCTCCGGTACGCGAGACCTGATCCGGAGCGCCGGGCGGTTGCGATGTCCGCCTCGCAGTCCGTTTTAAAGGCACATCGTTACCGGTGGGTTATCGAGAGCTTAAGCAAATCTAAATTTGCCGGCTTTGTGTCGAAAAAATCCGCTGATAAGCCTTTGAAAGCAGTTGTTTAGCTTTTATCGCCGCGCAGGAAATTTATGATGCCGGAAAAATCGACGCCGGCATTCCCTTGTGCATTGAACAGCGCGTAGAGCTGCGTCGCCTCGGCGCCGAGAGGCGTCACCGCGCCGGCGCTTTGCGCGGCCTCTTGCGACAGTTTCAGATCCTTCAGCATGAGGGCTGCGGCAAAGCCTGGCTTGTAGTCGCGGTTGGCGGGCGAGGCCGGAACAGGGCCGGGCACCGGGCAGTAGGTGGTGAGCGACCAGCACTGGCCGGAGGAAGTGGAGGCGACGTCGAACAGCGCCTGGTGCGACAGGCCGAGCCTTTCGGCCAGCACGAAGGCCTCGGCAACGCCGATCATCGAGATGCCGAGGATCATGTTGTTGCAGATCTTGGCGGCCTGGCCGGCGCCGTCGCCGCCGCAATGGACGATGCGGCCGGCCATCGGCTTCAGGATCGGCTCGGCGGCGGCAAAGGCCGCGTCCGAGCCGCCGGCCATGAAGGTCAGCGTGCCGGCGGCGGCGCCACCCGTGCCGCCGGAGACCGGTGCGTCGATCGACGGCAGGCCATGCCTGGCGGCAATCGCGTGCGCCTTGCGCGCCGATTCGACATCGATGGTCGAGGAGTCGATGAACAAAGCGCCTTGCTTCGCCTTGGGCGCGATGTCCTCGTAGACCGACAGCACATGCTTGCCGGCCGGCAGCATGGTGATGACGACATCGGCGTCCTTCACCGCGGCGACGGCGTTGGCCATCACCGTCACGCCGTGCTCTTTCGCGACGGTGAGGTTTTCCGGAACAAGATCGAAGCCGTTCACCGCATACCCCGCCTTTACGAGGTTGGCGGCCATCGGATTGCCCATGTTACCCAAGCCGATGAAGGCGATCGTCGTCATAGTAGTACTCCGTGATTTGGGCAGTAGGCAGTAGGCAGTAGGCAGTAGGCAGTAGGCAGTAGGGGGTCTATTCAGGTGCGAGCTTGATAATAAGCTGGCGAAGCATTTTTCCGATGGCTTCTGTGGCTGACAGCATATGATGGACCTCATTACGAGTGGCCAGGCCGATGCGTTCAGCGATCTGGAGATGCGTCTCAAGCTCCTTTAGAGAGCCTTGGGCTATCCTGAGAAACTGTTGGTAAGAGCCGGTGTTGTCTCGGCCGTAACCTTCCGCAATGTTTGCAGGGATAGACGTGGCTGAGCGGCGAACTTGGCTGGTCAGCCCATACAATTCCTCTTTTGGCCATGCCTTGGTCAAGGAGTAGGTCGCGACAGCCAAATCCATGGCCTGCTGCCAGACGATCAAATCCTTGTACGAGTTGATCTTGCCGGTCATCTTTCCCTACTGCCTACTGCCTACTGCCTACTGCCTACCAATCAGCGATCTCGCGATGATGACGCGCATGATCTCGTTGGTGCCTTCGAGAATCTGATGGACGCGCAGGTCCCGCACCAGCTTCTCGATGCCGTAGTCGTGCAGATAGCCGTAGCCGCCATGCAGTTGCAGCGCCTGGTTGGCGACGTCGAAGCCGATATCGGTGACGAAGCGCTTGGCCATGGCCGACCATTTGCCGGCATCCGGCGCCTTGCGATCGAGCTTCGCGGCGGCGGCGTAGAGGAAGATGCGGGCTGCCTGCAGCTCCGTCTCCATGTCGGCCAGCCTGAACTGCAGCGCCTGGAACTGGTTGATCTTCGATCCGAAGGCCTTGCGCTCGGCGGTGTAGGCGAGCGCCTTGTCGAGGGCCGATTGCGCGCCGCCCAGCGAGCAGGCGGCGATGTTGAGCCGGCCGCCGTCGAGCCCGGCCATGGCGATGCCGAAGCCGGCGCCTTCCGTAGCAAGCAGATTTTCCGCCGGCACCTTGCAATCCTCGAAGATGACCTGGCGGGTCGACTGCATGTGCCAGCCCATCTTGTGCTCGTTGGCTCCGAAGGAGAGGCCGGGCGCGTCCTTGGGCACGACGAAGGTCGAAATGCCCTTCGGCCCGTCGCCGCCGCTGCGCGCCATGACGACGTAGAGGTCGCTGTCGCCTGCGCCCGAGATGAACTGCTTGGCGCCGTTCAGGACATAATCGCCGTCGCTCTTCACCGCGCGCGTCTTCAGCGCGGCGGCATCCGAGCCGGAGCCGGGCTCGGTCAGGCAATAGCTCGCCAGCCATTCCATCGAGGTCAGTTTCGGCAGGAAGCGCCGGCGCTGCTCGTCGCTGCCGAAGCGGTCGATCATCGAGGCCGCCATGTTGTGGATCGAGATGAAGGAGGAAAAGGCCGGATCGGCACGCGCCAGCGCCTCGAAGATCAGCACCGCGTCGAGCCGTCCCAGCGCCGAGCCGCCGACATCGTCCTTGACATAGATGCCGCCGAGGCCGAGCGGCCCGGTCTCGCGGATCACATCGGCGGGAAAGTGCTTTGCCCGATCCCAATCGAGCGCGTTCGGCGCGACGCGGTCGGCCGCGAAAGCCTCCGCCATCTCCTGGATGGCGCGCTGTCCCTCGGTGAGTTCGAATTGGCCAGTGCCCGCATCGACTGCCGCGTCCATGGCGTGCTCCCTGTCGCTTCAGGCCTTGTGGCCTGTCGTTTTTGGCTTTGCGCAACAATCAATCTAGACCAATGATGCCGCCGCGCAACCCGGCCGCCCGCGGACCGGCTGTGCGTGGATTGATCAACGGAGCCGTGCGTGCCGACAGTTTCCGATCAGTTGCTGGACCGGTTCCACTTCTATCTCGACGGTGCCGACAGCGCGCTGGTCGCGGATGCGGTCGCGCGCATCGACTGGGACATGCCCTCCCGTCCGCTCGAACCGCGTCCGCTAAGCTGCCTCCGCCATCTCGACCGCATCGCAGAGGCTGCGCCGCAGGGCGCGCGGCTGCTGGCGCGGTTCGTGGCCGACCATCGGGAGGAATTGCGCTGGGGGCAGACTTACACTGCCACCGATTTCGGCCAGGCCTTCATCGACAATTACGGCTGGCTGGAGGTGTTCGGCACGCGCGGGTATTTCGTCAACGACGCAGTTGCGGCCGGGCTGCTGATCCTCGGGCCTGACATCGTCTATCCCGACCATCACCACACCGCCGAGGAGATCTACATTCCGCTGACCGGCAGCACCGAATGGCGCATGGGCGAAGGCTGTTTTCGGGTTCGCGAGGCCGGCGAGGTCATCCACCACGCGTCCAACGTCAGTCACGCCATGCGCACGGGCAAGGAGCCATTGATGGCGCTCTATATCTGGCGGGATGGGCCGCTGGCACAGAAGTCGATCATCGGCTCGGAGGGCAGGAGCTGATGGCCAAGGCAATCATGCTACAGGGCACAGGCTCGGATGTCGGCAAGACGGTTCTCGTGGCGGGGCTCTGCCGGGCAGCGAAAAAGCGCGGGCTGAAGGTCAGGCCGTTCAAGCCGCAGAACATGTCGAACAACGCCGCCGTCGCCGATATTCCCGGCGACAACAAAGCCGGCGGCGGCGAGATCGGCCGCGGGCAGTGGCTGCAGGCGCTTGCCTGCGGGGTGACCCCGACCGTGCATATGAACCCGGTGCTGCTCAAGCCGCAGAGCGATATCGGCTCGCAAGTCGTGGTGCAGGGCAAGGTGTTCGGCGAGGCGCGGGCGCGCGATTACCAGGCGATGAAAGCCCGGCTGATGCACGCGGTGCTGGATTCCTGGGCGAAGGTCGGGGAGGGCGCCGATCTCGTCATCGTCGAGGGCGCCGGCTCGCCCGCCGAGATCAATCTCCGCAACCGCGACATCGCCAATATGGGCTTTGCGACGCGTGCCAATGTGCCGGTGGTGCTGGTCGGCGACATCGACCGCGGCGGCGTCATCGCCTCGGTCGCCGGCACGCATCTGATCCTGCCGGAGGAAGACCGACGCATGATCGTCGGCTACCTCATCAACAAGTTCCGCGGCGATGTCTCGCTGTTCGACGAAGGCATAAGCGCAATCGAGAAATTCACCGGCTGGCACTGCTTCGGCGTGGTGCCCTGGCTGAAGGCTGCCGCGCGGCTGCCGTCCGAGGATTCGGTCGTGCTCGAACGCCTCGCCTCCGGCGAGAAGCGGGCGCTGAAGGTGGCGGTGCCGATGCTTTCGCGCATCGCCAATTTCGACGATCTCGATCCGCTCAAGGCCGAGCCGCAGGTCGAGGTGGTGTTTGTGCCGCCGGGCAATAAGCTGCCGGAGGATGCCGGGCTGGTGGTCATCCCCGGCTCCAAATCGACCATCGGCGATCTGATAAAATTCCGCGAGAATGGCTGGGATCGCGACCTCATCGCCCATCGCAAGCGCGGCGGCCATGTGGTCGGTATTTGCGGCGGTTATCAGATGCTTGGCCGGAGGGTAGCCGATCCGGACGGCATCGAAGGCGGCGTCACCGAAGCGGAAGGCCTCGGCCTGCTCGACATCGAGACGGTGATGGAGCCGGAAAAGACGGTGCGCAATTCAAGCGCGCGTTCGGTGCAGTTCGGCCTGCCGCTCGAAGGCTATGAGATCCATCTCGGCCGCACCACCGGTCCTGACACGGCGAGACCGTCGGCGATCATCAACGGCGTCGAGGACGGCGCGACCTCCGCCGACGGCAAGGTCATCGGAACCTACCTGCACGGGCTGTTTTCGGCCGACGCTTTTCGCGCCGCTTATCTTGAGAGCCTGGGGGTCAAAGGAGGTGGCATCGACTACCGCGCCGAGGTCGAGAAGGCGCTGGACGAGGTTGCGACGGAACTGGAGAGGCATCTCGACTGCGACGCGATTTTTGCGCTCGCGCGATAGACCTCTCATCAACACGTCTGAGATTGGCGAAAACGCTCATCGGGTCGTCATTCTATGGTGGAGCAAGGAGCGAAGCGACGCGCGCAGACCATAGAATCCATTCCGTGACCTTAAGGCGTTGCAACCGCGCAGAATTCTGCTCCGCTGCATTCCTCGGCGAAAGTAGCGGAATGGATCCTCGGGTCTCCGCGACGGAGCTTCGCCCGTGGATGACGAAGTTGGGATGCTTTCGCCAACCTTCAGCGTCGGTGCTGAGGGTTTCAAGCCTTCTCCCTGGCCTTCGGCCAATAGGTGCCGAAGGACCAGACATTGCCTTCCGGGTCGAGGCAGATGAACTCGCGGCTGCCGTAGTCGCGGTCGACCAATTCCTGAATGATCTGGGCGCCGGCCTTCTTCGCCTTGGCATAGGCGGCGTCGGCGTCATCGACGGCAATGTAGGTCGACTTGCCGCCACCGCCGCCAGGCTCGCCGACCATCTTGCCGTAGTCGTCGTCGCGGGCGGTGCCGAGCATGATCATCGAGGACCCGAAGGTAAGCTCGGCGTGATGGACGATGTCGCCTTCGCCGTAGCGGGCGCGCACCTCGAAGCCGAAGGCGTCGCACAGCCAGTCGATCATCTTGGCCGCGTTCCTGTAGCGCAGGGCGGGATAGATGCGAGGTGCTTCCGTTGCCGTGGGCATGACAAACTCCCTGATGACTTGATGGAAGCCAGTCTCAGGCAAAAGCATTCCGGCGTCTTGAAGAAATGTTACCTGCCGCAGCGGACGCTAAAGCGCGTCGCGATCTTTCAGATTCGCTCCGTGCGCTTTAGGTTTTTGATTTTACGCATGTCTTTGTCCCGAAACCGGTTCCCACTTTCGGGAGACATGCTTTAAGCCAGTGCGGCGAGTGCCGTCGGCGTTTCGCCGGCGAGCTGACGAAACTCGCGCACCAGATGCGCCTGGTCGGCATAGCCGCAATCGGCGGCGATGCCGGCCCAGTTGTCTTGTTGCCGCTTCGATAACGAAAGCGCACGGTTGAAGCGCACGATGCGCGACAATGTCTTTGGCCCGATGCCGATCGCTTCGGTGAAGTTTGCCGCCAGATGCTTGCGGCTCCAGCCGATCTCTCCGGCAAGCGCCGAAATCCGGGTGCGGCCGCCCGACGCGATAACAGCCCCGTAGGCCCAGGCGACTTCGGAAGAAAGCCCGTTGGCCTCCGCAAGCCGGCTGGTCACGAAACCCTCGGCAATGGCAAAGCGCGTGTCCCAATCCGGTGCTTCGCCTAGCCGTTCGCGCAATGCGATGCCCTCGAAGCCCAGCGCATCGTCGAGGCCGACCATGCGGTCCTTCAATTCGCTCATCGGCAGGCCGAAGAATCGCCTGGCGCCAAGTGGCGTGAAATTCACCTGGACGCAGCAGGAGCCGCCGAAGGATTCGATCACGACGGGGCCGGCATAGAGGCCCGCCGCGAAGCTGGCAAAACGGTCGTTGTCGCCGGGATTCCGGCCGAGCCCGATGGCGAAGGCTTCGGCAAAACTGATCACCAGCGGCACGGTGAGCGAGGCATATTCGACGATGCGGAAATGGCCGGGCCAAATCTCGCGATAGCCGCAGACATCGGTGACAATGCCCGCGAGCGAAGCGGCGGGTTTGCGCCGGACCATCTCGAAATGGAGGGCCGGGGACTGATTGTCTTGTCTATGGCGCTCTGTCTCGTCGGACATGGCTCAAGCCTAGCAGACCGTGCCCTCAAATCAAAAGCGCCCGGCAGGGCCGGGCGCTTCGAGTTGCCGGAGATTTGGTGTGCTCAGGCGCCGCGCATCAGGCAGCCGGCGGCAAGCACGATGTAGGCGATGAGCATAATCCACACCGACGCGAGAGGAATGAACGCAAGAAGGCCAAGAGCGGCAAGAAGGCCGATGATGGCGATGACCAACGAAATAATGAACACGATCTGGGTGGGTGCACTGAGATTCATGTCTGTCCCTCCAACATGATTCGCACGCACGAACTCTACCAGCAGGATCGTCACACACCAATGAGTTGGCGTAGGGGATTGGCCGGGTCGGCAAGCAGCTTCACTGCCAGCGCCACGCAGACGATCACCAGCAGCGGCTTGATCAGTTTCGCGCCGATCTTGATGGCGAGGCTAGCGCCGACGCGTGCGCCGAGGAACTGCGCCACGCCCATCATCAGGCCGATCTTCCAGTCGATAACACCGACGGCGGCGAAGACGACGAAGCCGCCGATGTTGGAGGCGAAGTTGAGCAGCTTGGTGTGGGCGGTCGCCTTGAGCACGCCGTAGCCGGCAAGGCTGACGAAGGCGAGCATATAGAAGGAGCCGGCGCCGGGGCCGAAGAGGCCGTCATAGAAGCCGACCAGCGGCGGAATGATGAGGCCGAACAGGAACGGCGAGAGGCGTTCGGCGCGGTCGACATCGTTCATGTTGGGTTTGAAGGCGAAGTAGAGCGCGATCGCGATCAACAGAACCGGCAAAAGGGCGCGCAGGAAGTCGCCGGGCACCACCGTCGCCAGCAGAGCGCCGACGGCGCCGCCGACGAGCGCCAGCAGCGCGGACGGAAGCTGGCGGCGCAGATCGACCTGGCCTTTGGCCGCATAGTGGATAGTGGCCGAACCGGAGCCGAACATGCCTTGCAGCTTGTTGGTGCCGAGGGCCGCGACGGGGGAGAAGCCCGCCAGAAGCAGCGCAGGGATGGTGATGAGGCCGCCGCCACCCGCAATCGAATCGACAAAGCCTGCCGCAAAAGCGGCGGCGGTGAGTATGAGGACGGTCTGGAGAGTAAGGTCGATCATCGGGCGGGGGGCTCTGCGAGGGAAGACGCAGCTTCCATCATGCCCGACCAGTTTGCGCAAGACCGATTCCACGCTAACAATCAGAGCGGAATCGCAAGGGGAGGCTTATGGCGATGGCGCTGCTGGACCAGATACGCTCGATCTTCGATGGCGACCCGGGCGTGCGCAAGGTGGCGGACGATCCGGTGCTGTCGGCGGAGCTTCTGATGCTGTTTCGCATGATCCTTGCCGACGGCGCGGTCTCGGAGAGCGAGATGGTCGCCTTCCGGCGCATCTGCAAGGAGGCCTTCGGCATCCCCGAAACCTCGATCGACAGTGTCATCGAATATCTCAACGATTTTGGCTACGAGACCAACGGCTCGCAGGCGATCGCCTTGTTCCGCGACCTCGACATCGAACGGCGCAAGCTGCTGGCACGCCATATGGCGGAGATCGCCAAGGCCGACGCCAAGCTTGCCGAAAGCGAGGTGAAGCTCCTGCGTCGCACGCTCGACCTGCTCGATATCAGCCCGGTCGATTTGGTGAAGCCCGCTGACTGAGAGCGAGCTAGCCGCTCAACCCTGTTCCTGCATGCGCCGCGCGATCGCGCGGTGAAGATCGGGCGCAGCCGCGACCAGCGCCTGTGCCGCTTCCGAGCGTGGATTGTCGAGCACGTCGGTGGTCCTGCCGCGCTCGACGATCTTGCCCTCATGCATGACCAGCACCTCGTCCGACATGGCACGGGCAACCGTCAGGTCATGGGTGATAAAGAGATAGGCGATGCCGAGCTTCTGGTTGAGTTCGGCGAAGAGGTCGAGGATCTGGGCGCGGATCGAGACATCCAGCGCCGAGACCGGTTCGTCGGCGACCACCAGCTTCGGGCGGGTGATGATGGCGCGGGCAATCGACAGGCGCTGGCGCTGGCCGCCGGAGAATTCATGCGGATATTTGTCCATGTCGCGCTGCCCGAGCCCGACTTGGTCGAGCGCATGCGCGACCATCTCGCGGCGCTCGGCCCGGGCCGGCTGCTTTTCCAAGAGATGCAGCGGCTCGGCCACCAGCTTCTCGACCTTCTGGCGCGGGTCGAAGGAGCCGTAGGGATCCTGGAACACCACCTGCATGTCCCGCCGCGCCGGCTTCAGCGCCGCCTCCGCCTTGCCGGTGATGGTCTCGCCGCGAAAGCGGATCGCGCCGGCCGTCGGCTTGTCCAACGCCAGGATCATGCGGGCAAGGGTGGACTTGCCGCAGCCGGAACGGCCGACGAGCGCCACCGACTGAGCGGGCTCGATGGTCAGGGAGACATTGTCGACGGCGCGGATCGGCTCTGCTGATCGGAACAACGATTTGCGCCGGCCCGAATAATCCCGGCTGACGCCTTCAACTTCGAGCAGCGGCTTTGACGAGCCGGCGAGGTGCGTCTTAGGCCGCGCCGGCACATGCATGGAAGCCAGCGCCAGCTCGCGGGTGTAGGGGTGGTGCTGTGCCGACAGCGTGGACGCAGTGTCGCCGGCTTCCATCACCTCGCCGCGGCGCAGGATGGTCAGGCGGTCGGCCATCTCGGTCACCACCGCGAGGTCGTGCGAGATGAGCAGCAGGCCCATGCGGTTTTCGCTGACCAGCTCGCGCAACAAGTCGAGGATCTGCGCCTGCAGCACCACGTCGAGCGCCGTCGTCGGCTCGTCGGCGATCAGGAGCTTGGGCTTCAGCGCGCAGGCAATCGCGATGACGACGCGCTGGCGCTGGCCACCGGACAGTTCGTGCGGGTAGCGCGACAGCGGAAAGTTTGCCTCAGGCAGGCCGACGCGGTCGAGCATTTTACGCGCGCGGTCCTCGGCCTCCGCGCGGCCTGCCTTGGTGTGCCAGCGGATACCTTCGGCGACCTGCTCGCCGATGGTCTTGACCGGATTGAGCGCCGTCATCGGCTCCTGGAAAACCATGCCGATGTCGTCGCCGCGCAGCGCGCACATCTGGTCTTCGCTCGCGCCGAGGAGGTCGATGCCGTCGAAAGTGACGCGTCCCCCGGCGCGCGCCAGATGCGGCAGCAGCCGCATGATCGTCAGTGCGGTCATAGACTTGCCGGAGCCGGATTCGCCGACAAGGCCGACCACTTCGCCAGGCGCGATGGCGAGGTCGACTTCCTTCAGGATCGGCGTCTCGCCGATCGTCAGCGACAGGTTCTCGATATGGAGCAGGCTCATCGCTACCGCCGCGATTTCGGATCGAGGATGTCGGCGATGCCGTCGCCGAGCAGGTTCAGCCCGAGCACGGTGATGACGATCGCCATGCCGGGAAAGATCGCCATCCAGGGCGCCGTCACCATGCGCGTCTGGGCGTCGAACAGCATGCGGCCCCAGCTCGGCATCGGCGGTTGCGCGCCGAGACCGACATAGGACAGCCCGGCCTCGGCCAGGATGCCGAGTGCGAACTGGATGGTGCCCTGGACAAGCAGCAGTGTCGCGATGTTAGGCAGGATGTGCTCGACAGAAATCTGCGTCATGCCCTTGCCGGCGGCGCGCGCGGCAAGAATGAACTCGCGCGGCCAGATCGCCAGCGCGCCGGCGCGGGCGACGCGGGCGAAGACCGGAATGTTGAAGATGCCGATGGCGATGATGGCGTTGACGGCGCCGGGGCCGAAGATGGCGGTGATCATGATCGCCGAAAGCAGCGCTGGAAATGCGAAGACGAGGTCATTGATGCGCATCAGCGCCTCGTCGGCAAGGCCGCCGCGCGCGGCGGCGAAGGCGCCGAGCGGAACGCCGATGCCCATGCCGATGCCCACCGCCACTAGCGCCACGGCGATCGAGTTGCGGGCGCCGACCATGATCATCGACAGGATGTCGCGGCCGAAATGATCGGTGCCGAACCAGTGCGCCGGCGAGGGCGCCTGCGTCCTGTCGGCGATCACCAATCTGGTGACGTCGTAGGGCGTCCAGACGAAGGAGAGGAGCGCAACCGCGGCCACCAGCAGCGTGATGGCGAAGCCGATCAGGAACGAGCGGTTGCGGAAGGCCTTGGCCAGAACCTCTGCAAGCGTTTCCTCGGGCAGGTCGACGCGCATGGTCATTGTCGGCCTCTCAGCCTTGGATCGACGACGGCATAGGAGAAGTCGACCAGCAGGTTGACGGCGATCACGGCGGCAACCAGGAGCATCACGACGCTCTCGACGACGATCAGGTCGCGCTGGGTGATCGCCTGGAACACCAGCCGTCCGAGGCCCGGCAGGTAGAAGACGTTCTCGATGATGATGGTGCCGGCAAGCAGGAAGGCAAATTGCAGGCCGAGGATGGTGAGCACCGGGATCATGGCGTTGCGCAGCGCGTGGCGCCAGAGCACGGCGCGGTAGGGCAGGCCCTTGGCGCGGGCGGTGCGGATATAGTCCTCGTTGAGCACCTCGATCAGTGCCGAGCGGGCAACGCGCGCCAGGATCGCCGCTTGCGGCAGGGCCAGAGCGACGGCCGGCAGCAGCAACGACTTAACCGCCGGCCAGATGCCTGCACCCCAACCTGGAAAACCGCCGGCCGGCACCAGCCGCAGCCACACGGCGAACAGATAGATCAGCATCAGCGCGAACCAGAAGTTCGGCACGGCGACGCCGAGCTGGGCGGCGCCCATGGCAAGCGCATCGCCGGCCCGGCCTTGCCGGCTGGCGGAAAATACGCCGACCGGAATGGCGATGAAGGTAGACAGCGCCAGCGCAATCAGCGCCAGCGGCAGGGAAACGACGACGCGTTCGCGCACGAGGTCGATGACGGGAACCGAATAGGTGTAGGAGCGGCCGAAATCGAGGCTGAGCAGGCCGCCCGCCCAATGCACGTAGCGCAGGACAAGCGGCGCGTTGAGCCCCATCTGGTTGCGCAGCGACTCGACCTGGTCGGCGCTGGCGTTGAAGCCCAGCATCAGGCGCGCCGGGTCGCCGGGCAGGATTTCCATCACCGCGAAAACCACCATCGAGGCCAGCACCAGCGTGATGGCCGCGATGATGAGACGTTTTACGAGGTAGGCGGTCATGGGAGGGTCGAACTTGCAGCCAGCGCGACGGACGGGTGAAGGTCGAGTTCCCGCCCACCCCCCTCTGGCCTGCCGGCCATCTCCCCCGCAAGGGGGGAGATCAGCAGTGTCCGCGTCGCCAACAACCATCCAACGTCGGCGAATGGCGAAAGCGTAAATGAAAGCTCAATCTCCCCCCTTGCGGGGGAGATGCCCGGCAGGGCAGAGGGGGGTGTGACGGAGCGCAAAGTTCGCCTTTAGGCCGTCAATCCGTCCACTTCACCTTGGTCAGATCGTTGGCCTGGATCGGTGCATTCTCCCACAGGCCTTGCAGCTTGGCGTCCCAGACGCCGACCTTCGGCAGCTCGTACAGGAAGCCGACCACGGCGTCGTCTGCCAGGATCTTCTGCGCTTCGCCGAGCAGTTGCTTGCGCTTGGCTTCGTCGGAGGTGAGGTTGAGGTCGGCGATGATCTTGTCGAAGGTCTGGTTGTCGTAGTTGAAGTAATAGTCCTTGCGCGAATAGATATCGATGTCGTTCGGCTCGGTATGCGAGACGATGGTCAGGTCATAGTCCTTCTTGGTGAAGACCTGATCCAGCCACTGCGCCCATTCGACCGGAATGATCTCCAGGTCGATGCCGACTTCGCGCAGCTCGGAGGCGATGATCTCGCCACCGAGTCGCGCATAGGAAGGCGGCGGCAGCTTCAGCGTTGCCTTGAAGCCGTTTTCGAGACCGGCTTCCTTGAGCAGTTCCTTGGCTTTGTCGACATTGTGCGGATAGAGGCCGGTGAGATCCACATAATCCTTGTTGGCGGGCGACATATGCGAGCCGATCGGCACGCCGAGGCCCGCCGAAGCGCCGTCGATGATCGCCTTGCGGTCGAGTGCGAAGGAGATCGCCTGCCTGACCTGCAGCTTGTCGAAGGGCGGCTTCTTGTTGTTGATCGAGAGGATGGTCTCGCCTTCGGTCGCGCCGATCACCACCTTGAAGCGCTGGTCGTCCTTGACCCGGGAGACGCTGTCCGGATCGAAGAAGGGAAAGGCCTGGATGTCGCCGGAGAGCAGCGCCGGCACGGCGGCGGCGGCGTCCGGAACGATGCGGAACTCGACCTTGTCGAGGAACACCGGCGCGCCCCAATAATTGTCGGCCTTCACCAGCGTGATCGACGAGCCCTTGGCCCAGTTCTGGAACTTGAAGGGGCCGGTGCCGATCGGCTTTTCCTTGTTGGCGTCGGCCGATTTCGGCGACACGATCACCGCGTCGCCCCAGCCCATATTGTAGAGGAAGGAGCCTTGCGGGTTCTTCAGCGTCACCTTGACGGTGGCCGGATCGACGACGTCGACCTTGTCGATCTGCGCGAACAAGCCCTTTTGCGCATTGACCGAATTGTCGGCGCGGGCGCGGTCGAGCGAGAATTTCACGTCGTCAGCGCTGAAGTCGCTGCCATCGTGGAATTTCACGCCGGTGTGCAGCTTGAAAGTGTAAGCCTTGCCGTCATCCGAGATGGTCCAGCTTTCGGCAAGGTCGGGTAGAACCTCGCCGTTCGGGCCGACGCGGGTGAGGCCCTCGAAGACATTGGCGTAGAGCACTTCGTCGATCGCGGCGGCGGCGCCGGCGGTCGGATCGAGATGCGGGGGTTCGAGCGGAATGCCGATGACGAGGTCGGTGCGCGCGGCAAAGGCCGACGTGGCGGCGGCAAGCGACAGCACGGCCGCGGCCAGAATGGTCTTCCACAATTTCATCGCTGAAACTCCCATGAGCTGAGATTTTGCGCAAACCCGCCGGATAGAAGCGTGATTTGCCTCGCGAGTAAATTGCGTTTCGTGCTGCCGGGCAGCGCCAAGGGAAATGTTTTTCCGGATCAGCCGGTCGTGCCGCGCAGCAGCACGTTG
Organism: Mesorhizobium shonense; assembly: GCF_040545255.1. Lineage (NCBI taxonomy): Bacteria > Pseudomonadati > Pseudomonadota > Alphaproteobacteria > Hyphomicrobiales > Phyllobacteriaceae > Mesorhizobium > Mesorhizobium shonense. The sequence goes on from NZ_JBEPLM010000008.1 coordinate 117,586, forward strand.
AGGCCGATCGCCATCACCTTGGCCGATTCCACCATGTCGGCGATGCCGACCCATTCGTCCGGCCGGTGGGCGAGATCGAGAATGCCCGGGCCGTAGGCAATGCAGTCGTAGATGTGGCCGATGCGGGCGACGTGCTTCTGGTCATAGGTGCCGGGCGAGATCACGTATTCCGGCTCGCGGTCGAAGATTTCCATGATGCCCTTCGCGACGGCCTTCACCACCGGCGCGTCGCGCTCGGTCATCAACGGCAGGACTTCCATCAGGTCGCGGATCTCGTAGTCGAATTTCTTCCGCTCGCGCTTCAACCGTTCGAGGATGCCGGTGACTTCGCCCTTGACCGTGGCCAGATCTTCCTCGAGCAGGAAGCGGCGGTCGATGGTCAGCCGGCAGGAATCCGGCACGTTGGGCGAAGGCAGTCCCGGCCGGAAATCCTCGGTCTGGCCGCCATGAATCGAATTGATGTTCATGGTCGAGCGCCTGGCGCCCTCGGGCACCACCGGCATGCGCGTCACCTTGCGGTCGAGCGCCGGGAAGAGTTCGTCCTCGAAGGCCTGCAGCACGGCACCCATATGGCGCACCGCATTGTCGCCGAGGAACGGCATCGAGCCATGCGCGATCTCGCCTTTGGTTTCTATTTCGGCCCACCAGACGCCGCGATGACCAAGGCAGATGCGGTCCTTGTTCAGCGGCTCCGGAATGATGACGTGGTCGACCTTCGGCTTCGAGAAATAGCCGAGCTTGGCCAGATGCGCGACACCGCCGAAGCCGCCGGACTCCTCGTCGACCGTGCCCGATATCTCGATGGCGCCGGGAAAGTCGGGATAGACCTCCATGAACGCTTCGGCGGCGACGACTGAAGCGGCGAGCCCGCCCTTCATGTCGCACGCGCCGCGGCCATAGACCCTGCCGTCCTTCACCAGGCCGGCGAAGGGGTCGACCGTCCAGCCTTCGCCGGCCTCGACCACATCGATATGCGAGTTGAAATGCACGCAGGCTCCGGGTGAGCGGCCTTTGAGCCGGGCGACGACGTTGACGCGCGGGTAGCGGTCGGTGTCGCCGGGCGTGCCTTCGGCGCGGATGAACTCGGTCTCGAAGCCGAGCTTCCTCAGGCGCGCGCCAAGATATTCGGCGCATGGCCGATAGGCCTCGCCGGGCGGATTGACGGTCGGAAAGCGGATCAGGTCGGCGGTCAGCGCGACCAGGTCGTCGACCCGGTCATCAATGGCCTTGAGGAGTCGTTCATTCATGCGGCGGATTGAAGGAGGAACTCGGTGCTTTTGCAAGCAACCAGTCGCTCATTGCCACACAACGGTCGCGTATGGCCCAAGACCGGCTAAACCTTCGGGCGTGCGTGTCGTGCCGGCAACTATGGCGGGAAAATCATTCAAATTCGCCGCATCGGATTGGCGGTTTCGTCAAGGAGTGTGTGGTACTTAACGCACCTGCCGGCAAAATGATGGAAAAGAACCACGTGATGGCAAGGGGCAATCGAAGGGGTTTGATCGCATGAAGAAGTCCGTTCTCATGGCAGCCGTGCTGGCAACCGCGCTGCTTGGCACATCTTTTGCCGGCCGGGCGGCCTCACTGGTCGCCAACATCGACGTTTCCACCCAGACGATGACCGTCAGCAAATATGGTCAGGTGCTCTACCGCTGGAACGTATCGACCGCGCGCAAGGGCTACTTCACACCGCGCGGCAGCTATCGTCCGCAGTGGACGGCCCGGATGTGGTACTCGCGTAAATACGAGATGTCGCCGATGCCTTATTCGGTGTTCTTCCGTGGCGGCTACGCCATCCACGGCACCGGGGCCGTGAAGTATCTCGGGCGTCCGGCCTCGCATGGCTGCGTGCGCCTGCACACCGCCAATGCCGCGACTTTCTACTCGATGGTCAAGGAAATCGGCTTCGGCAACACGCGGATCGTTGTCACCGACTGAAACGGCCGGAAAAGGCTCGCTGATGGCCGCAGGCAGCAATTGCTGCCTGCGGCCAGTCCTTTCGGGGCGTTGCAGCAATGTCTCACATGCTTCGAAAAACAACGGCTTACGCCGTCAACAGCATTGCCGAAGCTGGTTTGCATGACGCGGCGGTGGTAAATACGAAGCGTTAATTCTGGCTGCTTGGGGACTATGATGTATCGATTTCTTTTGAGCGCCGCGATCGCGGCAACGGCGACTTCGGCTTTCGCTGCGGACACTCCGGTTGTTCTGGACCAGGAACTCGCCCAACCGCATATATCAGGTTATGGCGAAGTTTATCTCGGCGGTATCTATTTCGCGACTCCCGGGGACGACGCAGACGGCACGACTGCCGGTGGCGCCGCTCGAATCAATTTCCCGATCGACGCCCGCTGGAACATCCAGACCGATGCGGTGATCGATTCGCTCTGGATCGAAGGCACGAACATCTACAGCTACGGCGGCGCGATCCATGGCTACTGGCGCGATCCGAGCTCCTATGCGCTCGGCGGCTTTGCCACGATCAACGGATATGGCGGCGATGAGTTTATTAGCGATGCGGATCTGTACACTTTCACCGTCGGTCCCGAAGCGCAGGCCTATTTCGGCAATGTGACACTCTACGGCCAGGTCTACTACGGCCAGTTGCGGGCAGGCGGCGCATCCGAGCATTTCGATAATTGGGGCGGCCGTGGCGTCGTGCGGTATTTCGCGCAGGACGATCTACGCTTCGACGGTGAACTCGGCTTCTCGCGGCTGTCCGGCTTTGGCGGGCATTTCGATACTGTCACGGCAGCGTTGCAGGCTACCTATCGGTTCTCGGGGACCCCTTGGTCAGCGTTTGGCCGCTATCAATTGGACCACCTGACATTCTCGGAAGGTTCGGGCAGCGTTAACATCCACAAATATGTGATCGGGCTGCGGGCAAGCTTCGGTTCGGATACGCTGCTCTCCGAAGACCGCAACGGCGCCACGATGGACACGTATCGACCCAACTTCACGATACCGTTCCTCTAGAGAGCATGATGCCGAAAAGTGTGGAGCGGTTTTCGGACGACATCATGCTCTATCTCTTTGATTTAGAGCCGGATTCAGATTTCAGGTCGACTCGACCTGAAATCATCCGGCTCTAGGATAGCTCAGCCAGTTCAGGTCGCCTGAAATCAGAGCCGCGAAGAGCGATCTTCGCGGCTTTTCCTTGCGCAGACACCGGCACTTTTGCCCTCGGGCTGAGTTGATCAAGTCGGGGAAACGGCGCTGAGCGTTTTGAGATACCACCCGAAGGCTCAACTGACCTCTTTGGCCCGCCCGCGTTTGCGGCGGCGTCCGCTCATCTCCCAGCGCTTGTGGAACCACATCCACTGTCCGGGATCCTCGCGCACCCAGCGTTCGACGACGTCGGCGAGCAACTGGGTGGTGGCTCGGACATCGACGCTGCCGCCTCCGGTGCGCGGCAAGGTCAGCTTGTCTTCGATCTCGAGGCGGAAGCGATTTCCCGGCAGCCTGACGCAGCGCGCCGGGTAGACATCGCAGTCATAGTGGCGGGCGAGCATGCCCAGCACCGGATTGCTCTGGCAGGAGCGGCCGAAGAAGGTCGTCTCGACGCCGTTCGTGAATTTCTGGTCGACCAGAACGCCGATATTGCCGCCGTTCTCCAGGATTGCCGCGAGGGCGAACGACGCGCCGGTCGAGGAGGGCAGCAGGCCCCCCATGGTCGAGCGGCGCGTCGAATGGATGTAGTCGGCAAGGTATGGGTTGTTCGGCGGGCGGAACAGCGCGGTGATGTTCATGCCGAAGGTGGCGGCGGCGACCGGCAGCAGCTCGAAATTGCCGAGATGGCCGGTGAACAGGATATGGGGCTTCTTCTCGCCGGCTATCTCGACGAAATGGTCGATGCCGCGAACCTCGACCCGGCCCGGCTTGGTGGCATTCGGGTCGAAATCGAAGAGGGCGTCGAGGAAGATGTATTCGGCCGCCAGCCGGGCCATATTGCCCCACATATCGGAAGCGATGGCCTCGATCTCGGCATCGCTCTTTTCCGGATAGGCTAGACGCAGATTGTTCACGGCCACCCGATGCCGCCCGACCAATGGCCCGATGCGGCGGGCGACGCGGTCGGCGAAGTTGAGCGCCCTGTCCGGCGGCAATAGGCGCAGGAGCCAGATCATCGACATGGCAAGCCGCGCCACCAGCCAGTGCTCCATCTGGCGCAGCCGCCGGCCGTAGCGGAACATGAAGTCCCGGCGGGCTTTCTTGAGCACCTTGCCGACCATCTGCCTTACGAAACGCGCAGGATGATCTTGCCGAAGACGTCGCGGCCTTCCATGCGCTTCAGCGCTGCATCGATGTCGTCGAAGCCGACTTCGGTATCGATGACCGGAGCAACGAGGCCGGCCGCCATCTTCTGCATGGCATTGGCCATGTTCTCCATGCGGCAGCCGAAGGAGCCGAGCAGCTTCAACTGCTGCTGGAAAAGCTGCATCAGGTTGATCTGCGTCGACACGCCGGATGTCGAGCCGCAGGTGACGAGACGGCCGCCGCGCTTCAAACACAGCATCGAGCCGGCGAAGGTGTCGGCGCCGACATGCTCGAAGACGACGTCGACGCCCTTCTTCTTGGTCAGCTTGCGCACCGCGCCTTCGAAACGGTCGTCGCGATAGTTGATGACATGGTCGGCGCCAAGCGCCTTCGCCTTGTCGATCTTGTCGTTCGATCCGACCGTGGTGATGACGGTGCAACCCATGCGCTTCGCCAGCTGGATCGCGGCGGTGCCGATGCCGGAGCCGCCGGCATGGACGAGAATGGTCTCGCCGGGCTCAAGCTTCGCGTTGTCGAACAACATATGCTCGACCGTGCCGAAGGTGACGGGGGCGACCGCGGCGCCGATCTCGGTGACGCCGGGCGGAGCGGACACCAGCAGGCGGGCCGGCAGGTTGATCTTTTCCTGCGCGAAGCCGTCGAGGTGGAAGCCGTGGACGCCGGAAACATGCTCGCAGAGATTGTCTCGGCCTTCGCGGCAGGCGCGGCAGAGCCCGCAGGTGCGCGCGCCGTAGATCGACACCAACTGCCCGGGCAGGAGATTGGAGACACCAGGCCCGACCGCCTCGACCTCGCCGGAGGCCTCGGCGCCGACGACCAGCGGCAGCTTGCGCTTGGCGAAGGCCATGCCGCGCCAGCCCCAGACGTCGATATGGTTGAGCGCCACCGCCCTTATGCGGAGCGTCACTTCGCCCAGCGAAGGCGGCGGGGGAGGCGGCAGGTCCACCGTTTCAAGACGGCGGTCCTCGATAAGTTGCAATGCGCGCATTTGGCCTGTCGGTGCTGTGGAAGCGGAAAAACGTCCGCTTAGACCGGTTCCCGCGCCATGACAAGGCAGGTGTTCTGGCCGCCGAAGCCGAAGGAGTTCGACAGAACCGTGCCGACTTCGGCATTGCGCTTCTTGTTCGGCACGACGTCGAGCACGATCGCCGGATCGGGATTGTCGTAGTTGATCGTCGGCGGGATGACGCTTTCGCGCATCGTCATCAGCGAGAACGCGGCTTCGACCGCGCCTGCCGCCGACAACGTATGGCCGATCATCGACTTGTTCGACGAGACCGGCACCGAGCCGATCCGCTCGCCGAATACGGTCGACAGCGACAGATGCTCCATCTTGTCGTTCTCCGGCGTCGAGGTGCCGTGCGCGTTGACGTAGTCGATCTCGTCCTCGCTGAGGCCCGCATCGGCAAGGGCGGCGCGCACCGTGGCGATCGCCGGCGAAGCGTCGGGCTTGGACCGGGTGCGGTGGAAGTCGTCGGCCTTTTCGCCGCAGCCGCGCATGATGCCGAGGATGGTCGCGCCACGGGCAAGGGCCGCTTCCAGCGATTCCAGCACCAGCGCGCCGGAGCCTTCGGCCAGCACGAAACCGTCGCGGTCCTTGGAGAAGGGTTTTGATGCCTTTTCGGGAATATCGTTGTGGGTGGAGAGCGCCGAGAGCAGCGAGAAGCGGATCAGCGCCTCGGCTGTGGCTGAACCGTCGGCGCCGATCGACAGCGCCTTGTCGCATTCGCCGCGCCGGATCGCCTCGACGCCGAGCTGGATGGCGGTGGCGCCGGAAGCGCAGGCGGTCGACAGCGTGATCGGCAGGCCGCGCGTGCCGAAACGGTCGGCGAGGCGGTCGGCGATGGAGCCGAACTGCGTGGTCTCGAAGATGTCGAGCTCCTTCAGTCCGCGAGCGACCCTCAGCAGCCTTTCGGAACCGCTTTCCTGCTTGTCGGAATTGTAGAGCGAGAAGCGATCGGCCCAATCGAGCTCAACCGGCGGCGAAGCGAGGAACAGCGGTCCGCCGAAATCTCCGGAATCGAGGCCAGCTTCCGATACTGCCTCCTGAGCCGCTGTCTCGGCCAATTCGTAGGTGAGGGGGCTGGCACCCTTGGAGCTCGAGGGCAGGAAATCGACCATGCCGGAGATGCGAGTGTTGAGGTGATCGACCGGAAAGCGGGTGATCGGATGGATGCCGGATCTGCCCGAGGTCAGCGCCGCCCAGTTGTCGGTCTTGCCGACGCCCAGCGAGGTGACGACGCCGATGCCGGTCACGGCAACGATCGGCCTGCCCATGTGATCGCGGAGATTGGCCATGTTTCTATTGCCTCGGTCTAAGCGGCTTTGATCAGCCCCAGCCCCTCGAATTGGTGATAGCCGATCGCCGTTGCAAGGACGGAACCGGGGGCGCCCTCGAATGGCCGCTCCGCTGTGGCATCGAAGACAGGGTAGGGGGTCTTGCGGTCGACGGCGAGCGCGGCAAGCGCAACCGCAAAGGGAAATTGCGCTTCCTTCATGTGGCCGGTCAGCGTCGAGAAGGCGCGCACGGCAAGCGCCGGATTCGCGTCGAACGCTTCCTTCTCGGCCGCGGTGGCGGCATGGGCGCCGGAGGTCCCGGAAATCGTCAGCAATTCGCCGGCGGGCAGCGCTGCCTGCTTCAGCAGCGCGGCGATCTCGGCATTCAGCTCGCCGCGCCGGCGCCTGGCCCGACCGGAAACCACGGGACCGAGCTCAGCGTAGATCTTGCGACCGCGGCTCACCGCGTGCTCGCGCTGTTCGAGCACCAGGAAGGCGCCGCCGGAGCCGGTCACCACGCCGCCGCCTTCCGCCCCCTGCCGCTGCCAGACCGGCCTCCAGGGACCGCGATGCAGATAGCCGGCGAGCTCGTAGCCCAGCAGCATGTCGGAATGTTCGGTCTGGAAGGCGCCGCCGACCAGGACATGCGTCGACTGGCCGGAGCGGATGCGCGCGGCGGCGGTCTCGACGGCTGAGACGCCGGCGCCTTCCTCGCCCATGAAGGTGCGGGACGAGCCGGTGACCTTGTGCACGATCGAGATGTTGCCGGCGAGCAGGTTGGAGAGCTGGGCGAGGAACAGCGTCGGCCGCAATTCCGTGGTCAGCTTCTCGTTGAGCAGCACGTCGCGGTCGTTGCGGGCCTCGGAGGCCGCGAGGATCGCGGTGTCGACAGCCTCGTCGCGCTCGCCGCCGCCGGCCGCCACCACCATGTCCATGGTAGTGCTGAGCTCGTCATTGCCCTTGATGCCGGCATCGTCCAGCGCCAAGCCGGCAACATAGGTGCCAAGCCGCTGCCAGGTTTCCATCTGGCGCTGGTCGCCTCGCTTGGCGATCTGCAGGTTCCAGTCGATCTCGGGCAGGGGATGGATGGTGTAGGGCGCAAAGCGCGTGGCGTCGAGCACCGGCTCAAGGCCCGGCTGGGTGAGCTTCTGCCAATGCGCATCCGGACCCTCTCCCAGCGAAGAGACAAGGCCGATGCCGGTGATGACGACGTCGTGGGAACTCATGAGCGGCTGTTGTGGGTCAGGTTGCTTTCGATTTTGCGGATGATCCTTTCCGAAAATCGGTGCCGATTTTCGGGGTCATGCGCCGGGCGCGTCAAGACCGCGACCGAGCCGGCATCAGGCGGCCTTGGCCGCGACCAGCGCGTCGATCTTGGCGCATAGGTTCTTCATGACGAAGTAGTCGTCGGTCGAGGCCTTGCCGTCATTGACCTCCTGCGTCCACTTCTCCAGCGGCACCTTGATGCCGAATTCCTTGTCGATGGCAAAGACGATGTCGAGGAAATCGAGGCTGTCGATGCCGAGATCATCGATGGTGTGGCTTTCGGGCGTGATGGTGTCGATATCGATCTCGCTGGTGTCGGCAATGATCTTGGCGACTTTCTCGAATGTGGTGGACAAGGGCTCTTCCTTCGGTTGCGGGCGGAATCTGTCCGCATCTTTGTTTGGGCGCTGTCTAATCGGTTTTTCCGGGCAGGAAAAGGCCTGATACGCCGGGCGCAGATGGGATGCCTGCTCTACAAACACAAGAAGGGCCACCGGGCGAACCGGTGGCCCTTCCCTTTGACGTCACGTCAGCTCAGTTCTCACGGAGCTTGACCAGGTCGTTCAGCAGCCCGCCCGTACCGTTGTGGACGGTCAGGCGCTCGACCTTGCCGGCGATGGCCTCGAGAGCCTCGAGCTCCTTCAGCCGCAGCATCACCGGGTTCTCGGCCATCACCTTGGCCGTGTTGAGGAGGGAACGCGTGGCGTTCGTCTCTTCGCGGCGGCGGATGACGTTGGCCTCGGCCTGCTTCTCGGCCGAAACCACCTGGTTGAGGATCTCGCGCATATCGCCCGGCAGGATGACATCCTTGAGCGCGATATCGCTGACCTCGACGCCGATCGCGGCCATGTCGGCACGCACCTTGGCGGCCGCCTCCTCGTCGACCATGACCTTCTTGTCGAGGATCTGGTCGAGCGTGAGCGCGCCAAGCGTCTTGCGGAAGGCGTACTGCAGGGCGCGGTAGAGGGCTTCGGAGAAGTCCTTCACCGTGCTCACCGCCGTCACCGGATCGACGACCCGGTATTCGGCGGCGATGTTGACGCGGATCGTCACGCGATCCTTGGTCAGCATTTCCTGTCCGGCGACATCGAGCGACTGGCGCTTGAGGTCGACGACCTTCACCTGGACCATGCGCCCGACGTTCCAGAAGGCGTGCACGCCCGCCGCAAGCGTGCGGGCGTAGACGCCGTCCACGAACAGCAGCCCGACCTGGCCGTCCACGACCGGATGCAGGAACATGTGTTCCGCCTTCCGGGCCTGGCCGATCCGGCGCATCAAGGCCGGATCGACGGCCAGATCGGCAGCCGTGTCGACGGACGTCACCTTCCACGGGCCCGCATCCGTCCACAGCACGAGCTTGCGGTCCGGAGTGAGAACGGCATGGAGGGCGCCGTCACGCTCGATGACGGCAATGTCGGTGCGCCCGGTGCGAACGACTGTGAAGTGACGCGCGGCCACGTCCGGGAGCTTGTCGAACAATGCCTTCTCGTAGGCCGAAACGAATTCCGGGTTCTTCAGGTCGTGCCTGGAGATTTCCAGGTTGCCGCGCCGGTTGGCGAGCCAATGTTCGCCCGGCATCAGGACAGCCTGGATCTCGCCCTTGTAGAGGGCGACGGCACGCTCATTTTCCTTCACGAGGACGCGCTGGCGTCCGAGAAGCTTTTCGAGAATGGTCTTCATTGTCTTTACTCCTGTCGGGCATGGCCCCATGCGAGGCGTCACGTCATGCGTCGAAGTGTCCTTTCGTTTCTCGTTTCCTTTTCCGGGCACGAATGATCCGGAGACCGGTGGCATCGCCAAGCGACGGGCCTTCGGGAGCGGATCGCGGGGCGGCGAAGCGGGCGCCGAAGGTCGAAGCCTCCTTTGCCGGCGTCGCCGCGCCTTGATCGTCACCGCGGGCCTGGCCGCGAGCCGATGGCGCAGGACATCGCGGGCCGGCGAGGCCGAAGCCCTGCCGTCCGTGAAATCCTCGCATTCCGGTCCCCGGACCGTTTTTCAGATAACACCGTAAAAGGGTGCCTTGGCTTATCAGGCCAAATGGAGAAGGATTCGAACCTTCGGCCGTCAGATTATGAGTCTGATGCTCTACCCAACTGAGCTATCCGTGTCGTGGGTGTGGGAATCGAACCCTGCCTCCGGGCCCAAACCCGACGCTCTCCATGAGCTACACCCGCAAGTCCCAACACTCCGAAACGGCTCCGTACACAGAGCGGCAAGGCCATCTGCGCGGGCGGAGGCGAAAGCTCCAACCGTTGTGCTCGCTTCGGTTTTCGTGACCGGGAGCGCGCCTATAGACCCTGCGACGGGTTGTCGCAAGCGGCATTGTCGCGGCGGATTTGCGGCTACTTTCGGCTGTGGCATTTCAGCCACAGCACTGAGTCGTGCAGGCCGACGCGTCAGAAGGTGACCCGGCCGAGCACCTTGAGGCCGTCGCCCTCCGGCGCCACCACCACTGCTTCGCCTTCGCGCGGCGCGACGCCGGTGAGCGCCTCGATGTTTTCCAGATGCGTGACCAGCACCAGATTGTCGGAGCCGGAGTAGCCGCGGATCTCCTTCATGATCGCCTCCATCTGAGCGGCCTTCTCCGCCGGATCAACTTTCAGCAGATCGAGCGGCGCGAACGGTTCCGGCTCGGCCTCGAAGGCGATGCGGGCGGTGTCGAGGCAGCGGCAGTAGCGGCTCGACAGCACGTGACCGATCGGGGCCGCGCGTGCCGCGAAAAGGGCGCCGATGCGGCTCGCCTGCTGCTTGCCGCGCTCCGACAGGTTGAGCTGGCTGGCGCAGTTGCCAATGTCGAAATTCGCCGGGTCGGTCGTCCCGGTGACGAAGGCGTGGCGAAGCAGCACAATGTGACCGCCGTCGCGCAGCAGCGCCCAGCCCGCGTCGGTCGCGTGGGCGAGGGTCGGAGCAGCAAGCAGGAAAAGCGCCAGGGCAAGTCGCAGCATGAGAAGTCCCTATGGCGGCCCGAGAACCGGGGCCATGACTGGCATATAGGGACCGCAAAGCGGGCTGAAAAACAAGCAGAGGGCCGGTGGAGTGGGCGGCAAGCGGTCCGCTGGCCGAGATTGCACGGCGATCGGGGCTCGCCTATCACGGGAAAAATGTCTCAGCCCCAAAAATGACTCCGCTCGTCGCAACCGTCCTCTTCGTCTTCAGTCTCGTCGCGCTCGGCTATCTCGCCGGGTTCACCGGCTATCTGAAGCCGGCGAGCGGCGAGGGGATCTCCGAATTCGCCGTCAACGTGGCGATGCCGCTGCTTTTGTTCCAGACGATGGTGAAGTCGGATTTCCACGGCGTGGCACCGTGGCCGCTGTGGGGCGCCTATTTCGCCGCGGTGGCCATCACCTGGGCCGCCGGCCATCTGGTCACGACGCGCATCTTCGGCCGCGATGCCCGCGCCGGCATCGTCGGCGGCGTTTCCTCGGCCTATTCCAATGTCGTGCTGCTCGGCGCGCCCTTCATCCTCGGCATTTTTGGTGCGAGCGGCTTCGAGGTGTTGTCGCTGCTGGTCTCGGTTCACCTGCCGATCATGATGATGGCTTCGATCGTGCTGTTCGAGATGTTCGGCCGTGGCGGCAGCGAACCGGTGCATCCGCTGCGCGTCATCAGGAATTTTCTCAGGCGGCTGTTCGTCAATCCGCTGATCATCGGGATATTGGCGGGGCTCGCTTGGCGCCTGACCGGCGCGCCGCTGCCGGCGCTGATCGGGCGGCTGGTCGACGCGCTCGCCGATACCGCCGGGCCGGTGGCGCTGTTTGCGATGGGCCTCAGCCTGCGACGTTTCGGCATTTCCGGCAACGTCCGGCCGGCGCTCGCGCTGTCGGCGCTCAAGCTCTTCCTGATGCCGGCGGTTGTTCTTCTCCTGGTCTGGCTGCTCGGCCTGCCGCCGCTGACGGCCAAGGTGGCCGTGGTCGTTGCCGCGCTGCCGTCCGGTATCAATTCCTACCTCATCGCCGTCCAGTTCAACACCGGCCAGGCGCTGGCGTCGAACCAGATGACCATCGCTACGGCGAGCGCGGTGCTCACCACGTCCTTCTGGCTGACGGTGGTGGTCCATATTTTTGGATAGCGGCCAAGGCCACCGCGCTCGCTTTTGCTGGCCCAACCCCTATATGCCATCTTGTGATTGCTTGCCGGGCTTTCCCTAGGTAAGAGCAATGCGCCAGCGTGCGGCCATGCACGCCATCGAATATCCAGAAAAACGGCCGATCAGCGCGCCGAACGGAGGCCAGACCATGCTTCAGAAAACCAGCCATTTCATGCGCCAGGCCAATCTCATCAACGGCGAATGGGTGCAGGCCGACAGCGGCCAGACCGTCGACGTCAACAATCCGGCAACGGGCCTCAAGATCGGCACCGTGCCGAAGGCCGGCAAGGCCGAAACCCGCCGCGCCATCGAGGCCGCCGAGGAAGCCTTCAAGACCTGGCGCAAGACCACCGCGCTCGAGCGCTCGAAGCTGTTGCGCAAGCTGCATGACGCCATGATGGACAATCAGGACGTGCTGGCCGAGCTTCTCACCATCGAGCAGGGCAAGTCGCTGTTCGAATCCAAGGGCGAGATCGGTTCGGCCGCGAGCTACATCCTGTGGTTCGCCGAGGAAGGCCGCCGCACCTATGGCGACATCGTGCCGTCGCCCTGGGGCGACCGCCGCATCCTGGTGACCAAGGAGCCGGTCGGTGTCATCGCCGCCATCACGCCGTGGAATTTTCCGTCCTCGATGCTCGCCCGCAAGCTCGGACCGGCGCTGGCCGCCGGCTGCACGGCGGTGGTCAAGCCGGCTTCGCAGACGCCTTATTCGGGCCTCGCCTGGGGCGCGCTCGCCGAGGAGGTCGGCTTCCCCAAGGGCGTCATCAACATCCTGACCGGCTCGGCCGGCGAGATCGGTGACGAGATCTGCGCCAACCCGCTGGTCAAGAAGATCACCTTCACCGGCTCTACCGAAGTCGGCAAGATCCTGATCCAGAAGTCGTCCGTGACCGTCAAGAAAGTGTCGATGGAGCTCGGTGGCAACGCGCCGTTCCTGGTCTTCGACGACGCCGACATCGATCGCGCCGTCACCGGCGCCATCACCGCGAAATACCGCAATTCCGGCCAGACCTGCGTCTGCACCAACCGCTTCCTCGTCCAGGCGGGCGTCTATGACAAGTTCGTCGAGAAGCTCGCCGCCGCCAGCAACAACCTCAAGGTCGGTTCGGGCCTGGAGGAAGGCGTGCAGCAGGGGCCGCTGATCGACGAGAAGGCGGTCGAGAAGGTCGAGGAACTGATCGCCGACGCGACGTCGAAAGGCGGCAAGGTCGTCGCCGGCGGCAAGCGCCATGCGCTCGGCGGCTCGTTCTTCCAGCCGACCGTGATTTCCAATGCGACGCCGAAGATGCGCTTCATGAAGGAAGAGATTTTTGGGCCGGTCGCGCCGGTGTTCAAGTTCGAGACCGAGGAAGAGGCCATCGCTTTGGCCAACGACACCGAGTTCGGCCTTGCCAGCTATTTCTACACCGGCGATCTCGGCCGCGCCTTCCGCGTCATGGAAGGGCTGAAATACGGCATGGTCGGCGTCAATGAGGGCCTGATCACCACGCCCGAGGCGCCGTTCGGCGGTGTCAAGGAATCGGGCCTCGGCAAGGAAGGCGGACATCAGGGCATCGAGGACTACCTCGACACCAAATATGTCTGCATCGGCGGGCTCGGGCTCTGACAGCTTACCCGAGGAGCAGGGCGGGCATGTTGCCTGCCTTGCTGGACGAGACAAAGCCGGCCAAAGTCCCCGGATCAACGAACTGACGTTTCGGGCACAGCGATGAAGGATGGCGAGGTCTTCGGCACGACGCAGGCGGGCGAGCCGGTTCGCCGTTTCACCATCCGCGGCGGCGGGCTGACAGCCAACATCATCGGGCTCGGCGCAATCGTCCAGGATCTGCGGCTCACTGGCCACGACGCGCCGCTGGTGCTGGGCTACGACCGTTTCGAACCTTACGAAACCGATCGCGCCTATTTCGGCGCCGTTGTCGGCCGTTTCGCCAACCGCATTCGCGACGGCCGCTTCACCATCGCCGGCAAGCGCTATCAGACGGAGCGCAATTTTCTCGGCAAGCACACGCTGCATGGCGGCACGGAAGGCTATTTCCACCGGCCATGGACCGTCTCGCTGCACGGACGCGATTTCGTGACGCTGACGCTGCACGATCCGGACGGCACGATGGGCTTTCCAGGGGCGCTGGACGTCACCTGCACCTACCGGCTGAAGATCCCCGGCACGCTCAGCATGGAGCTGACCGCGACCTGCGAGGAGCCGACGCTGTGCAACCTGGCGCAGCACTCCTACTTCAACCTCGAGGACGGCGGCGCGGGCGACATCCTCGACCACCGGCTTATGCTCAATGCCGGTGCCTATACGCCGGTCGATGGCGAGATGATCCCGACCGGCGTGGTGAAGCCGGTCGACGGCACGCCCTATGACTTTCGCCAGGCGCGGCCGCTGCGCATGGAAACGGAAGGCGAGCAGCTCCCCTACGACGTGAATTTCTGCCTCGCCTCCAGCCGCGGACCGCTTCACCAGGCGGCCTGGGTGCAAGGGGCCAATTCGGGCGTCGAGATGGAAGTCTGGACGACGGAGCCCGGCCTGCAGCTCTATATCGGCCAGTATGTCGCGCCGTCGTCGCCGGGGCTGGATGGCCGCCGCTACAAGCCGTTCTCCGGCTTTTGCCTTGAAGCGCAGGCCTGGCCGGACGCGCCGAACCGGCCCTATTTCCCCCAGGCCACGCTCTGGCCTGGGCAAATCTATCATCAGGTTACGGAATACCGGTTCCGCCTGCCTTAAAGTTTGACGCTATTGAAGCGATGTCTGCTTAAGCTTCGATACCGCTTAACTGTCGAACGCAGCTCTCAACGTCTCGAATGGAGCCAGCGCGCCGCGGACTTGTACGACCGCGGCGGCGACTTTGTGCGCGCGCCGAGCCGCATCGGCCGGGGCATGGCCGGCAAGCCTCGCGGCAAGATATCCGCCATTGAAGGAGTCGCCGGCACCGGTGGTGTCGACGGGCGTCGCGACGTGTACGGCCTCAACGGTCTGCGCTTCGCCGTTCATGGCAATCAACGCGGGCTGCTCGCCATTCTTGACGACGACTTCGCCGACCAGCTTCCCGAGCCTTTCTGCGGTCGCCTGCGGTGTCTCGTCTGCGAACAGCATCTGCTCATCGGGAAAAGTTGGTAGCGCGATGTCGGCGACGGCGAGCGCTTCCAGGATCGCAGCCTGCGCGGTTTCACGGCTCTGCCAGAGCCTGGGGCGGTAGTTCGGGTCGAAGGCGACGAGAGAGCCCGTCGAACGGGCGGTCGCAATGGCCGCAAGCAAGATTTTGCGTGCCGCATTGTCCAGAATTGCCAGGGTGATTCCGGAAAAATAGACAAGCGCCTGGTTTTCAAGGCTTTTTTCTAGCGCGACCGGATCGGAGGCGAGCTGTCTCGCGGCCGCGTCGCTTCGCCAATAGGTGAAGGCGCGTTCGGCTCCGGTGAGCGTGATGGCGTAAAGGCCGGGCCTGGCGCCGGCAATGACCGGGCTGTTGCCGATGCCGATACCGTTCTGGGCGAAGAAGCCGATCTGATCGCGCGAGAAGGGATCATCGCCGAAGGCGGAGACATAGGTCGCGGGCCGCTCCGGGCTCAGCGCATGTAGCGCCCACAGCGTGTTGAAGGTGTCGCCGGCAAAGCCCATGCGCCAGTTCGGTCCTGCCTGACCCGACAGTTCGAGCATGCATTCGCCGATCGAAGCAATACCATTGGCGGTCATGGGGCTCGTTCCTCCTGAAACGATGCTGCTGTAGCTTTTTGCAACCGGCAGCGCCATGCTTGGCGCAGGCGGAATTTTGCGCCAGAAGCGATTTCCCACAGGCGGGGCGGGATGCTGCGCGCAGCCCGTGACGTTATCAGCCGAAGAGGAACCGGTTTGGCATCGATATGGCGTTACATTCTTGCGGGTCTCGGTCTGGCTGCCCTTTTGGTCGGCATCCTGGTAGTCGTCTATCTGACGGCGCCGCACTCGGCGCCGGGTCCCGACACGTCGCGCTCGAAGAAGACGGCGAGCGGCCTGTTCGTCGCCAGCTTCGAGCCGGAACGCGGCGTCATCCGGCAAGGCGAGCTGCAGTCCTGGCTGCTGACGCTGAAAACCGCCGCCGGCGCCCCGGTGGAGGGTGCTGCGATCACTGTTTTCGGCGGCATGCCGCAACACAATCACGGCCTGCCGACCAGTCCGCAGGCGACCGACTATCTGGGCGAGGGACGGTATCGCATCGACGGCGTGAAATTCACCATGAGCGGCTGGTGGCAGCTGCGCTTCGCCATCTCGGCGGCGGCGGGTTCCGATTCCGTCGTCTTCAACATCGTGCTGTGAGCGGCCGATGAGGCGTCTCGCCCGCGTCGCAAGCCTGGCCACTCTGGCCGTGCTCGCTCTGCTTGGCGGCTGCGGCAAGCCTCAGTTCAGCGACGCCGAGAAGAAGACCATCGCCTCGCTGGCGCTGAACACGCTGCCGGCGCTTAAAGTGGACACCACGAACCAATATGCCGACATGCCGGCCGCAGCGGCGCTCGGATCGACGCTGTTCTTCGATGTCGGCATGAGCCGCGACGGCACGGTGTCCTGCTCGACCTGCCACAAGATCGACCGCCAATTCCAGGACGACCTGCCGCAGGCGGTCGGCGTCGGCCATACCAACCGTCGCACCATGCCGCTGGCCGGCGTGGCGCGCGATCCCTGGTTCTTCTGGGACGGGCGGCGCGACAGCCTTTGGGCGCAAGCGCTGACGCCGCTCGAAAACCCGCTTGAGCAAGCCGGCAATCGCGCCGCTTTCGCGCATTACATCAAGAACCGGTTCGGCGAGCGCTATGAGCGCATCTTCGGACCGCTTCCCGATCTTTCCACCGTGCCGGCCAATGCCAGCCCGCTCGGCACCGATGCCGAGAAAGCAGCTTGGAACGCCATGCCGGCCAGCCAGGCCGACGACGTCAACCGCGTCTTTGCCAATATCGGCAAGGCGATCGCCGCCTTCGAGCGGTCGATCGAGCCGCAACAGACGCGTTTCGACCGCTTCGCCATCGACCTCGCGACCGGCGCCGAGTCGCAAGGCGATGCCGCTTTCTCGCCGGAAGAGACCCTCGGGCTGAAGCTGTTCATCGGCAAGGCCAATTGTGTGACCTGTCACAACGGGCCGCGCTTCACCGACAATGCTTTCCACAACACCGGCGTGCCGCCGGTCAAGGATCTGCAGCCGGATCGCGGCCGTGTCGATGCGGTGGCTCAAGTCCAGGCCGATCCCTTCAACTGCTTGGGCAAGTTCCGCGACGGGGACGCAAGCGCCTGCCGCGAGTTGCGCTTCATGGTGAAGGACGGGCAGCAGCTGGTGCGCGCTTACAAGACGCCGTCGTTAAGGGGCGCGGCCACGCGTGCGCCCTACATGCATGCCGGGCAGTTTTCCTCGCTCGACGAAGTGGTCGCGCATTATTCGAAGGCGGCGCCCAGCGTCGAAGGCGTTTCCGAGGTCCATCCGCTCGATCTGTCGGACCGCGAGCGCGCGGCGCTGGTGGCGTTTCTGAAGACGCTGTCGGAGTAGGTTAGCGATCCTTGACCGTCTCCATCGCCACGAAGGTCGAGGTCTGGGCGACATGGGGAAGGGCGGAGATGCGCTCGCCGAGCACGCGGCGGTAGGCGGCGATGTCGGTGGTGCGGACTTTCAGGAGATAATCGAAGCTCGACGCCATCATGTGGCACTGCTCGATCTCCGATACCCCCTGCACAGCGCGGTTGAAGGCGTCGAGCGCTGCGGAGCGCGTGTCCGACAGCTTCACCTGGACGAAGGCGACATGGCCTTCGCCCATGCGTTCGCGGTCGATGATGGCGCGATAGCCCCTTATGTAGCCATCCTTCTCCAGCCGCTTCACGCGCGCTTGTACCGGCGTCTTCGACAGGCCGACCTTGGCCGCCAACTCCGACATGGAAAGCCGTCCGTCGCGCCCGAGCGCGGACAGGATGTTGCGATCTATGCGGTCCAATTGGTCTTCGATCATCGATATGGTAGTCTAAACGATGGGAATTTATCCTATATGATAGTTCAATCGAACTATCTTATCGATTTCTTTGGATCGATGGAAGTTGGGAGCTATGCTAGCTTGCGCCATTCGGTCCGGTGATCGCCAGACCGCACGCTCACGCTCGCTTTCATGGACCCGACATGCCGCTCGATGCCATCCGCCAGCAGATCCGCGCCAACTATTTGCCCGACGAAGACGAGGCGGTGAAGCGATTGTCCGCGACGGCCGGGCTTTCGGCGGAAGAGCGCAAGGCCATCTCGGCTCGAGCCGCCGATCTGGTGCGCGCGGTGCGCGGCTCGACGGATCCCCGGCTGATGGAGGTCTTTCTCTCCGCCTACGGCCTCTCGACTAAGGAAGGCGTGGCTCTGATGTGCCTGGCGGAGGCGCTGCTGCGCGTGCCCGATGCCGAGACGATGGACGATCTCATCGCCGACAAGATCGCGCCGCATGACTGGTCGGCGCATTCGGGCAGCTCCAGCTCCATCTTCGTCAATGCCTCGACCTGGGCGCTGATGCTGACCGGCCGCGTGCTCGACGAGGGCGAGGGCGGCATCGAAGGCACCCTGCGCGCCATGGTGCGCAGGCTGGGCGAGCCGGTCATCCGCAAAGCCGTTGCGGCGGCCATGCGCGAGATGGGCGAACAGTTCGTGCTTGGCCGCACCATCGCCGAGGCCGTCAGGCGCGGCCGGCCGATGACGCAGAAGAGCTATCTCTATTCCTTCGACATGCTAGGCGAGGCGGCTCGTACCGAAGCCGACGCGCTGCGCTACCACCGAGCCTATGCGGATGCGATTTCCTCGCTGGATTCCGGCTCGAACGGACCCGACATCCGCTACAATCACGGCATCTCGGTCAAGCTTTCGGCACTGCATCCGCGCTACGAGGTGGCGCAGAAGGACAAGATGCTGCCGGTAATGGCAGAACGGCTCCTGTCGCTGGCGCTCGCCGCGCGGCATTCGCGCATGGGCCTCAACATCGATGCCGAGGAGGCCGACCGGCTCGATCTGTCGCTCGACGTTATTGAACGCGTGCTGGCCGAACCGGAACTCGCCGACTGGGACGGTTTCGGCGTCGTCGTCCAGGCCTATGGCCCGCGCGCGGCCTTCGTCGTCGACTGGCTCTATGCATTGGCGAAAAAATACGACCGCAAGATCATGGTGCGGCTGGTGAAGGGCGCCTATTGGGACACGGAGATCAAGCGGGCACAGACGCTTGGGCTGTCCGGCTATCCGGTCTTCACCCGCAAGACCAATACCGACGCCTCCTATCTCGCCTGTGCGCGAAAATTGCTGTCGATGACCGACCGCATCTACCCGCAATTCGCCACCCACAACGCGCACACCGTGGCGGCGATCCTGTTGATGACGAAGGACCGCGATTCCTTCGAGTTCCAGCGCCTGCACGGCATGGGCGAATCCCTGCACGAGACGGTGCGCAAGGCTGAAGGGACGCGCTGCCGCATCTACGCGCCGGTCGGCGCGCATTCCGACCTGCTCGCCTATCTGGTGCGGCGGCTCCTGGAAAACGGCGCCAACTCCTCCTTCGTCCATCAGTTGACCGACGAGGAGGTCGAGCCGGAGGAGATCGCGCGCGACCCGCTGGAGGCGGTTGAGAAACAAGGTTCAGCCTCCAACCCGGCAATCGCGCGTCCCGCCGCGATCTTCGGCGCCAACCGACGCAATTCCAAGGGTTTCGACATTACCGACCCGGTGACACTTGCGGCCATTGATAGGGCGAGGGCGGAATTTGCCGGGGCAGACCGCTGGCATGCCAAGCCGGTCACGCGCGCCGCCGGCTACGGCAAGCAGCGCCAGATCGTCAATCCGGCCAAGCCCGACGAAGTCGTCGGCACGGTGCATGAGGCAGCGGCCAAGCAAGTGGCCACCGCCGTGCGCATCGCCGTCGGCGCGCAGCCGGCCTGGGCAAAGCGCCCGGTTGCCGAGCGCGCGGCGATCCTCAACCGCGCCGCCGACCTTTACGAGGCCAATGTCGCCGAGTTCTTCGCTTTGGCCACCCGCGAGGCCGGCAAGTCGCTGGCCGACGGCGTTGCCGAAGTGCGCGAGGCGGTCGACTTCCTTCGCTACTACGCGGCGGAGGCGGCAAATGCCGAAGCGGGCACCGAGGCGCGCGGCGCAATCGTCTGCATCTCGCCGTGGAATTTTCCGCTGGCGATCTTCACTGGCCAGATCGCCGCGGCGCTGGTCACCGGCAATTCGGTGATCGCCAAGCCCGCCGAGCAGACGCCGCTGATCGCCTTCCGCGCCGTCGAGATGCTGCGCGAGGCCGGCGTGCCGGAGGATGTCATCCAGCTTCTGCCGGGCGACGGCCCCTCGGTCGGCGCGCCGCTCACCGCCGACCCGCGCATTGCCGGCGTCTGTTTCACCGGCTCGACCGAGGTCGCCAAGCTCATCGAGAAACAACTCGCCGAGACCGCGGCGCCCGATGCCATGCTGATCGCCGAAACCGGCGGGCTCAATGCCATGATCGTCGATTCCACCGCGCTGCCCGAGCAGGCGGTGCGCGACATCCTCGCTTCCGCCTTCCAGAGTGCGGGCCAGCGCTGCTCGGCGCTGCGCGTGCTCTATGTCCAGAAGGATGTCGAGAAGAAGATGCTGGAGATGCTGAAAGGCGCGATGGAGGCGCTCACCGTCGGCGATCCCTGGCAGATCTCGACCGATGTCGGTCCGGTCATCGACGACGAGGCGCAAGGCTCGATCAGCGACTATTGCACGAAGAAGGGGCTGGAGGGCCGGCTGATCGCCAGACTGGAGACGCCGAAGAATGGCCGCTTCGTCGCGCCGCATGTCTTCCGCGTCAAGGGCATCGAGGAGATGGAGCGCGAGGTGTTCGGCCCGGTGCTGCATGTCGCGACGTTCGACGCCGACGATATCGATGCAGTGATTGCCGCCATCAACCGAAAAGGCTACGGCCTGACCTTCGGCCTGCACACCCGCATCGAGGGCCGCGTCCAGCATTTCGTCGACGGCATCCACGCCGGCAACATCTACGTCAACCGCAACCAGATCGGCGCCGTCGTCGGTTCGCAACCTTTCGGCGGCGAGGGGCTGTCGGGCACCGGCCCCAAGGCCGGCGGGCCGCATTATCTGCGCCGCTTCCGCAAGGGACCGGAGGCCGGCACCGAGGTGGGCGAAGGCCACAAGGTAACCGCCACCGAACTCGCCGACAATCTGCCGGACCCGGTGCTGGGCGGCTGGTCGACGCGGCCGGATCGCGTGGCGATCCTGAGGAAACATCTGCGCGGCAAAGGTGCTGCGGCGATTGCCGCCGCCGCGAGCCTCGATTTCGGGCAGGTCGACCTGCCCGGACCGACCGGCGAGGCCAACACGCTGTCGCTGGCCCCGCGCGGGCGGGTGCTCTGCCTTGGGCCGGATGCCGACACGCTGCTTGCCCAGACCATCCAGGCTCTAGCCGCCGGCAACGCGGTCCTGGCGGTAGCGCCAGGCGCGCCGGCGGCGCTGTCGGCCCTCACCGGCAAAGGTCTGCCGCTTGCGGCGATCGATGGCCGCCCGGACCCGGTCGAGGCGCGGTCGCTGCGCGTCGATGTCGTCGCCTTCTCCGGCACGCCGGAAGCGGCGCGCATCGTGCGCAAGGTGATTGCCGAGCGCGCCGGGCCGATCGTGCCGCTGGTCAGCGAAGTGCTCAACCCTGCGGCCTACGCGCATGAGCGCGCGGTCTGCGTCGATACGACTGCAGCCGGCGGCAATGCCAGCCTGCTCGCGGCCGCCTAGTCAGGTGTGGGAATTGTTGAAGGCCGCCGTGCGTTAGCGGCGGTCAGGCGCCTTCGACCACCGAAAAGCCCTCGAATTGTGTGTGGCCAAGATAATGGACCTTCGAGCCGCCGGCGTTGCGGTGGGCGGCGCGGAAATTCTCCGACTTCGTCCAGGCGACGAAATCCTCCTGGCTCGCCCAGACGGTGTGCGAAGCGAACAGCGTGTAGCCCTCGGTCTCGTTGACCGGACCGCGCAGCAGATGGAATTCCTTGAAGCCTTTCATGTCGGAGAGGCTGGAGTCGCGGTTCTTCCAGACGTCCTCGAAGGCTTCTTCCGAGCCGTTCTGGACCTTGAAGCGGTTCATGGCGATGTACATTGGGTTCCTTTCGAATGAACGAATTCTGACGTTTAGGATGGCGAAGGCTTTAAAAAGGGCCGATCCGCGCCTTGAACACCCAACTTGATTTTCCCGTCTCGGGTGGAATGGGAGGGAACGGGGCTTGCTTGCGCACCAGCGTCAAAGCGAATTGATCGAGCTCGGCAGACCCTGAGCTTTCGGCGAGCTGCAGGTCGCTGATGCTGCCGTCGGCCGCGACGACGAAAACCACCCTGGCATTGTTGCGAGCCTTGGCCTGGACCGATTTCGAAACGCGACGGTTGGCGCGGGCAAGCTTCTTCTGGATCTCACCGCTGTAGCGGGATTCCAGGGCATTGCCGGCGGCGGCCTGTTTCTTGCCCTTGCTGGCGACAACAGGCGCGTCGCGCGTATCGCCATCCGCCGTGCCGCCGGTTTCAATGGTTTGGTTTGGCCCTGCCGATGCGACTGGGGCGCTCGATGTCGCACTGGGGACCGGTGGCTGTTGAAGCTCGGCAGGGGGCGTTTCAGCGCTTTGCGGTTCGGTCGCGGGCGTAGGTTTGCTGTCGGCGGGGACACTCTGGTCGTCCTGGCGTGGGCTGGTGGCCGCCAAGATATCAGGCGCAGAAGTGGCTTCCTTGACGGCTTGCGGCGGAAGCTGAGGCGGCGGGGGTTCGCTTGCAGGTTGCTGCGCTTCGACTGGTGGAGCGGGCTGCGCGGCCTGGCGTTTCACTGGCTGCGGATCGGGCACCAAGGTGACATCCACGGCACCGGACGACTGGTCGTCCAGGGCGCTGCCGGTGACGTTGGTGCCGGACTGTTCGGTGCCCTCGGCCTGAATCGCGTCCATGGCGTCGAATGTTCCGGCAGGCGCGAGCAGGAACGCGGCCGCCGCAGCGCCATGGAGCAGGCCCGAAGCGATGATCGCCATCGGCCATTTGCGATGCCCGGCCGATTGCCGCGGCTGCATGAGCGGCTCGGCCGCCGTGATCGCCAGCTCACTGCCTGTGTCGGAGGGGTAATTGATGTCCTGCATGTCTCGCGCCGAGACCTGCCGTGCAGGGCATGTGATTGTCAAATCAAGATCGGTTGCCGCCCATGGCGGCAGACCGGTGGCAGGCCACGCAATGGCGTCTCCTGGGAGGGCAGGATGCAGTCCCACCTCTATGCACCGAAAGCGATGGCGGCCCTGGTCGACGTCTTCAAGCCGCGCATACAGGCCGCCGGCTCGACGCCGTTGCTTGCGCATTCCGTCGCGCTGTTGATCAGCACGCGGCTGAGCTTGCCGCAGTCGGCGCCGGCCAGGTCGAAGCGCGTGACTTTCGTCTTGCCGGCCGGCAGATCCTTGAAATCAAGCACGGCGAGGCGATCGACGACACCGGCCTCGTTGAACAGCGCGATCTCGAAAGCCGCCTTCGACAGGTCGGCACCGAGCGCGTTGTTGACGACGAAGGTCAGCCGGCAACCCTTGTCGGAAGGCTGCGCAGCGTTGAGCTCGAGATTGAGGGCCGGAGCCGGCGCGGACTGGGCCCACGCCGGCACCGGGCCGAGCGACATCGCCAGCGCCGAGGTCAAGAGACGAAGCGATGTCGTCAAGTTCATGGTTCTCAGCCTCCAAAGCGCATGGTTGCCGCCAGCTTCAGCGTGATGCCGGGTTCATAGATGACGGCGGTCGAGCTTCCGTTGAGCGGATTGGTGTATTTGACGTCGAACAGATTGTCGGCTCGGAAGTCGACCTTGAGATTGTCGGTCGCCTGGTAGCTGGCAAAGGCATCGACCAGCGTATAATCCTTGGCGATCGGATTGCCCTTGGGCTTGCCATTATATTGAACTTCGCCGCCGACCGTCAGCTTGTCTTCGAGGAAGCGGAGGCCAAGCTGCGCCGTCACCTGGGAAGAGGGGATGCTGGCAAGGTCGGCCCGCTCGCCTTCATACGAGATGGTGTGGCCGTTGATGATGGAGGCCGAGAGGCCGGCATAGCCCCAGCCGGCGTCGTAGACGCTTTCCAGTTCGAAGCCGTTGATCTTGGCCTTGGCGAAGTTCTGGTACTGGAAGCAGATCGGGATGCCCGGGCCGAACGGGCAGCCGCTGGTCGGGTCGAAGGCCGACAGCGTGACGCCGTCGATGTAGTCCTCGACATTGTTGTTGAAATAGGCGGCCTTGAGCCGCAGCGCGTCGCCGGCATCGAAGATGTCGTTCTGCTTGTAGTTGATACCGAACTCGATGGTCTTGCCGGTTTCAGGCTTGAGATTGGGGTTGGGCAGGAACGGGAAGGTGACGCCGGCCGGGTGATTGCCGCTGATCAGCGTCTCCTTCAGCGAGGGTGAGCGGTAGCCTTCTGCATAGGTGCCGTAGAATTGCAGGCCTGCGAGGCCGGCGCTTTCAAAGGGCGAGACGCCGACGGTGATGCGCGGCGACAGCCGGTCACCCGATGTCTCGTGGTCGGAGTCCTCCAGACTGTAGCTGTCGTAGCGTAGGCCGGTGATGACCTCGAGCCATTCCCAGGTCAGCTTGTCCTGGATGTAGGCGCCGGAGACGTTGCGCTTGCCCGACGGCGTGTAGAAGCTGTCGCCGCCGGCCGCGCCGCCGGTCTCGACGTCGTCGCCGACCCAGTCGCCGCCATAGGTCAGCTCATGCGCGATGCCGGCGGTCTCGAAGCGCGATGTGTTCCAGATATCGATGCCGGTCGTACCGACATCGAAGGTCGACAGCGAGCCGGCCGGGAGCACCACAGGAAGGCCGGTCGTCGGATCGAACCGGTTCTGCGGGACAAGCGTCGTCAGATCGAGAATTGTCTTGTTGTAGGAAGCGTTGATGTGGAGGTCGAGCCAGCTCCTGGCGTCGTCGGTGATATTGTAGCGGGCCGTGAAGGTGTTCGACTTGAGGTCGACATCGTTGGCCGGCACGCCGCCGCTCGTCTCCGTCCAACTGTCGCTGGAGCCGACCCAGCCAAGCTTCAATTCGCTGTTCTCGCTCGGACGAATGGTGGTCTTGAGCAGGCCGCTCAGCACGTCGAAGCCGGTGCCGGCGACGGTGTCGCCGCCGCCGTTCTTGTAGTCGCCGTAGTCGCGGTAGACGATGTTGCCCAGCGCGTCCCAATTCTCGTTGAAGCGGTAGGCGCCGCTGGCGCTGGTGGTCCAGCCCTTGCCGTTGGTTTCATAGCGCCCGGTGACGGAGGCAGCCCAGCTTTCCTCCGGCTTGAGGAAATCATCGGCGTCCTTGGTATCGAAGAAGACGATGCCGCCGATGGCGCCGGAGCCGTAAGTGTTGGCGACCGGGCCGCGGATCACGTCGACGGATTTGATGAGCTCGGGATCGACATAGAAGGTCGACTGCGTGCCATGGTCGGAGCGCTGGAAATCCTGCCTGGCACCGTCGACGATCACCGCGACGCGGCCGAAATCCTGCAGGCCGCGGATGTTGATGCTGGAGCTGACGCGCCGCGCGTCGGCCTGCACGGTGACACCGGGAACGCCGAGCAGCATCTCGTTCGGCGTCGTCGCCATGCGGCGCTCGAGCTGCTCCTGGTCGACGTGGCTGGCCGATGCCAGCGACCGGATCGCCGTCTCGCCGGTGCGGCTGATGACCAGGATCTTGTCGAGCAGAGTTCCTTCGGCCGCGCCCTTTTCATCGTCCTTCTTTTGATCGGCCTGCTGGCCGGTGGCCGGCTGCGCGGCCTGTTGCGCTTTCGCGGCCGGCACGCCGAGCGTGATTGCCGCTGCTCCGGCCATCGATATGGCAATGCCGCTTACCGTCGATCGGAAGCCTGGCCCCGCATCCGCCAGGCCCATCCGTCCCCAATTCACCAACCCCATGCCCCAACTCCAGATTTTCAGGCTCGATGCTGGCTGGCGCGGCGCTCGCTCGCTTTTTTGATCACGACCGGCGTCTTAAATGTTGACTCATTTAGTCCGGTAATGCACGACTAGTAAACATGATTAATCGAGTCAAGATTTGAATCGGCATTTTAAGAGGCGCCCGGCCAGGTGGCCGGCACAGGAAAGGACCGAACGAGATGAACACGTACAATCCCAACGACTTCCGCTATCGCGTCCGCCGTTCAGATGACACGCCTGCGCGCTTCGAGCGCGTGCCGATGGCGGTGAGGACGCTCTCCAGCAACACGCTCTTCCAGGGCGAGCACGAGATCGGCATCGAGCACCATGGCGCGCTCTACCGGCTGAAGATCACCCGCCAGGGCAAGCTGATCCTCAACAAGTAAGCACGATCTGCAAGCGGAATAGCGCAGACAAAAGTGGGCAGGTGGACGACATGGACCAGCGCGTGAAGCCGTCGCCGGAAGAGATCCGGCGTGCACGGGAAGACAATCCGAAGCTGCGCGAGCGCGATGTCGCAGCCCAACTCGGCATTTCGGAAGCGGAGCTGGTCGCGGCGCATTGCGGGCAAGGCGCCGTGCGCGTCGAGCCACGCGTCAACGATCTGCTGACCGGCCTCGAGGCGGTTGGCGAGGTGATGGCGCTGACCCGCAACGAGAGCGCCGTGCACGAGAAGATCGGCGTTTACGACAAGGTCGTCACCGGCAACCACAATGCCATGGTGCTCGGCGAGAACATCGACCTGCGCATCTTTCCGAAGGTGTGGGCGCACGGCTTTGCGGTCGAGAAGCGGGACGGCGGCGACATCCGCCGCAGCCTGCAGTTCTTCGATGTAGCTGGCGAGGCGATGCACAAGGTGCATCTGAGGCCCGCGTCAAACCTCTATGCGTACCAGAAGCTGGTGGCGAGCCTCGAATCGTCGAACCAGGAACCGACTGTCGCAATCGCCTCAAACGCGCCGGAAGGCGAGGGGGAGAACCAGGGTTCGGTTGCCAGCATCGACGATCTGCGCGACCGCTGGAGCCGGATGACCGACGTGCATCAGTTCTTCGGCATGCTGAAGACGCTGAAGCTCAGTCGCCGCGAGGCGATGCGCATGGTCGGGCAGGACTACGCCTGGCTGCTCGACAACGATGCCGTCAACGCCATGTTCCACCACGCTGCGGCAGGCGAGATGCCGATCATGTGCTTCGTGGGAAACCGCGGCTGCATCCAGATTCATTCGGGCCCGATCAAATCGGTGAAGCCGATGGGGCCGTGGATCAACGTGCTGGACGAGACCTTCCACCTGCATGTCAGGACCGACCAGATCCATGAAGTCTGGGCGGTGCGCAAGCCGACCAAGGACGGCCATGTCACCTCGCTCGAGGCCTATGACGCCAAGGGCGGCATGATCATCCAGTTCTTCGGCAAGCGCCGTGAAGGCGAGGGCGAGCGGGAAGACTGGCGTTTCCTCGCCGAGAACCTGCCCCGCATTCCCAACCCGACCGCTGCATGAGGCAAGGCCCAATGCGTGTTGTTTTCCGTTTCCGCCCGGCGCTTGCGCCGATGCTTGGCGTTATGCTTGCCGTGGCCATGCAGACAGCCAGGGCGGAAGAAGGCACGACCGTTTTTTCGGACACCTCGCGAATCGCCTCCATAGGCGGCTCGATCACCGAGATCGTCTATGCGCTCGGCGAGGAAGGCCGTCTCGTGGCGCGCGATTCGACCAGCAACTATCCCGAGGCGGCGGCGAAGCTGCCGGATGTCGGTTACATGCGCGCGCTGTCGCCGGAAGGCGTCCTGTCGGTCAATCCAACCGGAATCCTTGTGCTGCATGGCAGCGGCCCGAAGGAAGCGGTGGACGTGCTGAAGAAGTCGAGCGTGCCTTTCATCGAGGTGCCGGACCATTACAATCACGAGGGCATCCTCGAGAAGATCCGCATCGTCGGCAAGGCGCTGGGGGTCGAGGCCAAAGCGGAGAAGCTTGCCGCGGAGACGGATGCGAAGCTGACGGCGGCGGAAAAGCAGACGGCTGCGATCAAGGAGCGCAAGCGCGTGCTGTTCGTGCTGTCGACGCAAGGCGGCAAGATCCTTGCCGCGGGCAACGACACCGCGGCCGACGGCATCATCAAGCTTGCCGGCGCGGTCAACGCGGTCGAGGGTTTTTCCGGCTACAAGGGGATGACGGACGAGGCGATCGTCAGCGCCAAGCCGGATGTGATCCTGACGATGAAGGGCGGCGGACCGCCGATCTCGGAAGAGGAACTGTTTGCCAATCCGGCCGTCGCTTCGGCACCGGCGGGCACGAACCGCAAGATGGTCAGCATGTGGGGCGGCTATCTGCTCGGCTTCGGCCCGCGCACCGCCGAAGCCATCCACGACCTTGCGGTCGAGCTCTATGGCAATCAGGTCGCGGACTGAGCGGCGATGGCCGAACAGTCGATAGCAGGCGCGCCGAGCCGGGCGATGGCAGCCGATGGCGACCGCTCGGCGCGCGCAAGGTTTGTCATCGCGCTCTTGTGCGTGGCGCTGGCGCTGTCCGTTTTCCTGTCGCTGACGGCGGGCGCTTCCGACGCATCGGCCGTCCGCGTCATCCGCGACTGGGTCACTGGAGCCGTACCGGCGGATGCCGTGCTTGCGGCGCGCGACCAGCTCATCGTCTATGACATCCGCATGCCGCGCGTCCTGCTCGGCGTGCTGATCGGCGCCGCGCTCGCCGTTTCCGGCGCGGTGATGCAGGGCCTGTTCCGCAATCCGCTTGCCGATCCCGGCCTGATCGGCGTCTCCGCCGGATCGAGTCTCGGCGCGGTGGCGATCATCGTGCTCGGCACGACCTGGCTTGCGCCTGTCACGTTCGCCCTCGGCACGCTTGCCCTGCCGCTGGCGGCCTTCTTCGGCGGGCTGGCGGTGACGTTGCTGCTTTACGCCATCGCGACGCGCCAGGGCCGGACATCGGTCGCCACGATGTTGCTCGCCGGCCTGGCGATCGCGGCCCTTGCCATGGCGCTGACCGGCGTTCTGATCTTCATGGCCGATGACAGGCAATTGCGCGACCTCACCTTCTGGCAACTCGGCTCGCTTGCCGGCGCGACATGGCCGAAGATCGGCACGGTCGGACCGGTGATCGTGCTGGCGCTGGCGACGATGCCTTTCCTGTCGCGCGGCCTCAACGCGCTGGCGCTTGGGGACGCGACCGCGGGCCATCTCGGCATTCCGGTGCAGCGCCTGAAATACACGGCCATCGTCGGGGTTTCGGCGGCGGTCGGCGCGTCGGTCGCCGTCAGCGGCGGCATCGGCTTCATCGGCATCGTCGTGCCGCACCTGCTGCGCCTCGCGATCGGTCCGGACAACCGCTATCTTTTGCCGGCCTCGGCCTTGCTCGGTGCCTCGCTGCTGCTGCTCGCCGACGCGGTCGCCCGCACCATCGTCGCTCCGGCCGAACTGCCGATCGGCATCGTCACGGCGGTCGCCGGCGCGCCGTTCTTCCTGTGGATCCTGCTGCGCAAGCGCGGCGTCGTCGATTTGTGAGCTGTCCATGATTGAAGCGCGCGACATCTCCGTGGCGATCGGCGGCAAGCGCATCGTGTCGCAAGTCGATTTCGCGGCGCTGCCGGGCGAGATCTCTGCAATCGTCGGACCGAACGGATCCGGCAAGACGACCTTGCTCAAGGCGCTGACGGGCGAGCTTTCCTATAGCGGCACGGTTACCCTCAACGGTCGCGATCTTGCCGCGATGAAGCCGATGGATGCAGCGACGCTTCGCGCCGTGCTGCCGCAGTCGACCATGTTGTCCTTCCCGTTCACCGTGCGCGAGATCGTTCGCCTCGGTCTGATCGGCGGCCGCTCCGGCGTGCTGCCCGGCGAGGATGCGCGGCTGCCGGAGCGGGCACTGGCGCGCGTCGATCTCGAGGGCTTCGCCGGCCGTTTCTACCAGGAGCTTTCCGGAGGCGAGCAGCAGCGCGTGCAGCTTGCGCGCGTGCTCTGCCAGGTCTGGGCGCCGGTGCTGGAGGGCAGGCCGCGCTATCTCTTCCTCGACGAACCGGTTTCCAGCCTCGACGTCAAGCACCAGCTTATCATCATGAACATCGCCCGCGATTTCGCCCGCCGCGGCGGCGGCGTGGTGGCGATCCTGCACGACCTCAACCTGACAGCGATGTATGCCGACCGGATTTTCGTGCTGCACGGCGGCCAGCTGGCGGCTGCCGGCTCACCAACGGACGTACTGAACGACGAATTGATCGAGAAGGTGTTCGACTGCCGCCTCAAAGTCGGCGCCTTGCCGGCCGCAAACATGCCGTTCGTGCTGCCGCAATCTGCGGCTTAGGCCTGGCGGCGATGACGGTTTCCCGCCTTGGTCATCCACGGGTGGAGCGGGAGCGAAGCGGACGCGGAGACCCGAGGATCCATTCCGTTACATCGACCGAAGAATGCAGCGATCCAGAACGAGTGCTGGCGCTGCTGCTGCTAGTTCTGCGTCGCTGTGGGGCCGAAACGTCACGGAATGGATTCTAGGGTCTGCGCTGCGTCGCTGCGCTCCTTGCTCCGCCCTAGAATGACGAAGTCATGGGCGGCGGCGCCCCTCGAGAACCAAGCCGCCGGGGCTTGATCAAGCCGCCGGAGCGCGCTGTTCCAGCAGGTCGATACCGAGCAGGTGACGCACGTTCGGGCGCGCGGCAACGAGATCGGCGATCGTGTAGCGGGACAGCACGGCGAAGAAGGCGTTGAGTGCCTCGCGCAGCGCCGAATTCAAGGCGCAGCTGTCGACCAGCGGGCATTCGGCGGCGTCGTTCTCGAAACATTCAGCCATGGCGAAGCTCTCTTCGGTGACGCGCACGACATCGAACAGGTTGATCTGCTCGGCCGGGCGGCCGAGCCTTACGCCACCGTTCCTGCCGCGCACGGTTTCGACCAGACCGGCCTCGACCAGCGGCTGCAGGATCTTGAACAGGAACAGCTCCGAAACCGAATAGGCGGCGGCGATCTCAGGGATGCGGCTCAGCCTGTCGGTGTTCGCGGCGCAATACATCAGGATGCGCATCGCATAGTTGGTCTGGCGCGTGAGCCGCATGGTAGTCCTCGCGAAAACATTAGCTTGGGCCGAATATGGCCCATAGTTTGGAACAATTCCAGACTGGACCGCCACATAGCTGAATAAACGTGTCAACTTTTTGTGCATGCCGACGCGCAGGGCGGCTCGATATGCCCCAATGCGCTTTGAGCGAGCGTTTCGCCGGCGCGGGCACTAAATAAGTCCGGGTGCAAAGAGGAAACGGCGTTCCATGTCACAATCAGCTCAGGTGCTCGCGCCGGTTCGATTCGACGCCGATGCGCAGGCAAAGCTCTCAGCATTGCGGCGGACCAAGTTCATCGCCGCCGCGGCGCTTGCCCTATGCATCCTGGTCTTCGCGCTCGCCAAGTCTTTCGAGGGCAATTATCCATGGCTCGGCTTCGTCGCCGCGTTCGCCGAGGCGGCGACCATAGGCGGCCTCGCCGACTGGTATGCCGTCGTTGCACTGTTCAGGCGGCCGCTCGGGCTGCCGATCCCGCACACCGCCATCATCCCGGAGAACCAGCACCGCATTGCCGACAATCTCGGGCGCTTCATCGAGGCCAATTTCCTGGCGCCGGAGCCGGTGCGGGAAAAACTCGCAGAGGTCGACTTTGCCGCTTTGGTCGCCGACTGGCTGGCCGACGCCGAACGCGCCGCCGGCCTGTCGCGCTTTGTCGCCCGGCTGGTGCCGCAGGCACTTGCCGCGGTGGAGCAGTCCGGGCTGCGCGACTTCGTCACCAGCCGCATGCTGGAGCAAGTCGAAAGGGTGCCGCTGGCACCTTTGGCCGCGGAGCTGTTGACGGCGCTCACCGACGACCGCCGCCATCAAAAGCTGTTCGACGAGTTCACCAGGGTGGTCGGTCGTTTCCTGAACGACGAGAAAGCGCTGGCGACGATGCGCGAAAAGATCCGGGAGGAGCTGCCGTCGCTCTTCAACCTGTTTCGCGCCGACGCCTATCTATTGAAGAAGATCGTCGCCTCCGCCGGGTCACTGCTCGATGAGGTGCGGGCCGATCCCAATCATCCAATGCGCGCCGAATTCGACCGTTTCGCGCTCGCCTTCATCGAGCGGCTCAGGACATCCAAGCAATATGCAAGGCGCGCCGAGAAGCTGAAGCGCGATTTCCTCGGCCGGCCGGAGGTTCAGGCGCTGGCCGGCGACACGTGGGCAAGCCTGCGCCTGTTCATCGAGCAGGACGCCAACGCGCCGAATTCGATGATCCGCGAGCACCTTGCCAACATGTTCGTCGAGGTCGGGCGGCATCTGGCCGACGATGCGCAGATCAGGGCCGACATGAACCAAGGCTTCGTCGTGGCGCTCGCTTCCTTCGTCGAGAGCCAGAAGAGCGGTGTGTCCAAATTCATCGCCGACCAGGTCAAGCGCTGGGACCTGGCTCAGTTGACGCGGCTGATCGAGGCGAACATCGGCAAGGACCTGCAATATATCCGCTTCAACGGCATGGTGATCGGCGGCCTGGCCGGTTTGGTGCTTTATACGGCCGAGCGGCTGTTTCTCCTCAATTGACGCGGGCCGGGCGCGCACTATTCTCCCTAGCGGGCGCCGCAAAAGCGGCGGATCGGGAGGCGACGACATGGCAAGACAACCGGAATCCGATTCTTTCCTGGACATGTTCAGCAGGTTCGGCCGCGACCTGAAGCTGCCGAAGGTCGACCTCCAGGCGATCCTCGATCATCACCGCAAGAATCTCGAGGCTCTGGAAAAGTCGGCCAGGGCGAGTGCTGCCGGCGCGTCCTCCGTTCTGTCGAGGCAGCACGAGATGGTGCAGGAGGCGCTCGGTGAAATCACCCGGATGGCGCAGAACTACCAAGCCCCGGGCAATCCGCAGGAGTTGATGACAAAGCAGGTGGAATTCGCCAGGAGATCCTTCGAGACAACGCTGAAGAATGCCGGAGAGGTCGCTGACTTGGTCCGGAAATCCGGCACCGAATCGGTCGAAATCCTGCGTGACAGGATCAAGGACGCGATGGCGGAAATCCGCGCCGGCTACGACAGGAATTGAACCGGCGCGCGGCTCCGCGTTCTCTGCCTGCCGTAAAACCGTCAACTCTAAGAGTGAAATCGCGTCCTAGAGCGAAATCGTGGGGCCGCGAATTGACAGGAGCCGCCGGTTCATGGTCGGGAGTCTGGCAGAAGCCACCGGGAAAGCAGGAATGACGGAAAATCGGCCGAGAACGCCGCCGACCTTCGAACAGTTGCGGACAATGGCCGGCCAGGAGATCGGCGTGTCGGACTGGACGACGGTCGACCAGCAGCGCATCGACCAGTTCGCCGAATGCACGGGCGACCATCAGTGGATCCATGTCGATCCCGAGCGGGCGAAACGGCAGAGCCCGTTCCGCACCACGATCGCGCATGGCTATCTGACGTTGTCGATCATCGGCGCGCTGGCGCTGGAGATGGGCATCGTGCCGGAAAACACGCAGGCCGCCTTCAATTATGGGTTCGATAAGGTGCGCTTCCTGGCGCCGGTGAAGTCCGGCGCGCGCATCAGGCTGCGCACGACGCTGCTTTCCATGGAAGACCGCGGCCCCGGCCAATATCTGATGAAGGCGGCGAATACCGTCGAGATCGAAGGCGAGCAGAAGCCGGCGCTGACCGCCGAGACGCTGGTGATGATGTATGAGCGCCGCAAGCGGGCAGGCGCTTAGGAACTGCTGATATTCAGGTGAGGCCGGCCTGCAAATGGCAGTTTCCTGCGCTTCCGGTGCTCACGTACATTAAGTACGCTCCGCTCCGGCCTTCGCCGGCCGAAGCCCTCATAAATGTCTCCGCCCTATGAAGGCTACGGCCGGCGTAGGCCGGTTCTCGGAAACCACCATTTTCGACTCGGCCTGACCTGAATCTCACCAGTTCCTAAGGCGGCGGAACGCCGGGGTTCCGGTTTGGTAATCTCTTATCACTTTGATGCGGCTTTATGGCGGGAAGCCGCCGTCGCCTTTTCGAGCACCCTGAAGATGCGCTCATCCTCGCATTGGGCAACATTGAAGCGCATGAACCGGCCGGCGGTATGTGACAGGCTGAAGGCGTTGCCGGGCGCCAGCACGACATTGTCGGCCAGCGCGTGGCGGGCAACATCGGCGGCATCGATGTTTTCCGGCAGGCGGCACCACAGGAACATGCCGTTCGGTTGGTCGATCCAGGGCACGATGTCCATCGCCTTCAGCCTGCCGGCGGTGTCGGCCATGGCGCGTGCCAGGCGGGCACGCAACTGCTCGACATGTTTGCGGTAGCTGCCGTCCTTGAGCAGGGTCAGCACCAATTCCGAGGACAGGCGCCCGCCGCCGAAAGTGGTCGCGATCTTGAGGTCGATCAGCCCTTCCATCCGGTCGCGGGGCGCGGCGACAAAGCCGCACCTCACCGAGGCTGACAACGTCTTCGAAAAAGAACCGATCTGGATGACGCGGCCGAGCCCGTCAAAGGCCGCCAGCCGCGGCGCCGGCGTGTGCTCGAAATCGGCAAAGATGTCGTCTTCGATGATGGCGAGATCGGATTGGTCGGCGAGCTTCAGCAGCCTGTGGGCAACGACCGGCGAAAGCACCGCGCCGGTCGGATTGTGAAGCGCCGAATTGGTGATGTAGAGGCGCGGCCGGTGCTCGGCGAGCGCCTGCGCGAACAGGTCGATATCAGGCCCCGACGGCGTCATAGGGACACCGACGACCTTTGCCCGGTGGGCGCGCAGCAGCGCATGAAAATTGAAGTAGCAGGGGTCGTCGACCAGCACGGTGTCGCCCGGCTCGAGCAGGAAACGGCATAGAAGGTCGATCGCCTGCGTTCCGGATTCGGTGAGCATGATCTGATCCGGCGAAGCCTCGACGCCATGCGCCGACAGGCGGCGGGCGAGAAGCTGCCGCAGCGCCGGCAGGCCGAGCGGCGTGCCGTAGTCGGCAAGCGTCGCGTCGTCGGTGCGCGCGGCACTGCGCAAGGAGCGGCGCAAGGCGGCCTGCGGCATCCATGAAGCCGGCAGCCAGCCGCAGCCCGGTTTCAGCATCTCTTCGCCCGCTTCCAGCGACTGCCGCGAGACCCACAGCGGATCGACGGCGCGGTCGAGCCGCGGACCGATTTCGGACAGCGACAGCGGCGCGAGCGGGCCGGCGGCGAAGAAACCTGATCCAGGCCGCGAGCGGATCGTGCCTTCAGCGGCAAGCCGTTCATAGGCCTCCACCACCGTCGACTTCGATACCTGCATGGTGCCAGCGAAGGCGCGGATCGAGGGCAGGCGGGCGCCTGGCGTCAGGATACGCGCGGCCATCCGCTGCCGGATTGCCGCCATGACCGTCTCGACGAGCGTTCCGCCGCCGGCATTCGGGTCGGGCGTGTCCATCTGTACTCCCCTGAAGACCATTACAGTTTTGCAGAATTGTACTCCATTGTCTCTGGCGACACCATGCGCTGCGCCGGTACGGAAGCGCAAACGGAGCAGATGGATGGATAAGGGTCTGAGCGGCTGGCTCAACGGCTTTATCGGGGTGCTGATCTTCAGCGGCTCGCTGCCGGCGACGCGTGTGGCGGTGATGGATCTCGACCCGACCTTCCTGACCGCGGCCCGAGCCGCCATCGCCGGCCTGCTCGGGATCGCGATGCTGCTCGTGTTCCGCGAGAAGCGCCCCGAGCGAGCGGACCTGGTTTCGCTGGTTGTCGTTGCGCTGGGCGTGGTGGTCGGCTTTCCGCTGCTGACGGCGTTGGCGCTCAAACATGTCGCCGCGGCGCATTCCATCATCTTTGTCGGCCTGCTGCCGCTGGCGACAGCGATCTTCGGCGTACTGCGCGGCGGTGACCGTCCGCGCCCGGCCTTCTGGCTGTTTTCGTGCCTGGGCAGCGTGCTCGTCGCGGGTTTTGCCCTGACGCAAGGCGTCACCGCATCACCGGTCGGCGACAGCTTGATGCTCGCCGCCATCATCGCCTGCGGGCTGGGCTACGCCGAGGGGGCGGCGCTGTCGCGCAAGCTTGGCGGCTGGCAAGTGATCTGCTGGGCGCTGGCGCTGTCGCTGCCGGTCATGCTGGCGCTGAGTTTTGCGACGCTGCCGCCGTCCTTCACGAGCGTCGGCTCCGGCGCATGGATCGGCCTCGCCTATGTCTCGCTGTTTAGCATGCTGATCGGCTTCGTGTTCTGGTATCGCGGCCTGGCGCAAGGTGGCATTGCGGCCGTGGGGCAATTGCAGCTTTTGCAGCCTTTCTTCGGCCTGGCGCTCGCGGCGAGCCTGCTGCACGAACAGGTCAGCCCGCTGATGGTGATCGTCACGCTCGGCGTGGTGGCGTGCGTGTTCGGGGCGAAGAAATTTGCGCGGTAGGCGACAGCGCCAGCTTCTACTGGAACTTCGTCACCACGCCGATGCCGATGCCCTCGAATCCTCCCATCGCCATAAGTGCGGCCGGCGCTTCCTCGAGGCTGATTCTCTTGCCGACCAGAAGCTCAGGCTTCAGCTTGCCGGTGCGGATCATTTCCATCATCGCGGTATAGCGGTAGGCCTGCATGCCGTGGCTGCCCAGGATTTCGAGCTCGAAGGCGATCACCTTGTCCATCGGCACCTGCGGGCGGGCGTGCTCGCCCAGCATCAGACCGACCTGAACGTGGCGGCCGCGCCGGCGCAGATTGGCGATCGAGTTGAACGAGGTGGTCGGGTGGCCGAGCGCGTCCATCGACATATGCGCGCCGCCATTGGTGATCTGCTTGACCGCCTTGACCACATTCGGCGTCGTCGAGGCGTTGATGGTCGCCACCGCGCCAATCTTTTTGGCAAACTCCAGCTTTTCGTCCGTGAGATCGATGGCGATGACATTGGCGCCCATGGCGCTGGCGATCATGATCGCCGACAGCCCGACGCCGCCGCAGCCATGCACCGCCACCCATTCGCCGGGCGTCACCCGGCCCTGATCGACGATGGCGCGGAAGGAGGTGACGAAACGGCAGCCGAGGCTGGCGGCGGTGGCGAATTCCATGGAATCGGGCAGGCGCACGAGATTGGTGTCGGCGTGCTCGATGCCGACATATTCGGCGAAGGAGCCCCAGGCGGTGAAGCCCGGCTGAGACTGGTGCTCGCAGACCTGATGGTTGCCGGAGGTGCATTCGAAGCAGCGGCCGCAGCCGACGGCGAACGGCACGGTGACGCGGTCGCCGGCCTTCCAGCGGCTTACCTGCTTGCCGGCGGCGACAACGACGCCTGCCAGCTCGTGGCCGGGAACATGCGGTAGCGTGATGCCGTCGTCATGGCCCATCCAGCCATGCCAGTCGCTGCGGCAGAGGCCGGTCGCCTCGACCTTGATGACGACGCCGTCGGTCGCGGGCTTCGGATCGGGCACGGTCTGGATGGTCGGCGCCTCGCCGAATTTTTCGAAGACTACAGCTTTCATGGGAGCGCTTTCATGTTTCTCGGTTCAGAACGTGTCAGCTAATTTGGCGACGGAGGTTGGTCGAGAAGTGGCTGCCGCTTGCGAAACCACTCGTCGGCTTCGGCATCCCATGGCCAGATGCCGGAGGTTGTTGGAAATATCAGCTGCATAAGCCGGAAATCCCGGCCGTCGTAGAACCAGATATCCCAACCGAAATATTCGGGATAGTGGTCCGGGTGGACCGCGCCGAACTGGCAGTCGAAGCCACCACCCAGGAAACCCGACGCTCGCTCTCCGACGTTGAACCTCTCGCCGCTGCGCACGCGTCGGCAATACTCGTTGATGATGGTCAGCGAAAGCTCCGGCTTCAGCCCGATTACAACCAATTCAGGGACTTTGAAATTGTGCTCTATTCCTACCGAGTAAGCGAATGGCGGATGCTCGTCGTCCTCCAGCACATAGAGGATGTGGCAGCCACACGCTTCGATATCGGCGAGCGCCTTGGCTTCCTCCGCGTCCTTGGCTTCTCTATTCGGCATCGATCTGGTTCTGGGGCGCGGCCTTCTGAAAAGCCGGCAGCGCCATGCAGGCGGCGTGGATGCGCGAGATTTCCGGATAGGGCGCCATGTCGACGCCGAAGCGGGCGTTGTTGGTGACCTGCGCGGCGAGACAGATATCGGCCAGTCCGGGCGTATCGCCGTGGCAGAATGTGCCGGTCTCAGGCGACGAAGCCAGAATCTTCTCAAGCGGCTGAAACCCTTCGTTCACCCAGTGCCTGAACCAGTTGACGACATCCTCGTCGCCGGCGCCGAAGAGAGTGCGCAGCGAGGTCAGCACGCGCAGATTGTTCACTGGATGGATGTCGCAGGCGATCATCTGCGCCAGCATCCTGACGTGCGCGCGGCCCAGCGGATCCTTGGGCAGCAGCGGTGGCTCGGGCGCGATCTCGTCGAGATATTCGACGATTGCCAGCGATTGCGTCAGAAGGGTGCCGTCGTCCAGCACCAGCGCCGGCACCAGCCCTTGCGGGTTGACCGCGAGGTAGGCGGGCTCGAGATGCTCGCCATGGCGCAGATGATGCGGCACGTAGGTATAGCTCAGCCCCTTCATCTCCAGCGCGATCCGCACCCGATAAGAGGTGGAGGAGCGATAGTAGTTGTGGAGGACGAGGTCGCTCATCGCTTACGATCTCGGCTGGCCGATCGTGATTTCAATGGTGCCGACACCATCGACGCCGCCGGTGATTCTGTCACCCGCCTGAACCGCGCCGACGCCGGCCGGCGTGCCGGTGAAGACCAGATCGCCCGGCTGAAGCCCTACGGCCTCGCTGCAGATCGAGACGACATCGGCGACCGGCCAGATCAGCTCGGCGAGATCGCCATCCTGTTTTACGTCACCGTTGACGGCGAGCCAGATGCGCCCCTTTTCGGGATGGCCTGACTTTGCGACCGCAAGCAGCGGACCGCAGGGCGCGGAGCGGTCGAATGCCTTCGACCAGTCCCACGGCCGCGCCGCCTTCTTGGCCTGGTCCTGCAGGTCGCGGCGGGTGAGGTCGACGCCGACGCCATAGCCCCAGACATGGGCAAGCGCCTCGGCGCGGGGAATACGGAATCCGGCCTTGCCGATCGCGACGACCAACTCGATCTCATGGTGGAGATTTGAGGTCAAAGGCGGGTAGGGGATCTCGGCGCCGCTGTCGACCACGGCGTCGGCCGGCTTGCTGAAGAAGAAGGGCGGGTCGCGCTCGTCATTGCCGAGCTCGCGCGCGTGTGCCGCGTAATTGCGGCCGACGCAGAAGATGCGGCGCACGGCAAACCGCTCCGCCGAGCCGGCGACGGCAACCGAAGCGATCGCTGGCGGCGGAAGGACGAAGTCTGGCATGGGCTTTCTCTGCGTTGGCATGAATCTGCCCGCACATTCGGCCGATTTCGACGAGCGAGCAAGGCACTACAGCGCCGCGCGTCCTTTCGGATGCGCAAAGGACGCTGTAGCACTTTGATTTGGCGCATGATCCTTTCCGAACCGAAGGTCAGCGAAGCAAAAATCGATTCCGATTTTCGGGGTCATGCGCTAAGCCTCGGAAACCATTGGTCCTGTCGTTTTGCCGACACCGCGACTTCCGGCGATGTACTATTTGGCAATAATCTGGCCATGGTCACGGGACTATCCTGTGCCTGAAAAAACCGAACCGAAGTCCGAACCTATAAAATGACCGCCGTCAGCGATCGCGCCCGCTTCCTGATCATCGACGACCACCCGCTGTTTCGCGAGGCGCTGCACAGCGCCGTGCAGATGGCCTACCCGGATGTCGACACGGTCGAGGCGCGGTCGATCGCCGAGGCGATCGAACTTCTGGCCGACGCAAAGCCGTTCGATCTGGCGCTGCTCGATCTCAGCATGCCTGACGTGCATGGCTTCGAGGGACTGCTGCAGCTCAGGACCCGCTATCCGCGGCTGCCGGTGGTGATCGTGTCGGGGTATGAGGAGCCGAAGATCATTTCCGAGGCGCTGTCCTACGGCGCCGCCGGCTTCATCCCGAAATCGGCGCGCAAGAGCGATCTCGCCGCCGCCATCCGTTCGGTTATGGACGGCGCTGTCTATGTGCCGGAAAACTACGAGGGCCAGCCGCCGGACGCCGACAGCACCGACCGCGCCGACATGGTGCAGCGCCTGGCCAGGCTGACGCCGCAACAGCTGAGAGTGCTGCAAATGCTGCGCCAGGGCATGCTCAACAAGCAGATCGCCTATGAGCTGCAGGTGGGCGAGACCACGGTCAAGGCGCACGTCTCCGAGATTTTGCGCAAGCTCAACGTCTACAGCCGCACGCAAGCGGTGATCGAGGTGTCGAAGCTGGACAATGCGGAGCTGTTTCGCGACCAGGCGGGATTTTGAGGGACAGTCCTAAAGCGCGTCGCGATCTTTCAGATTCACTCCGTGCGCTTTGAGTCTTTGTTTTGATGCATGTCGTTGCCCCAGAACCGCGGCACACTTCTGGGCGACATGCATTAGGTTTTTGATTTTACGCATGTCTTTGTCCCGAAACCGGTTCCCACGTTCGGGAGACATGCCTTTAAGCCAGCAGATGCGCCAGCAGCGCGCGCAATTGCGCGGGCTTCAGCGGCTTGCGCATCAGCTCGATGCCGGCGGCGCGGGCGGCCTTAGCTACGAGCTCGGAGCCGTCGGCGGTGACGATCAAGGCGGGCACCGGGCGGCCGAGATAGTCGCGTACCTCGGCGATTGTCGACGTGCCGAGATCGCCGCCGTCGAGATGCTGGTCGGCGATGATGATGTCGGGCACCCAGGCGGTGTCGCCGAGCAGGTCGAGCGCATCGTCGGTCGAAGTGGCGGCGCGCACCAGGCATTGCCAGCGCTCGAGCAGCGAGGTCATGGCGCTCAGCACGTCGACATCGTTTTCGACCAGCAGCACCCTGGTGCCGAACAGGCCGTAGCCGCGCGGCCGGTCCAGGTCGGTGGCGGTCGCCGCCGGTTCAGCCGCCGCCATGCCGACCGGCACGTCGATGTGAAAAATCGTGCCGCGCGCGACCTTCGAGGAAAAGGTCACGGGGTGGCCGAGCGCGGCCGCCATGCGGCGCACGATGGCGAGGCCAAGGCCCAATCCGCCGGCCAGCCCGGCATCGACAAGGGTCGAGGTGCCGCGATGGAACTCCTCGAACACCGCCTCGCGCTGGTCGTCGGGGATGCCGCAGCCGGTATCGGCGACGTCGATGCGGATGGTGTCGCCGCGATGCCTGGTGCCGACCAGAACGCCGCCTGAGCGGGTGTAGCGCAGCGCATTGGAGAGGATGTTCTGCAGGATGCGGCGCAGCAGCGTGCGGTCGGAGCGCACAACCACGTTCACCGGCCGGAATTTCAGCGACAGGCCTTTCATCTGCGCCTCGGGCAGGAAATCCGAGCGCAGCGAGGAGAACAGCGTCTCCAGGCTGACGTCGACGATCTCCGGCTGCACCACGCCGGCGTCGAGCTTCGAGATGTCCAGCAGGGTGCGCAGCAAGTCTTCCATCGTCTCCAGCGAGCGCTCGACCTGGCGGACAAGCTTTTTTCCTTCCTCGCTGGTTTGCACTTCGGCCAGCGCCGAGACCGACAGATGCGCGGCGTTGAGCGGCTGCAGCACGTCGTGGCTGGCAGCGGCGAGGAACCTGGTCTTGGAAAGATTCGCTAGCTCGGCGTTTTCCTTTGCCGCGCTGAGCTCGATGTTCGACCGCTCGAGCCGGCGCAGCGTCGTATGCAACTCCTCGGTGCGTGTGCGCACCTGGTTCTCCAGCGAGATCGCGGTCTGGAACAAAGAGAAAGCGTTGACCTGCTGGTCCATCGAGCGTTCGACGCGGCTAACGAGCGCGGCGTTGATTTTCTTCAGCTTCTCGAGGTCGTCGATATCACGAAGCGGCATGGCAGTTCACTCGGCCGCCCGACGCTCACCGAAGGCGATGCCGGTGAAGGTCTGATTGAGATGCATCGAGCGGTACTGCTCGCCATAAGTGCCGAAACCGATGACGTTGCTGGTCCGATAGAGCTCGGAAATATCGCGGAAGACCTGGCGGTTGCGCGCGTCGAGCCGGCGCAGCACGCAGTCAAAGCCGAGCACCATGTCGATACCGCCGAGCTTGCGCTCGACATCCAGCAGGGCAGCGCGCGTAGCCTCGACCATGTTCTTGGGCTGAGCGATGGACAGAACGACGCCGTCGTCAATGGCGCAGTAGAAGGACAGCGAGCCGTCGGCATGCATGCGCTGGATCGAGCGGCAATAATATTCGCCGCCAACCTTCACCACGACAGGATGGGACGCGAAGCTTAAGGGTGTCAGCGCCTGCGGCACCATGCCGACGGAGGCGGCGTATTCCTCAGCAGCGTTGGTGGCGTTGAATTCGCGTACGATTCGATGATTGGGATCGGACGCCGTCACCACCAGCTTCTCGTCGGTGGGGATGAAATTGTCGGTCTTGAAGACATGGAAGGGGATCTCGGTCGCGACCAGCACGACGATGGCGCTGTCGGAAGCGACCTTGCCATTCGAGATCAGCCTTGTCGTTTCGAATTTCAGGTCGTCGCCCGCCGACCCGCCGATCAGTGGAATGTCATCCAGTCCCCAGTGGATGGCCGAGGTGACCGCTTCCTCGGCATATGAGAGCCCATCGATGAAGCAGAGCGCGAACACGCTTTTGGCCCGCTCCTGGCCGACGCGGCCGCGCAGCAGACGCCTCAGCGCGGCGACCTCGCCGGTGATACTGTCCATGCCGGAGGAAGAGATGTCCTCGACCATAGTGCTGACGACGGAGAACGAGGCGGACGGCAAAAGCAGGGCAAGGATATGTCCTTCCTCGAGCCCTTGCGGCGTGATCTCGCCTGCGGTCGAGCAGCCGGCATAGTCGAGCGACGGCGCGTGCAGCTTCAGCGCATGCGCAAGTGCCGCCGCGTCGACGAGGCTTTGGGAGAAGAAGAGCAGCGCGAAGCCGGCATCGACGGCTGCCGCTTCGGCCGCGATGGCCCTGGCAAAAGCATCTGGGTCGGGCTCATCCGTGGTGAGCGCCGAGAGGCCGCATGCATAGCGCGTGCTCGAACTGGCCAGCTTGCCTTCTCCTCCAATTCCTCCGACGCTGTCTTTATGCGTGTCTTTTTTATGCGTGCCAGGCACGCGCGCGTCGAAGGCATCTTTGCCTTCAATCCCGGTT
Organism: Mesorhizobium shonense; assembly: GCF_040545255.1. Lineage (NCBI taxonomy): Bacteria > Pseudomonadati > Pseudomonadota > Alphaproteobacteria > Hyphomicrobiales > Phyllobacteriaceae > Mesorhizobium > Mesorhizobium shonense. The sequence goes on from NZ_JBEPLM010000008.1 coordinate 160,472, forward strand.
TTGGCAATGGGCCGGTTGCTGCGCCGCACAGCGCTTTTGCCATGACCGAAAGTACAATGGAAGGTGCGCTGGCAGCGCTGTTTTGCCCGTTGTACGGTACGAAAATAGCGCACTGCCGAAGCACAAGCACGGCATCGGCAACGCGATGAACCAAGGTAGTACCCAGGGGAGGTTGCATGTCGGACGTGTCGTTGACGGTGAATGGCAGACGGGTCAGCGGGAGCGTCGAAGACCGAACGCTGCTCGTGCATTTCCTACGGGAACATCTCGGCCTCACGGGTACCCATGTCGGCTGCGACACCTCGCAATGCGGCGCCTGCGTCGTGCATGTCGACGGCAGAGCCGTGAAATCCTGCACGATGCTCGCCGTGCAGGCCTCTGGGTCGACCATCGTCACCATAGAGGGGCTGGCGAATGGTGCCGACCTGCACCCGGTGCAGGCGGCCTTCAAGGAGCATCACGGGCTGCAATGCGGCTTCTGCACGCCAGGCATGATCATGGCGGCGACCGACATGATCGCTCGCCACCCGCAAGGCCTCGACGAGGCCACCGTGCGCGCCGAACTCGACGGCAATATCTGTCGCTGCACCGGCTACCACAACATCGTCAAGGCGATCCTCGCCGCATCGCAAGCGATGGCGAAGGGATCGAAGGGCAAGGCTAAACAGGCAGCTTGATAGGGGAGTAAGGGAATAGGGGAGTAAGGGAGTAAGCCACTTGGCGCTTAATTCCCTACTTCCTTACTCCCCTACTGCCCTACTCCCCTAATTCCGGAGGAATTCTTATGGGTATCGAAGGTGTCGGCGCTCGCGTGGCGCGCAAGGAAGACAAGAGGTTCATCACCGGCGGCGGCCGCTATGTCGACGACATGGTGGTGCCCGGCATGAAGCATGCCGTGTTCGTGCGCAGCCCGCACGCGCATGCACAGATCAAGAAGATCGACGTCAAGAAAGCTCAGGCGATGCCCGGCGTCGTCGGCGTGCTGACCGGCAAGGAGCTCAAGGCCGACGGCATCGGCAACCTGATCTGCGGCTGGATGATCCATTCCAAGGACGGCACGCCGATGAAGATGGGCGCCTGGTCGCCGCTCGCGGTCGATAAGGTGCGCTATGTCGGCGACGCTGTCGTCATCGTCATCGCCGACACCAAGGGTCAGGCGCGCGACGCCGCGGAAGCGGTCGAGATCACCTACAAGGAACTGAAGGCGGTGGTCGAGGCGACCAAGGCGCTCGAAAAGGGCGCGCCGCAGGTCCATGCCGAAGCCGAGAACAACCTGATCTTCGACTGGGAGCTGGGCGACGGCAAGGCAACCGACGCCGCGATCAAGTCGGCGGCGCATGTCACGCGCATGAAGATCGTCAACAACCGGCTGGTGCCGAATGCGATGGAGCCGCGCGCTGCCCTTGGCCACTACGACAAGGCTGAGGACCATTACACCTGCTGGACGACCTCGCAGAACCCGCATGTCGCTCGGCTGGTGCTGAGCGCCTTCTACAATGTCGCGCCGGAAAACAAGCTTCGGGTGATCGCGCCGGACGTTGGCGGCGGCTTCGGCTCCAAGATCTACATCTATCCGGAAGAGATCGTCTGTCTCTGGGCGTCGAAGAAGACCGGTGTCCCGGTCAAATGGGTCGCCGACCGCACCGAAAGCTTCCTTTCCGACGCGCATGGCCGCGACCATGTCTCGACCGTGGAGATGGCTTTCGACAAGGATAACCGGATCACTGGCCTCAAGGTCGACACGATAGCCAATCTCGGCGCCTACATGTCGCTGTTCTCGTCCTGCGTGCCGACCTATCTCTACGCCACGCTGCTGTCGGGCCAGTACAACATCCCGGCCATCCACGCCAACGTGCGTACCGTCTACACCAACACGGCACCCGTCGATGCCTATCGCGGGGCAGGGCGGCCGGAAGCCACCTACGTCCTCGAGCGCATGATGGAGACCGCCGCGCGCGAGCTTGGCGTGTCGCCGGCGGAACTCAGGCGCAAGAACTTCATCACATCGTTCCCGCACCAGACGCCGGTGATCATGAACTATGATGCGGGCGACTATGGCGCCTCGCTCGACGCGGCGATGAAGGCCGCCGACTATGCCGGCTTCACCAAGCGCAAGGCGGACGCCGCCAAGCAGGGCAAGCTGCGCGGCATCGGCATGAGCTGCTACATCGAGGCTTGCGGTCTCGCGCCGTCGGCGGCGGTGGGTTCGCTCGGCGCCGGCGTCGGACTGTGGGAATCGGCGGAGGTGCGCGTCAACGCGGTCGGCACGATCGAGGTGCTGACCGGCTCGCACAGCCATGGCCAGGGGCACGAGACGACCTTCGCGCAATTGGTGACCCAGCGCTTCGGCGTGCCGATCGATTCGGTCTCGATCGTCCACGGCGACACCGACAAGGTGCAGATGGGCATGGGCACTTACGGCTCGCGCTCGGGCGCCGTCGGCATGTCGGCGGTCGCCAAGGCGCTCGACAAGGTCGAAGCCAAGGCCAAGAAGATCGCGGCGCATCTGCTCGAAGCGGATGAGGGCGACATCGTCATCGAGAATGGCGAGGTCAAGGTCGCCGGCACCGACAAGAGCCTGCCCTGGTTCCAGGTGGCGCTTGCCTCCTACACCGCCCACAACCTGCCTGCCGGCATGGAGCCGGGCCTGAAGGAAACGGCCTTCTACGATCCGTCCAACTTCACCTTCCCGGCCGGCTGCTACATCTGCGAGGTCGAGATCGATCCGGAAACCGGCCTGACGGAGATCATCCAGTTCGTCGCGGCCGACGACTTCGGCAATATCATCAATCCGATGATCGTCGAGGGGCAGGTGCATGGCGGCATCGCGCAAGGCGTCGGCCAGGCGCTGCTCGAAGGCGCGTATTATGACGCCAGCGGCCAGCTGCTGACGGCAAGTTATATGGATTATACGATGCCCCGCGCGGCCGACCTGCCGTCGTTCAAGGTGTCGACCTCGAACACGCCGTGTCCGGGCAATCCGCTCGGCGTCAAAGGCTGCGGCGAGGCCGGCGCCATCGGCTCGCCGCCGGCGGTGATCAACGCTATCACCGATGCGCTCGGCGTCGTCGACATCGCCATGCCGGCGTCGCCGTCGACCGTGTGGTCGGCGATCCACGCCAAGAAGCATTGAAAAGCGAATAGCGAATAGGGAGTAGCGAATAGGGACAGAGAGCAGTGCAGGTGGAGCAATTCTATTCGCTACTCACTACACCCTACTCGCTTTCTCCCAAAGGGAGAAAAAGACATGTATTCCGTCAACTACCACCGCGCCGCCTCAGTTGCCGACGCCGCCAAGCTGTTGAAGAGCGGTGACGCGAAGCTGCTCTCCGGCGGCATGACGCTGATCCCCGCCATGAAGACGCGGCTCGCGGCGCCTTCCGACCTGGTCGACGTATCGAGGCTGAAGGAGCTGCAGGGCGTCAAGGTGTCCGGCAAGACGGTCACGATAGGTGCCGCGACGACGCATTACGATGTCTCCGCCGACGAGAAGCTGAAGAAGGCCTGTCCGGCGCTCGCGCATATGGCCTCGCTGATCGGCGACCCGGCGGTGCGCTACAAGGGCACGATAGGCGGCTCGATCGCCAACAACGATCCTGCCGCCGACTATCCGGCGGCGTTGCTGGCGCTGGGCGCGACCATCGTCACCAACAAGCGTGAGATCGCCGCCGAAAAATTCTTCAAAGGGCTGTTCGAAACGGCGCTGAAGGACGGCGAGATCATCACGGCGGTGACCTTCACCGCGCCTGCCAAGGCGGCCTACGAAAAATTCCGCAACCCGGCCTCGCGCTACGCGATCGTCGGGGTGTTCGTGACCAAGGGCAAGGATGGGGTGAGGGCAGCGGTGACCGGCGCCGGCGACGACGGTGTCTTCCGCTCCAGGGAGATCGAGGCGGCGCTGGCGAAGAAATTCGACGCCTCGGCGCTCGACGGCCTCAAGGTGCCGGCGAAGGGCCTGATGAGCGATATCCATGCCTCTGCCGACTACCGCGCCAATCTGATCGCGGTTATGGCGAAGCGCGCGGTGGCCGCGGCCAACGCCTGAACGCTCTCAATCTGGCTGCAGGAAGGGGCCATCGGGCCCCTTTTTCTTTCGTATTCGCAATAACTTGGCAGGAATTACCTGAGAATTCGCGGCTTCGCACTTGCACAAGATTATCCCGCACTGCAAAATAAATGCGGCGGGAAACGAAGCGGTTCCGAGCACGGCTGTTCCGTGCCGGGGCCTCGAGTTGCGAAGGACGGGCATGACCGACATCTCCGCGACGGCCGGTGTCCTGCCGCGAGCCGCAGCCGACAGAGCGGCACGGACAAGGCTGGCCTATCTCGACGGCTGGCGCGGCCTGTCGATCGCGCTCGTGCTGATCGGCCATTTCTTTCCGGTTCCGGGAATCAACCTTGGGGTTCTCGGCGTCGAGTTTTTCTTTGTGCTCAGCGGCCGGCTGATGGGCGAGATCCTGTTCATCGAGCGCTTTCCGCTGAAGAAATTCTTCAAGCGCCGGTTCTCGCGCATCTATCCGGCGCTGCTGGTGTTCGTGATTGCCGGCATGGTCGGCCTTTCAGGTACCTTCATCGCCTTCAAATGGAAGGCAGCGCTGACGGCACTGACCTTCACCTACAATTATGCCGGCATTCTCATTAACCGCGCCGGGGCGCTCGACCATATCTGGTCGCTCGCCATCGAGGAGCATTCTTATGTCATCCTGGCGCTGATCAGCGTGGTGGTGTCGGGGCGCACCAATGTCGTGCGGCTGCTTGTGGCGCTGTCGCTGCTGGCGATGGCCAACGGCGCCATCTCCTACTGGGCCTTCGGCATGGACTACGAGACCAGCTACTGGCGCACCGACGTGCATATCGCCTCGATCCTGCTTTCGGCGGCGATCTGCCTGCTCAAGGCCGACGGACGGCTGCCGGCATTCTTCAGGAATCGGCATGTGGCGCTGGCGGCGGCCGCGGGCGCGGTCTTGCTGTTCCTCGATCCGGTGCCGACGCCCGTGCACTATCTGCTGGGAGTGCCGTTGCTCGCGCTCGCCGTCAACATGCTCGACTTCGCCGGCGGGTATCTCACCGGATTGCTGTCGTCGCGGCCGATGGTGATGCTGGGGCTGTGGTCCTATTCGCTCTATCTCTGGCAGCAGCCCTTCTACAAATTCGTCTATGATCGGGACGTCACACCGATCCCGATGCTGGCCGCGGTCTTCGCCTGCGCGCTGGCGAGCTACTACATCGTCGAAAAACCCGCCCGCGGCTGGCTCAACCGCAATTGGTGAGTTTCAGGCCCTGCCGTTCTTTTGTGCGGCGAGATAGCGACGAAGCCCGGCTTCGCCGCGCGGCGTCGTCCAGCGATGGTTCCAGGCAAAGGCCGGCCTGAGCAGTGGCGCCAGGAATTTGAGGATCGGCCTTTCCACGATGACCTGCCAGGTGAGCTTCACACGCGTTCCGGTTCCGGACGGCGACAATTCCGCTCGCCATAGGCCGTCGAAATCGCCGAAAGTCTTCACCACCACCAGACGGCCCGGCTCGAGCTCGGCCGCCTCGATGATGAAATTCAGCTCATAGGGCAGGGCGCCTCGCGCCCTGGCTCTCGCCCTCGAACCGACGACGCCCTTGCCCTTTTTGTCGAGGGGTTCGACCTCCTTATAGGCGTCGCCCCACCAGCGCGGCAGCAACTCGGCATCGGACAGCACATCCCACACTTCCTGCGGTGTCCCCTCCGGGATGTCCCAGCTCTCGTCAAAGCGAAAAACATTGCTCGGCATGACAAGGCCCCAAGCCAGCGAGCGGCTACATTAGCTCTGGCTTGTTTTCGGAGCCAGCGATGTTTGTGGTTCAGCCGGCGACGGGCTTGGCGTAGTAGCGCACCGATTTCTTGCCGCCATGGATCACGGCATCGCCGACCTCTGCGAAGCCAAGCGCCGCGTGGAAGGCGTCCGAGGCTGGGTTCGGCGGATCGGCATTGACCTCGCAGGTGACGATCGTGTGGCCGGCGCGCCGGGCATGCCCGAACAGATCCTCATAGAGCCGGCGGGCATGGCCACGGCCACGCGCCTCGGCCGCGACCACCACCCGGTCGACATAGACGAAGCGCGGATAACGCTTGCGGAACCAGAGAAAATTCGGGCTGTCGTAGCGGGCGTCCTGATCGAAGCACATGATGAAGGCTTCGAGCGCGCCGATGCGGCGCGTGTAGAAAGCCTGCCCGATCAGGAACGACAACCGCTCAGGCTCGAGCCAGGACAGTTCGGCGGCATGCTGGTTGTTGAGGGTGAGGATGGCGGGCTCGTCGGCGGGCAAGACGCGTTCGATCGGCAGCCGATCCTTCGACATCGTCTCAACCATCAAGCCCTCGCGGCCGCGATCGTTGCCGCCACCAGCGTTTCGTCGGTCACCGTGTTGCGGTATTCGCGATCGAGATCGGCGCCGCCCATGCCGACATGCGGGTTGCGGTAGCGCATGGCGCTCGGCACGTCGGCAAGCGCTGCGAAATGCATCTCGGTCAGTCCGGTCCGCAGCAGGACTTCGCCGATATTGTCGGGCGCCAGTCCGCCGCAACCGAGGATGATGATACGCTCGCCAGCCTGGCGAACGAGCTGCGCCAGCAGGTCAACGCCTTCCAGCGCCGTGTCGCGCTGACCGCTGGTCAACACGCGGCCGACCTTGCAGCGGATCAGCGCTTCGAGCGCCTCGGTTGGATCGCGCGTCATGTCGAAGGCGCGGTGGCAGGTGACGTTGAGAGGGCCGGCCGCCCGCACCAGCTCGCTCATGCGCGCCTCGTCGATGGCGCCGTCAGCGGTCAGGCAACCGACGACGCCGCCGGCCACGCCGAGATCGCGGAGCGCCCCGACATCGGTGAGCATCGATCGGTATTCCGCCTCGCTATAGAGAAAATCGCCGCCGCGTGGACGCACGATGACATGGAACGGGATAGTCGCGCGTTCGAGCGCGACGCGCACCGTGCCGAGGCTCGGCGTGATGCCGCCTTCGACCAGGCTGGCGCAAAGCTCGACCCGGTCGGCGCCGGCGGCCTGCGCGGCAAGCAGCCCATCGATGCCTTCGACGCAGATTTCGATCAGCGGCTGTCGGGCGTCAATCACAAGTGTCCATCCATGCTTCAATAGGGTGACCAGCCCTAGCATCGGGTCGGCTGCCGCGAAAGCCGCTTCGATCGGTCCAGCCATGGAGCGCTGCCACTTCTAGCAGCGCAAAGCCGGTTGACATCAATAACTCTATGGTTATAGATAAATCCATAGCTGATAGGTTATTGATCTGGGCGGTGAAGATGGGCCTCGTCAGACCCGCTCCTTAAGGCAGCAGCCTAGCAGCGCCATGTCTCCGCTAGGAGACATTGTTGGAGAACCGGACAAGGAGGATGCCGTGAATGACATCACAGAAAGACCGATGACTAACGAAACCAAGTCGATCCTTGTCGAGCGGCTGCTTCCGCACGCGGCCGACAAGGTGTGGCGCGCTCTGACCTCTCCGCATCTGGTCGCCGAGTGGCTGATGGAGAACGATTTTGAACCCGTTGAAGGTCACCGCTTCACTTTCCGCGCGAAGCCGATGCCCGGCTGGTCAGGCGTGGTCAACTGCGTGGTGCTGAAGGTCGAGCCGCCGCATCTGCTCGCCTACAGCTGGGGCGACGGAAGCGAGTCCGATAGCGGCTTGAAGACCATTGTTACCTGGTCGCTGACGCCTGAGGGGCCGTCCACACGGGTGCGCATGGAGCAGTCCGGTTTCAGGCCGCAAGACGAACCTGGCTACAAAGGCATGGGAAGCGGCTGGCCACGTATCCTGGAGCGGCTCGAACAAGTCGCGGCTGGGCAGGGCTGATATTCCCGGCATTGCGCTAGCCGTAACCCTGACAACAGCAAACCAGGCCTAATCCCCGATGCAGTGCGCATTTAGGGCCTGTGAAAACACGACCAAAGGAGACAGGTCATGGAAGCCAGATTGAAGAACCCGGTGATGCTCATTCCCGGCGCGCTGCAGGCGTTGCTGGCGCTGGACAAGTCGACCGAAGCCGCCGAGGTGCCCTACGTGACGCGCAAGCTCATCCATCTGCGTGCCAGCCAAATCAACGCCTGCAGCGTCTGCGTCGACATGCATGCGCGCGAGCTGAAGAAGGCCGGCGAGAAGGACGAGCGCATCTTTGCCGTGTCCGCCTGGCGGGAGACGCCTTACTTCACCGGCGCCGAACGGGCTGCGCTTGCGTTGACGGAGGCCGCGACGCGATTGGCCGACCGCTCGGACGCCGTGCCCGACGACGTCTGGGACGAGGCAGCTCGCCACTATGACGAGAAGGCGCTTGCCGCGTTGGTGATCCAGATCGCGCTGATCAACGCCTTCAACCGCCTGAACGCGCCGACCCGGCAGCCGGTGGGCGCCTGGGGCTGACATGGATGATCGGGCGTCCGCCTTGGGGCGGCGCCCGACCGCGGACAGCCGAGCCCGCTGCCGGCTACTGCTTCAAGATTGTATTCTTGCCGCCTTGTTCGATCTGGTCGATCACCAGGAGCTTCACCGGATCGGTGCCGATATTGGTGGCCTGGTGCCATTGCCCGATCATCTCGACGATGAAATCGCCGGTCTTGTAGGTGCTGCTGCTGCCGGTCTCGACATTGGTTACCTTGAGCGTGCCTGCCTCGACGTAGGCATAGCGCGGGAAGGGGTGCTTGTGCACCGGAAGCGTTGCGCCGGGCGCGATCTGATAGGCCGAAACCTGAACCTCGACGTTCTTCTGCGGCAGCGTGATCGGCTGGCCTGACGCGGTGGTCGTCTTGGAGGCAAGCGGCGTCACGACTACCGGCGTGGCGGCACTGTCCAGAGCGAAGGCGGCGCTTGAAGAAAGCGCTGCCGCCAGCAGCAGCGCCGATGCCAGGATGTTGCGCATGAATCCTCCCCGAAAATTGCGCGACCATCGCGCGACATGCATTCGCGCGCAAGTGCAACGGCGGTGTCTTTGGAAACGCGAGCCGTCTTCAGGCCAGCAGGCGAACAGCGCCGCCTCGAGCCGCTGATCACTTTTGGCCGGTTCCCGTGGCCTTTTGCCGGAGGGATTTGACCGCCTCAAGCAGTTCGCGCTCGCTGGTGTGAGCGTTTCGAAAAATGGCCACAACCATCACCGCCAGAATTTCGGCGGCCTGGTCCAAAGGATCGAGCTGTTCCTCTGCGCAGACCTGATTGAACACGCGTTCGCATACAGCCAGATCGAGAGGACTAAGACAGGTGCGATTGAAACGCTGACGCAGCATTTTAGCGACCCTTTCAGGCCCGCCGCCCGTGCGTTGCGGCGGGCCTTGTCACTGAGACTTTGAGCGATAATATGGTCAACGGAATTGTAGTAAGATCGCTCGGTATCTACGATTCCGTTGTCAATAGTCCCAAAATCTGCGCGCATTCGCGAGATCTATATTGCCCTGAAGTCATCAGCTGGTAATAGTCTTGCCGCTTGTTTTCCGGTATACGAAAGCCGCGCCGAAAGTCAGCCGCCTCCTTTGGAGTTCTAGTGCAACCGAGTTTGCTGGCGCTGACTTTCAAGCTTGCCAGTGAGCATCCGAGCTTTGCCGCAATGTCTTTCAATGGTTCGTTATTAACGTATCCATCAAGGATTATCTTGCGGCGAGCTTCTCCTTTGAGCTTCTCGTTCATTTCGTGGTCTCCTCAACATCGCTTTCACGATGCCGGATTCTATACGCACCGGTCTGAAGAGTGTCGTTATCGTCGCATCCAGAAACTTGTCTCGGGATGCATTTCTTATTGTAATCCAGCGTGATCGCCGATGCGGCCGACAGGCTTGCCAGATGCCGGGATACACCACATGATTGCGAGGGCATGGGCATACCGGAATCGGATATGGCACCACGCGCGATCGACGCTAAGAGGCAAGACGAGGCGCATGCTGGGCAAACGCCGGAGCGTGAGCGACGCCGTTGGCCACGCGACGTTCAGCCTGACAAGGAGGCCGCTCTACCACTCGCGCCGGCGCTAGAACCGTTGTCCTTTTCAACGCTCGAACTGGCGCCAGAAGATCAATTTGCCGCTTGGCAAGCGCATGTGGCACCGCTTGTCGAGGCCAAGTTGCCGGATAACAAATCGCTGGACGACGGCTTTCCCGCCGACCACACGGCTTGGAATCTTGGTGGCATGCTGATCGTTGAACAGCGCGCGCCGGCGCACAGTTATATGCGGTCTGCGGCGAAGCTTAGGTCCAGCTCGATCGATCATTGGTATGTCGTATTGCCACATACTGGCCGGTCATGGACGGAGGTCGATCGCCGCGTCGCGGAGGGCCAGCCCGGTAAATTGGAGATCAGATCTCTCGGCTACCCGTTTCGCGGAAGGACAACGGAATCCGAAAGTCTCTTTCTCTATTTGCCGCGTGATTTGTTCGCCGATGCGGCGGGGACCCTCGACGCAAACAACAATTCAATTCTGTCCGGCAACTTCGCCAACCTTTTGATCGACTACATCAACAGCATCGTAACAAGACTGCGCAATCTCACGGCGGAAGATCTGCCCCGCATCGTGCACGCGACACGCAGCATGATTATTGCCTGCCTTGCGCCGCCGGCGGAACATGCCGCGGCGGCCGAACAACTGGCGAGTGTCGCACTAATGGAGCGAGCGCGTCGATACGTCCAAAACAATCTGGACGCGGCTCGCCTGACACCGGATTCAATGTGCCGGGCGCTCGGCGTTTCGCGATCTCGCCTCTATCAGTTGTTCGAACCGAGCGGTGGTGTTCTCCATTACATTCAAAGCCGCCGACTTTTGGCAGCCCATCTTGCGCTTAGCGATCCGGCGGACAGCCGACGCATTGTTGAAATTGCGGAAGCCTTCGGGTTCAGTTCAGCGGCAAACTTCAGCCGAGCGTTCAGCAAGGAATTCGGTTACAGCCCCCGCGAATCCCGCAAGACGATGGTATTGCCGCGCCCCGCCCACTCTGTCTCGCTCAGCGAGCGCGAGAAGGCTGCTTCCTTTGAAGACTGGCTCAAGACGCTCGGAAGCTGAGCAGGCATCGCCGGCGGTTGAGATCGGCGACACTCCCGCATTCATTAGAATGCCACCTGGAATGCTCTTGGCTGCCAGGCAGCAATGCCGCAATTGGGCGAGGGGACTTCGGGGGCTGTCGGCAATCCAAATTAGCATGAGCCCTCGGAGGCGGCACAAAGTGATGCCGTGCGATACGCGAGATATGTACACCAGGATAAGTATTTGGATGCGAAGATAACGACAATCCGACCTTATTCGTAGATGTTCGTGATGGCTTAGCGGGGGCTCGGCACAGGCGGCAGGTTTCCAAGTTGGGGGGAACATCGGGACGCCTGTGCCGATCACGCCACCGCTATCCGTCAAAGATGGTGGCGTAGTTGAGTAAGCGTGCAAGGCCGGGGGCGGCCGGCTCGAGTTCATTCCGTTGCGGAATGGCTTAGCGGGGGCTCGGCACAGGCGGCAGGTTTCCAAGTTGGGGGGAATATCGGTCCGCCTGTGCCGATCGCGCCACCCTTGTCCGTCAAAGTGGTGGCGTCATTGAGTAAGCGTGCCAAGGTCGACGGCGGACGGCTCGAGTTCATTCCGCCGCAGCTGCCAACGCTTGTCGAGCAGCCGCCCGAAGATGAGGGGTGGGTTCACGAGGCCGAGCTCGACGGCTACCGGACGCAGATCATCATCGATAGGGGCGGCGTACATCTATACAGCAAGAACGGCCGGGACTGGACGGCAAAATACTGGCCCATCGCCCTGGCAGTCGAACTGCCATGCCGGGCCGCCATTCTCGACGGCGAGGTGATTGTGTCAGGCGAGCAGGGTACGCCCGATTCCCCTGTGCTGGAAGCTGCGATCTGGAACGAGCCGAGCCGGCTGGTGTTCGTCGCGTTCGACATCCTCCATCTCGACGGTCGCAATCTTGCCCCCTGGCCCTTGCTGCAGCGCAAGCAAGCGCTGCGTCAATTGGTTGAGCCTGGCGCCGGCAAGATCCAATACAGCGAGCATTTTGAGGGCGACGCGCTGGCGATCCTTCGCGCTATGGAGAAAACCGGGCTTGATGGCGTCATTTCGAAACGGGCCGATAGCCCCTACAGGAGCGGACCGTCGAAAACATGGCTGAAAGCCAGATATTAGCCACCGATTTCGAATTGCCAGGTGTGTGATCCCGCCCGAGCGCCCAACCAGCTCAAGGCGAAATCGTAGCACAATATTAGCTATGCTGCAGATAAGACAAGAGAATCCGCAAGGGGCAATAGATCCTTGATCTTGATCACCTAGTGGGAAGCAGATATCGTAGTACCGCTCGCAGATAGACTGAACGCACGCATGGAATATTGGTCGGCATAGGGGCGATCCGTGCCGAAACGCGATTGCCGTTGTCGAGCCGAGGAGCAACGATGGGAGCTGATGCCCCGCATCCATCGGCAATGGTGAACGCTCCGCCGCAGGTGCGGCGCTCGATACCTTTCCTGCGGGTCTTTGCGCCACCAGCGTTCTTGATCGTTGCCGCAGCGATTGTTCGATTGAGCCTTGGACCAGCCTTGGAGAGGCTGCCGGCAGACTATACCGGTAGCGTCATACTCGAATCGGACAGCCGCTTTCGGCAGACGCCGGATACGACCTTCTCCGCGTTCCACCAGCAGGGCCGTCGTGTCGACCAAGTGCTGAGCGCCACCGGCGACGTTGCCATCGTTCAGAGCCATATCGATTGGACGACTGACACCGGTCAGGTGAACTATCAAACCACCGGCCTTTATGGCGTTGATCGCAAGACCCGCCAGAATGTGGCGGGTTACGGCGACCTTAGCCGCAGCGGGCAATTCATGTTCCCGCCGCAGTTGAGGGGTGTCGCTGACGAGGTCTGGGATCCTTACTATGGCGGTCCACGACACCTGGCTTTCGATCGCAATGAGATGGTCGATGGTCTGGCGCTCGCAGTATACCGCTTCACGATTGCGGGCCTCGACGAGACGAAGACCTATGATTATCTTCCCGACGTACCCGAGCGCTTCGGGGTCGGGACAGACGGCGAAGGCTTTCTGTGGGTTGAGCCCGTCTCAGGTACCCTCGTCGATATGACGGATAATGGCCACAGCTTTTTCGTCGATCCGGCCACGGGGAAGTCGATGGGAGACTTTAGTGTCTGGCAGGCTAGGTATTCCGCGCAGTCCAAGGCCGACCTGTTCAGCGCGGCGACTTCGATCCGACTGCGTATATTGGCGGCGAAAATCTGGCTGCCCGCTGCCCTCCTAGCTCTGGCACTCGTTTGGTTGGGGATCGGTTTGCTGTGGCTTCGCCGCGCCGCGCCGCCGAGTGCGGAATGAGCATGCGACCGCATGTAGATCCGCAAGAGGCCTTGCCGATCTTGCGGCTCGGGATCTCACAAAAGCTTAGCCTGCTTTTTGCGCTCTTCGCTGCAATTCTTCTCGGCGCGACCGGATGGCTGGCCTTCAACCAGGGCAGGGCGGCGCTTGAGAGCAGCGTTGTTGCCGAGGTCCAATCGCGAGCTTTGGAAAAACAGGCCGCGATCGGGTCATGGCTCGACGCGCAGCTGAGCGAGCTGCGCGGGCTCAGCGAATCGCCTCACATTGTCGACGACTTCACCAAGCTTGCCGATCTTCCCGCGGATGCGACGCCCGACGATTGGGCTGACTTCCGCGACGATCTTGCGGCGCGCACCGGAGGGGGCGAGGACTTTGTCGCCCTTTTCGTGATGGAACCGAAGTCGGGCCGAGTCCTGACGGCGACGGATCCCATCGATCGTGACCGACAGGGCGCGGGCGAGCCTTATTTCACCAACGGCAAGATCCGCACTGGCCTGTACCTGGTGCCGGACCGTTCAAGGAACCTCCCCCTGTTGTCGCCGTTCTTGTCCACGCCGCTTCGTGCCCGCAACGGTGCACTTGTTGCCGTTCTGGTCGCCCGTCTCGGAACAGAGAGTTTGGCTAGTGCCGTCGATCGACGAGCGGGGCTGCGCGCGACCGACGAAGCATACTTGATCGACACGCATAAGCAGTTTGTCAACAGACCGCGCCTGCTGACCGACGCCGACGCGAGCAGCCTTACCTCGGACCGAAGCGTGGCGGCCCGGCTCTGCCTTGACCACAATGATGGGCTGGATCTGTCGAATGACTACCGCGGCGTTCCGGCGATCACCGTTTATCGCTGGATGCCGAAGTTTGGTTTGTGTCTCATCACAAAACTCGACAAGGCCGAAGCCTTTGCCCCTGTTTATCAACTCGGCCAGAGCCTTGCGATCGCTGGTGGCCTGCTTTTGCTGGTCGCATCGGCAGCGTCGGGATTGTTATCGCGAACCATCACCAACCCTATTCGGCGCATCGAGGCAGGCGCCAGACGCGTCGAGGCGGGTGAACGGGATGTGGTGCTGCCCGAGTCCTCGAGCGACGAGCTTGGCCGTTTGGCGCGTGCCTTCAATCGAATGACGACCGCGCTCAAAAGCCGGGAATCCGAGCTGCAAGCGCATGCTGCCACCCTGGAGCAGCGCGTCGCGGAAAAGACACGCGAGCTCGACCTGAGGGCAAGTGAGTTGGCCCGGTCAAACATCGAGCTGGAGCGCTTCGCCTATGTCGCCTCGCATGACTTGCAGGAGCCGCTGCGAATGGTGGCAAGTTATACCCAACTGCTTGGCAGACGTTACAAGGGAAGGTTGGATGCCGATGCCGACGAGTTCATCCATTTCGCTGTGGATGGCGCTGCGCGGATGCAGGCATTGATCAACGACCTGCTGGTCTACTCACGTGTCAGCACGCAGGGCAGCGCGTTCGAGGCGATCGATTGCAACCTGGTGGTCGAGCGCGCCTTGACGAACCTCAAAGCGGCGCTGATCGAGAGCGGCGCAATCATCCGAAAGTCCGAGCTGCCGAAAATCGATGCCGATCGATTCCAGTTGGTTCAACTGTTCCAAAACCTGATCGGCAACGCCATCAAGTTCCGTGGCGAGCGCGCCCCGGAAATTGAGATCGCGGTTCGACTAGACGGCCGGGAATGGCTATTTTCGATCGCGGACAATGGCATCGGGATCGATGCCAAGTACATCGAGCCGCTTTTTACCGTTTTCAAGCGCTTGCACACACGGGCCGAATATCCGGGGACCGGCATCGGTCTTGCCATTTGCAAGAAAGTCGTCGAACGCCACGGCGGTCGAATTTGGGTCGAGTCTGAGGTCAACCATGGCTCGACTTTCTTCTTCACGCTTCCCTGCCGGGATATAGAGGACACCAGCCAAGCACGGAAGGTGGCTCCAACATCTTCGACACCTCAAATGGATACGGTATGAACATCAGCTCGACTGAACGCGCCATCAACATCCTCCTCGTCGAAGACAATCCCGGTGACGCTAGGCTCACGATCGAGGCGTTGCGAGACGCAAAGG
Source organism: Mesorhizobium shonense (assembly GCF_040545255.1). Lineage (NCBI taxonomy): Bacteria > Pseudomonadati > Pseudomonadota > Alphaproteobacteria > Hyphomicrobiales > Phyllobacteriaceae > Mesorhizobium > Mesorhizobium shonense. The sequence continues at coordinate 175,851 of NZ_JBEPLM010000008.1, forward strand.
TGCGCAATGAACTCAACGTCGTGCAGGACGGAGTCGAGGCCATGTCGTTGCTGCGGCGGGAAGGGCGCTACGCCAACGCACCGCGTCCTGACCTGATCCTGCTCGATCTCAATCTGCCCCGAATGGACGGCCGTCAGGTTCTCGCCGAAATCAAGGCGGACGAAAACTTGCGACGTATCCCGGTTGCGGTGCTGACCACTTCGCAGGCCGAGAAAGATATCCTGACCAGCTATAACCTGCATGCCAACTGTTACATCACCAAGCCCGTCGACCTGGATGAATTTGTACGCGTAGTACGGGGGATCGAGAACTTCTGGCTCTCGATTGTGAAGCTACCGCCGGAGTAATGCGAGTTGAGCGAAAGCCCGTTGAACATCCTGCTCGTTGAAGACAATCCCGGTGATGCTCGGCTGATCCGGGAACTGCTCGCGGACGGCAGCGGCACGAGCTTCGTGATCTCTGAAGTGAATCGGTTGGCCCATGGCCTAGAGCAGTTCGCCGATCAGAGCTTCGATCTCGTATTGCTCGATTTGTCTCTCCCCGACAGCACGGGCTTGGATACGCTTCGGCGATTTCAGGCGACCGCCCCCGACGTCCCGGTCATCGTGCTGACAGGCCTCAACGACGAAGGATCGGCGATTCAAGCTGTTCGCGACGGCGCGCAGGACTATCTCGTCAAAGGGCAAATCGACGGGCAGCAAATCGTGCGCGCCATCCGCTATGCCCGGGAGCGCCATAGAATGGTGCTGCAGATAAGGGACCTGTCGCTTGTCGACGACCTTACCGGCCTTCACAACCGTCGCGGCTTCGCAGCGCTCGCCAGAGAGGTGGTGAAGCGCGCCGTCAGGACCGGAACGGGGTTGGTGGTGACCTTCGTCGATCTGGACGGCATGAAGCGCATCAATGATCGTTTTGGCCATGAGGTCGGTGACCGGGCGTTGATCAGGACCGCGGGGGTTCTGCGTTCCGTTTTCCGGGCATCCGATGTGATCGCCAGAATCGGCGGCGACGAGTTTATCGCGATGGCGGATGGCGTCGACGGGGCAGCCGTCGAACTTCTGCGTCGCCGCCTCACGAGCGCCGTGGAGGATCACAATCGCGAAGCGACGGGGGAGCCGGCGCTAGCCCTCAGTTTGGGCTTCGCCCACCACAATCCGACAGCGGAAACATTGAAATCTGTCGACGATTTGATAGCGGAAGCGGACGAGGCGATGTACGCGGATAAAGATAGCCGTCGGACCAAGGCGGCCCGGCAATAAACTCCCTTCCTCACCCTCGGGTTGGTTCCCTGCGGCATTTGAATCGGTACGCACGTTTTCCGCGACCTTGACGAACAGGCGTTCGAACAGCCGGCAGTCACCCAGCGTAGCCGGGTTCTGCCAGGCCCAAGCGGGCCGGACGAGGCACACCAGCAGCAAAGTAACGGTTGGGAACAGACGCGCCTCATGCCGATCAGTCACGACTGGTTGTGCACCAGCATCATGCGGTCAGTCTTTTGGGGAACAGAGAACGCTGGTGCGATAAGTCATCAAAAGGATCGTCTCCGATAGCCAGGGAGGATGGCGAGAGGCAAAGGCAGGAGTCGTTCCGTATTGCCCGAGTCGTTGCCCGGAGCAGCGATGCGCAAACTACTGAGAATGCGTAAAATCCGTAGCGCTTGGAAAAACTTGGCTCCCCGGGCCGGATTCGAACCAGCGACCAACCGGTTAACAGAGGGTTTCCAATGCGATTTACTGGATCAGCATGCGACAGCCTGAATTTCTAAAAATTCTTTGAATAACAACTAATTAGTGTTTCATCCCGTCGCGATCTGTCGCAGCCGGTATCGACAAAGCGCGTGGTTTTTTGTAGATTATTCTGTAGATCACTCACGGAACCCCGGGCAAACCGGTTGTAGCAAGATTGGTCGCTGGACAGATGCCGAAACTCGAACTCACCGACAAATTCTGCCAGGCCGCCAAGGCCGGTTCCGGCCGAAAAACCGACTATTTCGATACGACCGTCAAAGGTCTCGTGCTGCGCGTCTCGGCGGGTGGGCAAAAGACCTGGTTCGTGGTTTACGGGCCGCCCGACAAGCGGCAATGGTTGAAGCTCGGCACCTATCCCGAGACACCGCTCGGCACCGACAAGGGCGCTCGCCAGAAGGCCAAGGACACTCGTGCAAGCGTGCAAGAGGGCGGCGACCCTGTGGCCGCCAAGAAGGCGCACGCCGCCTCGATGACCGTCTCTGATTTGGTCGAGAGCTATCTCACCCGCCGGGCATCATCGCGGCGGTCGGTCGATGAGATCGCGCGCCGGCTGCGCAAGAATGTGTCCGGCTATGACGCTGACGGAAAGAAGGTCGAGAAGGCATCATCTGGCTGCATCGGCGAGGTGAAGCTCGCGGACCTGCATCGTCGCGACATCACCAAGGCGATCGACGCGGTGAAGGACCGGGGCGCGGCCGTCGAGGCGAACCGGGTGTTCGAGGACATTCGCGCCATGATCCGGTGGGGGCGCGGTCGTGGCGATCTGGACAGCAACTTGACCGAAGGTATGGCGAGGCCGACCGAAACGGTCGAGCGCGACCGCGTGCTGACGGCCGACGAGATCAAGACGATGTGGGCAGCCTTGCCCGAAGCCGACATGCGGGAAAGCACCCGCCGCATTCTGCGCCTGTGCCTGGTTACCGGACAGCGTGTTGGCGAGATCGCCGGCATGGAGCACGGCGAACTGGACTTGACACGCGGCCTTTGGACGATACCAGCCAGGCGCGCGAAGAACGGCCGCGACCATGTTGTCCCGCTGTGCGAAATGGCAATCCGGATCATCGGCGATCAGATCGCAGACGTGAAGGCGCTGTCGGAGCGCAAGGGCAGGGCGGCACCGCCTTTCGTTTTTCCTGGACCGGGCGCCCGTGGAGCCGTCACCGGCGCATCTGTCCCGAAGGCAGTGAAGCGAGAAGAGATCAGCAAACGCGGCGTGGCAATGATCATGGGCATTGCACCGTGGAGGCCGCATGACCTTCGGCGATCTGCTGCGACGGGCATGGAAGAAATCGGGATTTCGCCGTTCATCGTCGGGCAAGTGTTGAACCACGTTTCGGCGACCAAGAGTACGGTCACGTCGCGGGTATATGCGCGCTACGACTATATGAGCGAGAAACGGGACGCCTTGGAGCTTTGGGCCGATCGGCTTGCCGGCATCATTGCAGGCAAGGGCAACATCGAACCTCTGCGAGCGAAAGCAGTTGCATGAACCGGTCTGCGCAGTCGCCGTTCGACCCGAAACCTTCCTGCTGCTCGCCGAAGTCTTCGCGGCTGATCTTGATCCCTCTGACTGCCGCCGCAATCGAATGATTGTCGGCTAATGGACGCGCTTTGCCTTGCCTACCGGGAGCTACTTCACCGATCCTACGTCCTTTCGGAACGCCGTGACAGACGCACGCCGACACCACCGCCATTTTCAGGAATGAACTCGATGCCGGCATTCTCAAGCGTTTTTTGGAGGAGGTATCGCGTTCCTGTTTGAGGAACAGAACGGTCGTTTTCGAAATTGCGAATGGTAACAGCACTCGCGCCGGAGCGGGCGGCGAGATCCTCTTGCGTCCATTTCAGCAGCGCTCGTGCGGCGCGACATTGAGCAGAATCCATGTCGCAAACTGGTAATAACTCATGAAAATCGCAAGCTTTTTCGGAAAACGTTGACAGCGGCTTTCTAAAAACGATAATCCTTTTGTTTTTAGAAAGCGGCCGCACCGAATGCGCGAACACTCGATGCGGCCTCACCACAACCCAGCTGTTAGGAGCTCGGATCATGGCTGATTCCAACAATAGCATGAGTGCGTTTTTCGTCACCCGGCGGCGCTTGCTGGCGGGCACGGCCGGGGCCGCGGCGGCTTGGCCCTTCCATGGAAAGACGCGGGCCGCCGAACTGACGGACGGCAGCAGCGCGGCCGATCCTGCTCTTCGTCTGTGTGGGAATTGGCAAAAGATCCACGATGAGACACTGGCTCTGTGCCGCGAACAGCAGCGGTTGGAGACACACCTCGCCAGGACGGTCGGCTTTCCCTGCGCCAGGGTGCGGCTCGCCGACGGTACGGACGTGACGCTCCATTCCATCGAGAGCCTGAACGATACCTACTCTCCTGAAAACGAAGTAGAATGGGACAGGGCGCTTGCGGATTTTGCGGCACACCAGGCGCGCTGGGACGCTGCTGATGATGAGATCGGCTATTCGAGAACAGACGAACTGATCCGGCAATCGGAAACAGCCGAAAGCGCACTTCTGGATGATCTACCACAGACAGTGGCCACGTCCATCGAAGGCATCTTGGCCAAGCTCAAGGTCATCTTGCGTGACGGTGAGCACTGGGAACATCCAGACGATTTCCCCTGGCCGCATATCCGATCTGTGCTGGGTGACCTCTCGCGCCACCATAAATATAGATCCGGCGACGCCATGACCGCTGCTTCTCGATGAATGCCAGCTTTCCGCAGGGCTTGCAGCGCCCTCATCACAATTTGTCGCCCTGGTCTTGCGGACGCCATGAAACGGGATCGGTGATCCAGCGACTGATGTCGGATTCATGCCAGCCTGCGCCGTGGATACTGATCTGGATCTGGCGAGGGAACGTGCCTTCGGCGATCTTGCGATAGATCGTGGACCGGGACAGACCGGTCCGGGAAAGGACGGTTTTCAGGCGAATGATACGGTCTGGTTCGGGCATGGTCGTGCTGCCTCCTGGTGGCTGTTTGTGGCTGCTCCTGATCCAGAACGGACGGACAGCTACGGGCGCGCAAGAGGGTTTTGCGCGTCGTCGTAGCCCGACGTAGAGACGGCGGTTAATCGGACGGGTCTAGAGTCCGATGCCCCGGCCCCTGCCGAGGTCGATGCCGTGATTGAAGGCGAGTTCCAGGCCGAGACGACGGCCTGATTCGAAGGTGATGCCGAGGTCCCGCTTGCGGTTGGCGAGGATGGATTCCAGCTGCGGATCGCGTTCGAGGCTTTTGGCCATGTCACCCATCGCCGACCGCGTGGCCTTGTAGCCTGACATGTCGCCCGCCCGATATTGGCGCTGACTGGTCCGGTCGAGCTTTTGCCAACGTTCCACAAAGCGGTCGGCGCGGCGGCTCGGATCGGTGCGGATTTCGGTTTCAAGCTGGAGGGCGCGGATGGCGCGATTGACCTGGCCACCGCCGGCCTCGCGGGCAAGGGCAGGGTCCTTGACATAGACCGCCTCGGCATCGCGCCAGCCATGGGGCCGCACCTCGTCGAAGGCTTTTCGGGCGTCCGCCAGTTCGCGCGACAGCATCGGGCTGGCCTCGTTACCGGCACCCTCGTCGTTGAATATTGCGTCCACGGCGCGGGCATGACGCACGAGGGCATCGGTTCGGGCTTTCCGCAACGCTGTTCGCCCGTCCTCGGCGGTCTCTCTCGCCGGCGCTGCGGATTCGAGGCGCACTTCCTCTCTTTCCGGCCTGCGCGTGGCGTCGAAGTCGGGCGCGCGCTCTGCCGAAGGGCGCCGGCCATCGAACATACTGCGTAGCCGTTCAGGCACGACCTTGCGCACGATCTCGGCAACACGCTCGCGGAAAGTGATCCCCCGCCGCTCGGCGTAGCGCTGCGCCGGATCGGCGCGCTCATAATCCGATGCCATGTCCTTGGCCCGGTCGCGCGACAGGGTGCGGACGAGCCGGTCCTGATCGGCGAAATCGTCGCGGCCATAGTGCAGGTCCGTGCCGTCACGGTGCCGCGACAGCGCGACGTAGCTGCCATGGGCGTCCATGCCCGGCGTCGCCAGCACATGGGTGCGGTCCACGGTCATGCCTTGTGCCTTGTGGATGGTTGCCGCATAGCCGTGATCGATGCGGTCATAGTCCTTGAGGTCGAACGAGACGCTGCGCCCGTCATCGGTGCGCACGGTCATGGATTGCGCGCTGACCTGCTCGATCGTCCCGAGCGTGCCGTTCTTCACGCCAAGGCCGCGCTCGTTGCGTAGGAACATGACGCTGTCCCCACTCGCGAAGTTGCGCTCGCCGCGTTCGACCGTCAGGCGCACATCGTCACCGAGATTGCCGGCTTCACGTAACCGCCCGCGCGCTGCCTCGTTGAGGGCGCGAACTTCGTCGTTGGTGTGGGTGAGAATGATGCGGCTGCGGGCAGGCGATGCCTGCCGGTCGCGGTCCCAGCGGTCGATCAGATCGTTGCGTGCCTGTTCCCGCGTCTGGGCGGCATGGAGCATGCCATGAGTGTCAAAGGCCTGGATCGCAGCGCCGATTCTGCCTGTCGCCAAATCGCGCGTGGCGTCCCGCTGCCAGCCTTCCCGCTGGCGGCGCACCTCGCCGATCTCGACGCCGCCATGACGTTCGTGGACCGACCGGAACGCCGCACCCGCCTCAATGGCTTGCAACTGCTGCGGATCGCCGACCAGCACCACTTTCGCGCCGGCTTCGGCGGCATGGGACAGCACGCGCTCCAACTGGCGCGTGCCGACCATGCCCGCCTCGTCGATCACCAGAACATCGCGAGAGGTAAGCATGCCGCGGCCCTGCTGCCAGGCATGTTCCATGCTGGCGATGGTGCGCGACGCGATGCCCGATCCGCTTTCGAGATTTTCAGCGGCGATGCCGGAGAGCGCCACGCCCCGAACCTCATAGCCCGCCGCCTGCCATGCCTCCCGCGCCACGCCCAGCATCGCGCTCTTTCCCGTTCCGGCATAGCCCACCACGATCCCCAGATCGCGCCCGCCCGTGATATGCGCCAGCGCATCGGCCTGCTCGCCCGAAAGCACAAGACTGCGTTCCTCCGCACGCGCCAGCGCCGCTTCGCTATCCGCATCGTTTACCTCGTGGCGTTCCCTCCCGGCCATGCGTTCGGCGGCGCGGTGCAGGCGCTGTTCGGCCTCGATCATGTCGCGGGTGGTGAAACGGTCCTCGCCGCGTCCGTCCCTGCCGAGTTCAACCAGATCGGGCGCGCCGCGCACGGCGTCCATGACTTCGTTGAACTGGTCGATCCCGTCGCTGTGCCGATGCGCGAACATCGCCAAGTCGCGGCGCGTAAAGGTCGATTGCTGATGCGTGATGGCGTCGAGCGCCAAGGAGGGATTGCCGATGATGCGCTCGCTATTGCCGCGCGCGATCTCGCGATGCATCTCCGCGCGATCGGCCTCGATCCCCTGATCCTCGATGCGATGTGCGGGCGCACCGATCTGGCTTTGCGGCTCCAGCGCGATGCCCTGCGTTTCCAGACTGCGATGGTCGATGCGCGCGTCGATGTCGAGTTCGGCCAGACGCTCGTTGGCGACCTCGGCCCAGCGTTCGCGCCAGCGCTCCACCATCTCGGTGCGGTTCCAGTCCCGCACCTTCGGGCCGAAACCGTTCTCGTCGACCGCGCGCATGGTCAGCATGACGTGGGCATGGGGTTTGGGCATGCCGTCCTCGCCGATATCCCAATGCACATTGAGGTCGGCAATCATGCCCTGATCCACGAATTCGGCCTGCACGAAGTCGCGGGCGAGTTCGATGCCTTGGCGCTCCGTCATCTCGCGCGGAATGGCGAATTCGATCTCGCGGGCAAGCTGCGCGTCCTTCCTGGTCTCGAACGCCTCGACATCGTTCCACAGCCGTTCGCGGTCGCTCCATGCCTCCGGCGCGTTCTGCGGCAGCAGCACCTCGGAATGGACGACGCCGCGTTTGGCTGAAAAATCATGGCTGCGATCAAGGCGCTCGTCGCGTAGTCGCGAGGCCGAGCGGTAGGCGGCGGACGCCACCGCGCTGGAGCCGGACTTGCGGCCAATGACCTTGACGTGAAGATGATAGATCGCCATCGCGATCAGATCATTTGCACGGGCTATGCGCACGTCGGAACGACGTATAAGCGCGCCCTCCCTCAAAAAATTCTCGGGATGGACCAGCCCGTCCCGGGCTGCCTCGGCAACCCTGAAGCCTTGCGGTGGACGCTCGCCTATCATTGCCACATCGACAACCGATGGAGACAACCATGCGCAAACCAAGGGACTTCGACGCGGAACTGAAGGCATTGGAAGACAAGGCGCGGGAGCTCAAGACGCGAAAAGTGCAGCGACTTGGCGAGCTGGTTATCGCCACCGGCGCCGATCAACTCAGCAGCGACGAACTGGCCGGCGCGCTGGTCGCAATCGCCGAAACGAAAGACACCGCAAAGCTTGAGGCATGGGCCAGGCGTGGAGGGATGTTTTTCGAGAGCCGGCCCCGGCGAAATCCTCCGGCATCTCAGCGCAACCCTCGCAGCATTTCAGCGCAACCAGGCAGCACTCAATCGCCTACAGGCGGCACGGGCTCGCAATGACATGCGCACGTGGCAGGTCGATCGCCGCAAGCGCACCCGACATATGATCGAACTCGGCGCTCTCGTCGTCAAGGCAGGCATTGTTGATCTGACCGCCGATGATCGCGCTATCATCTACGGAGCGATGCTCTGGATCGCCGCCAAGTTGCAGAGCCATGAAGGCGATCATGCGCGGGACTCATGGGCCAGGAAGGGAAAGCAGGCGTTCGACGCGGACCGGCATGCGGAGCAAAAGGGCCAGCGAGCGTAGCAGTGTTTGGCACGCGCCGCGGGCGGCACAGAGACCTCAAATATCGTAGTGCCGCCCGCTTTGCGAAGTATCCTGCGGCAACAAGATCGCGACGGCTTACGGCATCCTGCCGCTGTCCACGGTGATATCGGCGGTCGCCGTCGCTTGGGCCTCGTATCGCTTTAACAAAGCGATCTGTGGGTAACGGATAACCATGACAGACTGGCCGGGTGGTCCTGCTCCACGAGCTCGTGACGTGGGCCCGCTAGCAACTGCGCTGATTGCGGTCGCCTCTTTCATGCTGAGTGACATCGGCTACGCCCTCTCAGCATCTTTCGGCGTCCGATCCGGATGACCGGCTGGTGTCTGGATTTCGACGTCACAAACTACGCAGCAGAAAAACCCGTTCGTCGTGGCCAGTTGGCTGGTTTGGGCATCTATCGATCCGTCGGCTTTCCTCGTCAACGAACGACTGTGATCGTCCGTCCGAAACCGTATGTATCGGCTAATGTTGGCTAGACCGACAAACAATGGCCGAAACCCAAAACCGTGCCCCTGTTCGGTGTAGTAACGGGATACTCCTTCGTCCAGGGCCAATTCGAGCGCGGTGCCCGCATCAATCAGATGGGCATATGTCGGGTTGCTGCGAAGGCTGTTCAGGACCCCCATTCCAGCATCCGCCACAACAAACTCGAAGCGGCCGGGAGACGCGCTGAAGACAACGTAGCCGGAATCGATACGTCCGCTATGGTCGATGACGTTTGCATAAAACTCGCCAATCGCCGCCGTTAGCTTACCGCCATAGTCGTCAGAAAATCCGGCCGATATCGCTGCCCGTTTGGCGCGCAGCACGAAGTCGGTCCATGCGAGCTCATCTCGCCGAAGGCTGTCGACCGAAACAAATCCCTGATATCCTGATCTTGGCTCAAACCAAGCATCCGTATCGCGCATGTTGCGCATAAGTTCGCGGTAGTTGTCCGCCGTTAGCCAAAGGGCGCCGCCATCTCGGTTTAAAATGTTTGGCTGCGTGTGCCGCAACTCTAAAAGCGGCCCGAGGCCATCGGCATTGATCGGCGGCAGGTCAGCCTCTGTGATCGTGCCGCTCTGCACTCCGAGGCAAATGTCATCTACAAGATCGAAGGTCAGCGTCTCGATTTTCCACCTCACGCAGCTTTTGCAAAAGGCCCATCGCAGCCGTAGTAGGTGGCTCGCAAAAAGGCGACCTGCTCTTCAACATTGTGGCTCAGAAGCTTGTCGACGGTCTCGCCGACAACGGTCGGCGCCCGGGGCCAGCGAAGCGCATTGTTGTCCAATCGTTCCGCGCGCTGGCGCTTCAAGGTTTTCATGAAAGCATTCGTCTCAATGTAGATGACCTGACGGTAGAATTTCCGCAGAAACGGAATGACCTTAGGATCGCCGCGAACCACGATGTCCAGTTCCCTACCGGAGGCCTCGGCTAGATCAGCGAGCCGATCCAAGTGAAACTGCGTTCTGAGCTTCTGACCTGAGCCGGTGATAAATTCGTAGGCGAGCGTCTCGATCTCAGAGCGCTCAGCAATAAATCTCGACCAGCGCTCAAAGTCCCGATAGGTCCGGCCGTTAGGATGGAGTGCGCAGGCCACCCCTTCACGCTGGAATTCTTCGAATGTGATGGCGATACGCTTTATCGCGTGAAGATCATCTGTTCGCGGATTGTCGAGCAGAAGACTGAAGTTTGGGGTCGTTACAAGCGCGATTCCAAGTTCCTTTATCGCCCTAATGATAGCGGTGCGCTGCTCGCCAAGGGTCCACCACGGTTCGATCCGATGATCGTGATTGACGCCGGTTAGAACAAGGTCAGCGGTGGCCTCTATGTTGTATGTCCGACACAAGGTTTCGCGCGTTTCGAAGTGAAGCTTCCCGTGTTTGAAATCGATGAGATCGGGCAAGCGCAAGGCGAACACTTTGCCCGCGAGCGGCGTCGTTCGACTGCTTCCATGGTAGATGAGCGGCACGATATCCGCGCTCAATTGGGCAGAACAAACGGCTGTACGTGGAATGTCCTCAAATCCAAAGCCGCCAACCTCCCGCATCTGCTGCACAAAGAGCTGCGGCTTGTGCCGACATACGCGCGTGCAATGAGCCGAATCCCCGCAGCAGAGTTGCAAACAATCGAAAATTGAATCACGGACCGAGAGGCCGCCGCATTCAGAGAAGTGCGGGCATCCAGGGCAACCCAATGCCATGGTGTTCCTATAGGGATCGTCTGTTAGCGACCGGACGATCACTTCATGGCTTCGCGTATCTGGACGATTAAGGTTCAGCACAGAGATACTTCTGCTTTCTTCGAGAGCTTGTGTACTCGGCCGACGACACCGTTCGCCGCGCCTCCCGATTTTTCAATTGCAGAAATTACGTCGCCAGCGGGATTATCAAATGAACCGACGACGCTATTGCCCCGGCGCAAACTGACCCGTCCACCCTTAGTCTCTACGATAAGTACTTCACCGTTGGCGACATTTACCCCGGCGGCAATCGACGCAATTGCGCGGCGCGGCTGGTTCGTGGGATTGACCGTGAACAAGCCGGGCGTCGCAAGCTCTGCTCGCTTCGTATCGACGTGCTTGCGGATCGTTTTCTTTGTTCGGTTTAAAAATTCGACCCCCATCAGATTACCTCCTCAAATAACGGACGATAGTATTTCGAACGACCCTGAGCGAATTCACGAATCACACCGCGGGCGGCAAGACTGGCAAGTCGATTGTTCCACGCCGTTGTGCTCTTGGTCTGCTCAGCTTCTCCAAATTTTTCCATGAGATGGTTGGCGTCAACTCCATTATATTCGTTCACCAAGTCGAATGTCATCTGTTGCTTTGGATCAAGGCTACCAATCAACTCCGCTCCCGAGACGTGTTCGTCGCGGTCCAGGCGGCAGCTCATAATCGCATCACCTTTAGTATTCGCGACAATCAGCAATTCATCCAAAATATCATCATTTATGTTCGAAACAACGGGATAATACTTTGATGAAAGGGTTCGCATGTACGCCTTCAGAGCGAATACCGATTCTCGGAGATAACTGGCGGTAGCCACATCGATATTTGTAAAGTCGAGGAATAGCGGTGTCGGCGCAGCCGGCTCGCGATCAATGGCCTTAACAAAGGCTGCAAAGGCAGCTTTGCCATTGATGGAGCCAGATAGTATGGGGCCGCTCCCAATGATTGCCATGTCCATTTTCATAATCGTCACCTTCATCACGTGTCTGGCGTGAGAATGGGATCGCTCACGCGCTATGTCAACAATTTTCTGAACTTCGGCTCGCTATGACCTCGATTTAGCTGACCGATCACTGCCTCGGTTGGTAACGTGACCTGCGCGGCCCGCACGAAGGCGAGATTTGTGTGCGTCGACCTAACCCGCAAGAAGCGATGAAGCGGCTGGAACAGCATTTCGTTTCCCGTGAGGGATGTTTATTCACCAGCTCACGGTTGTCAGTGTCTAGAAACCGACTGACGTCACCTTCTTTAAGCTCAAACCGATCCTGAATGCCCGTGCCAGACAAAGCTCGGCGCAGGCAGGATTTACGGATTGGAGGAGCGCCTGCCTCATTTGCTGAGGCTCGTCGAATTCTCCAATGGTGCTACCGCCAGCCTTGCCGAGATCTCGACGATACACCCGATGCCAATCGGAGGCTTTCTCAAGTCGAACTGGAAATGCCTCTCCCGCCTATTGAGCGACGATCGAATATAGGCGGGAAGCTGGCAATGTGCGGCAATCAGGTCTGTGTGCCGCTCAGCGCCGTCGCCACGCCGCGAAATCGGTCGATGGCGGTCTGAAGGCTTTCGACTATTTCCGCCGCAACCTCGTCGGGCGGCGGCAGCAGGTCTGGATCGTCGAGCGTATCGTCCTTCAGCCAGAAGATGTCGAGGTTGACCTTGTCGCGGGCGAGCAGGGTTTCCAAGGGGAAGCGACGAAAGCGCTCGGCTTGCTCCCGCTCGCGTCGGCGCCCGCTTCTATAGGATTCGATGAAGTCCAAGAGGTCGCTCTTCGCCATGGGCCGCTCTTTCAGCGTGAAGCGCTTGTTCGTGCGGAGATCGTAGATCCAGAGGTCCTTCGTGGCGGCCGTCTCCGAGGGCGGCTTCTTGTCGAAGAACAGGACGTTGGCCTTCACGCCCTGCTTGTAGAAAATCCCCGTCGGCAGGCGCAGTAGCGTGTGGAAATCGAAGTTTTTGAGCAATCTTCGCCGGATGGTCTCACCGGCACCACCCTCGAACAGGACATTGTCCGGAAGCACGACTGCGGCTTCGCCCTCGGGTGCGAGCACTGTCATTATGTGTTGGAGGAAATTCAGCTGTTTGTTCGATGTCGTCACGAAGAAATCCTGGCGATCGTAATCCTCGCGCTCGCTGTCGATCTCACCGTCATCGCGGACGATCCGGTAGCTCTGTTTCCTGCCAAAGGGCGGGTTTGTCAGGACGATTTCGTAGCTCTTGCCGCCCGCACCGAGCAGTGCATCCTTTGCCTCCACGATGGAATCGACACCGGTAATGCCATGCAGATAGAGATTCATCGCCGCCAGACGAACGACCTCGGGGACGATGTCGACGCCGGAGAACTTATTCTTCAAGGCAGAATAGACAGCGCGATCGCGGGCCTTCGGGTTCCGCTTCATGTGTTCCCAGGCGGCCAGCAGGAATCCTGCCGTGCCGCAGGCGGGATCATGCACAGTCTGATCTGGCTGCGGATCGACGACCTCGACCATCGCCTCGATGACGGAGCGCGGGGTGAAGTACTGACCCGCGCCGGATTTCACGTCCTCGGCATTGCGGGCGAGCAGCCCCTCGTAGATGTCGCCTTTCACGTCGACCGGCAGGCCCAGCCAAACCTCGCTGTCGATGAGCCCGACCAGGCGACGCAATTTGGCGGGATCCTGGATTTCGTTCTGAGCCTTCAGGAAGATGGCGCCGATTATGCCGCCCTGCTTCGACAGTGTTTCGAGAAGGCGCGTATAGCGAAGCGATAGCGCCTCGCCAGTGAGGTCCTTGATGTCGGACCAGCGTGCGCCGTCCGGAAGCATGGACGCCTCGCCGATCTGCGTCACCCGCTCCTCGTCCATCTTGAGGAACAGCAGATAGGAGATCTGGCTGATATAGGCCTGGTAGGAAACGCCCTGGTCGCGCAGCACATGTGCGAAGTTCCAGACCTTGGCGACGAGGGTTTGAGCGTTCATCGAATCCTTGCCTTGACCCTGTCGAGCAAATGTTCCCAAAGCATCTCGACCGCTCTGTCAGCGGAGACAGGCTCCTCGCGGCCTCCGGCCATCATACGTAGCATGCCGCCGGATTTCAGCATTAGTCCCTCGTCCGTGACCTCGACGCCGAACCATTCATTCATGGAGTTGCGAGGCGCCGAGGTGTCAGTGCTGAAGCAGATTTGGTCCCGACCGAAGTGCCCGCCGCCATGATAGACGGACCCTCCGGCTACCTCTGAGCCATTCAGAAATATGCGGACCGCGAAGGACTGAGCGTCTATACGTATGCGTCGGACAGTGATTTGCGTGTTCTCGGCTTCCAGATCGGCCCCTTTGGCCTCGAACAAACCCCACATGCGTTCGAACGACGCCTCAAGAAAATCGTCCTTGTCGAGATCCGTGAACGTCTTCGGCAGTCGGACGTCCGAGCGGCGAGGTGTTGAGATTTCAGAGTGCCGGGCAGGGGCGGCTGTAGGTTTGCCGGTTGTCTCAGCAGCCACCGACGTCCCTAGCGCCAATTTGATCCCTTTGACGACATCGACCCACGCCGCATCGCGATCGGGCCACAGCGAGACCGCTTTTGCGTCGGTTGGGAGCAGCAGAAAACGGGAAAAAGACAGCCCCTCGAAATGGCATGGCCGGCAGATGATTGATATCGCGCGGGCTTTCTTGGCCTGGTGGCGTTCGAGGGCTCGGGTCATTTCCCTCGCATAACAGTACTCGGAGGCAACAAAGTCGGCGCTGATCAGCATGAGGATCAGGTCCGCACCTTCGAGATGCTCCGAAATGGTGTCGTCCAGATGATCGCCCGGAGTGATCCGGCGGTCGTGCCAAACTGAAAGCAACCCCTGGCGACGCAGCGGCGAGAGGTGCGTCTCGAGTTCCTGTCTGAAGGATTCGTCGCAGTGTGTGTAGGATATGAATGCCGTTGCCAAGTCACTCGCCCTTCCGAGGTCCGCCGCGAGATTTGCGGGCGGCGGCGGGTTGAGTAAACGCGCCACGCGCGAGCATCGCCGTCGCCGGCTCGTCGTCCGGATGCTGTGGCACAAGGCGCCCTTCGAAGCCAGCCTTCAGGATGGATTGTTTCAAGTGCGCCGCGTCTGCGGCTTCGGCGTCGAGGACAGCGATTGTATCGGAATGAGCTGAAAGGGCGTCATGGACGCGACTTATAATTTCAGCGGCTTCGGCGGGAGGTGGCAAGGCCACCATCACTTCACGGATGTTGTCAAGATTGAGACCCGGTTTACCAGCACCGTAGGCCGCCGAGATGAGCTGTGACTTTCCTGCGCCTTCCGCCTGAAGCCAGAGAAGTATGAACTCCGAGGTCTCTGCCACCAATGGACGCAGGAGAGCCACATGCTGGTTTACATAAGCCTCAGGCAAATCTTGGATGACCCTCGCGCTCACCGTGACATTGGCACCGGTGATGGTCACGAGGACGTCGTCCCGCTTGACCAGCGTTCGCAGTCCCTCCGCCTTTGCAGGAAGCTGGACGAAGGCCGCGTCAGTGAGGTCGAGCTTACCGGAATTGATGTTTTGGGCGCGGACAAATATTGCCCCAGTATCAGCGTAGAATTCCTTCCAACCCCGCGAACCGCTTGTAACGAACTCTGTCAGGTCTCCGATAGTCGCCCAAGTCCAGCCTACTGGAAGCTCTGGCAGACTGGTCTTGTCAATAGGACGGGCATCGGCCGAGCGGCGTCCGCGCCCTTTCCCAAACATGGCCGCGCGTTCAGCTTTGATACGAGCGAGGAGGTCATGTCCGGTTTCGGCGACGGCGTTAGCGGCACGCCAATTTTCTGTCAGCTCTCCGGTCACGGCTGCCTTGAGTAGGGCGCGGTGGAAGGATTCGAGCCCTTTGCGTGCGTCCGTCAGCGCTGCCTCTCCTTCCGCGATCTCCGCGAACAATTCGTCAATACGGGTGACAATGCGTCGTTGTTCCGGAAGCGGAGGAACCGGCATCGAGGATCGACGGATGTAGTCAACAGGCACGCGAAGCTGGCCTGCGGAGCCGCTCATGTGACGCTGAGCCTGTAGACGGAATCGGCGACTAACCAACCAGTACCAGAGATAGCGCTGATCGACGGATTTCGGACGCAGGACGTGGAATTCGGTCGAGCCTGCGCCGAATTGGCTCGGCAGTCCCGAAACTGGCGCGACTTTTCCGTTTTCCATGCAAGGCGTAATCTTTGCAAAGATTACGTCTCCGTTCATGAAGCGAACATATCCTTTGGCGACGTCTTTCGCCGGCCGTCGCTGATTCAAAATAATGCGGCCAGTCTCTTCCGAGACGGCTGCCATCGGAACGAAAGCCAGTTCTTCTTTGTCCGGGATGTCCTGGAACGTAGTTAGAGGGTTTACCGGAGCCACCGCTTCTAGCGGTGCCCAGCACCACCCCTCTGGCAGTTCCCAAGCTGCCTCGGCGGCACACTGTCGATCTCGCCACGCCGCCACTGCTTCCATTACGCCACCAGCACTTCCGTCAGTTCATCGAGCATATTCGGTAACCTTGTGCCGAACAGTCCCCGCGCTCGCACGATTCCGCCCCTGGCAGCAAACTCCGGAGCCTCCATCATGTCCTCTGGCCGGATTTCGATATTCACGGCGAGGTGGTCGCGGATGGCAGCCAACCATGCCTTCTGCTCTTGGGAGTAGACTCGCCCTGCCTTCTCCTCACGCCCGAGCCACAGATTGAACCGTCCGGCGGTCAACGAGGGCAGGGGCTCCAGGGATTCGTTCTGCCCGAGCGCGTAGCGGACGAGCATGACGATATCGGCCAGCGTTCCGGAAGGACTGCCGCGCACCTTGTCGGCGGCGATACGCTTGTAAGCCCGCCAGATATCGACGGGCTCCAGGAGCCATGGAGGCCGCTTCAACGCTTCTCGCAATTCGTCCACGGCCTCGTAGGTCAGCCGCTTCTGCGCATACGGGAGACGGTAGAGGATCTGTAGGGCAGCAAGTTCATCGCGGCGCTCGTCCAGGAACCGTCGAAACCTTTCGACGGTGTCAGTGGCGCGCATCTCATCCCATCCCGATGACACCACGGCGTCCGTGGAAATCGTGTCTATCCGGATATCCGCCGCCGCCTTCACGTCCTTCAGCAGCTTGCGCAGCACCGGGTCATCAAAGATCTCGACCGCCCTGTCCTTGGCCGCCTCGCGCGCCTTGCGCTGCTCCGGTTCCGGCGCGTCCTGGCCCACACGAGCTGCCAGTGCGTCCGGATCGACAGCATCGAGCAAGCGTGCTGCCAAACCTGCAAGATCGACGCCGCCAGCAGCCCTTGTGATTGCCGCGCGATCCTTGTCGCCAATCCTGCGATCTAGGGCAGCTAGACGGGCCGCGAGGGTTGCGAAGGCGTCGTCGTCCCGCCGTCCCGAGGCGATCTCGTCGATCAGACGATCGAATCCTATAACCCGGTCACGCTCGAGCGGCTGCGACACTGTCTTGAGACTTTCTGAGACGCCGACGGCGTCGACCAGGACGAAGCGTGTCTTTGCTTCGGCATCCGGAGTGACCTCGCGCAGCTTCTCTGGCGAGATCGTGCGGGCGCCACGTCCCTTCATCTGCTCGAAATAGAGCTCGGAACGGACATCGCGCAGGAAGATCAGCGCCTCGATGGGCTTCACGTCCGTTCCGGTCGCGATCATGTCAACGGTGACGGCGATGCGAGGGTTGTAGTCGTTGCGGAAGGCGCGGATCAGCTGTTCGGGATCGGCCCCATCAGTCTTGTAGGTGATCTTCTTCGCGAAGTCGTTTCCCTTGCCGAACACCTCACGGACCAGCCCAACGATCTCCTCGGCGTGGTGGTCGTCCTTGGCAAATACCAGTGTTTTCGGAACCTCGTGGCGGCCGGGGAATAGTTCGGTAAAGAGTGTGTCACGAAAGGTTTCGAGAACCGTGCGGATCTGGTTGGGGACTAGGACAGTCCGGTCGATCTGGTCCGGCGTGTATGCGAAATCTTCCGACAGGGTCTCGTAGCGTTCGGCTCGCGTTCGCTTATCGCGGACCGGAAGGTCGTAACCTGCTTTCACGGTCGAGCCGCGTTCGCCGATTTCCGTCCGGATGCGGAAGATTTCGAAGCCGACATTGACGCCATCGACCACCGACCGCTCATAGGGATACTGAGCCACGAGGTTTTTGTTGAAGAAACCGAGCGTGTGAAGGGAGGGGGTCGCGGTGAGGCCGATCGTGAAGGCATCGAAGTATTCGAGCACTTGGCGCCACGTGCCATAGATCGACCGGTGGCATTCGTCGGTGATGACCAGATCGAAGCTCTCGATCGGGATCGAGGGATTGTAGCCGATCAGGCGTTCAGTCGCCGGGCCGGACTGTTCGAATGACGAAATCTCTTCGTCCGCTTCGGCAAGCTCCTTGCCGGTGAGCACTGAGTAGACGCGCTGAATAGTCGCAACTACCACCTGTGAATCCTTGTCCAGCCCCGCCGCGCCGAGTTTCTGGACGTTATAGATCTCTGAGAAGGATCTGCCTGTTCCCGGGGGCCGGTAAGCGAGAAACTCGTCACGGGTCTGGCGGACCAGGTTCGCTCGGTCCGCCAGGAACAGGATGCGCCGGAAGCCGGAATGCGCGAGCAGTCGATAGCTCAACGTGCAGGCAGTGAATGTCTTCCCGGCGCCCGTGGCCATCTGGACGAGCGCCCGCGGCTTGTTCACCGCCAGCGACTGCTCAAGGGCAGTTACAGCGTCTACTTGGCAGGCACGCAACCCAAGTGGATTGACTGGTGGCATTGACTGCAGCCGGGCACGAAGCGTCGTGGAATCCTTGATCCAGCGTTCAAGTGTCTCAGGACGGTGGAACGAGAACACGATGCGTGATGTGGAATCCGGATCGGCGTGGTCTCTGAAGATCGTTTCCGAGGAGGAGGCAACATACTCGAAACGTACCTGTCCATCCGACCGCACCAGATGGCTTGGCGCGCCCGCCATGTACCGCGCCGCCTGCTCCGCGAAACCTGAAAGCGTTGATCCTTCCGGCTTGGCTTCCACGACGCCGCACAAGATTCGTCCGACGAACAGGGCATAATCGACGGGACCGCTAGCGGTCTGGAATTCCCGGACGGCCACTCCAAGGCCCGCTCCCAGGTTCATCTCGGCGCGGGTCTGCACCACCCACCCACACAACGACAGACGCCGATCAATGTGGGATCGCGCCCTGTCTTCCGGATGAAAAGCCCCCTCGTTCATTTGCGCACACTATGATGTGCAACCGTTCGGCGAAAGCCTGATAAAATGCGGCAATTCAATGAGGAAGCGTTCGCCCTCCCAGGAAGGAGGCGTCAAAATCTCGATTGTGCCGGAAAGAGACCTTCGGAAGGTATGTCAGAAGCCGACCTTTCCGTATCGGCCGGAGTCGACTTCTTCCGGACGCTGGACCATTGCCTGAAACATCGACGCAAAGCATCTTGTCCAAATGCAGAGCTCGGTTATCAATTCGATTCGGGACGCTTTTTCCCCCTATGGCTCGCTTGCCGCCTCTCTCTTGCCGAAACTGGACAATGATAGCGACGGCTCGCATGATCTCGCGCATATCGTCCGAGTTTGGGGAAATGTGCAGGTGATTCAAGCTGAGGAGGGCGGGAACCTCGACGTTCTTATCGCTGCCTGTCTCCTTCACGATTGCGTTTCCGTCGAGAAGAATTCCCCGCTCCGCTCGCAGGCATCCTGCCTAGCGGCGACACGTGCACAGAGCCTGCTGCTTGATGAAAACTGGGAACCTCATCAAATCGAAGCGGTGAGGCATGCGATTGAGGCGCATAGCTTCTCAGCACGGATAGAGCCGAGATCGCTAGAAGCGCGAATTCTTCAGGATGCCGACAGACTGGATGCAATAGGTGCTGTAGGCGTTGCTCGTTGCTTTTATGTCAGTGGCCGACTGAGGCAAGCTTTCTACGACCTGTCCGACCCGGACGCGAAGGGCCGGCCATATGATGACAGCCGATATGCGCTCGACCACTTCCACACAAAACTCTTGAGTCTTGCTTCGGGTTTCAAAACGGTCACCGGGGTGCAGCTGGCTCGCATCCGTCACGACAAGATGCTTCGTTTCGTGGACGAATTTCGGAAAGAGGCGGGGATCGTTTCGCATCGAGGTTCTGCTGCAATTTGACGGTCAACATCCCGCGAGTTCGCTGTTCCATTCTTCGTTGGCGGCGCTAGACAGATGAAACCAACGTTGGCGTGATCGCGCCAGATCGGTTCGTTCCGACCTTCTCTAAAGCCGCCGTTCGATCTAAGACCCCTGGAGTAGTCTGTGGCTTATGCGAGGGAAAGGCATCGAAAGGGAATGAACTATCGACACGCGTTCCACGCTGGCAACCACACCGAAGTCTTCAAGCATGCCGCCTTGACGCTCATTCTTGAACACCTATTGCAGAAACCCGCCCCCTTCGCCGTGCTTGATACTCACGGGGGTATAGGCGTCTACGACCTGTGTTCAGATGAAGCTATGCGAACCAACGAACGTGATGCGGGCGTGAATAGGATTTTCGGCAGACCCCTTTTATCAGCGCCCAGGTATTTGAAAACTCTCGAATCCCTCAATGCACAGTCCCTGAGGCTCTACCCCGGCTCACCGGAGCTAGTCAGACAATCATTGCGGGAAAAGGACCGCCTTAACGTGTGTGAGCTGCATCCGGAGGACGGATGGCTGCTGAAGGAGCGATACCGCAAGGACCGTCGCGTTTCTGTCCATCAGCGAGATGGTTACGAAGCAATAGGGGCGATGCTACCGCCCCCGGAACGTCGGGGATTGGTCTTCATAGATCCCCCATTTGAGCGAAAGGACGAACCGGATCAGATCGCGGCTGCGCTTCAAGCCGGAAATCGCAGATGGGCAACTGGGATTTACGCAATTTGGTACCCCATAAAAGATGCTGTCTTAGGCGACTGTATCGCCGCCGCCGCAACTGCAGCGGGGTTTAATAGTGTCCTACGCACAGAATTCTGTCCGTATCGGCGTGACGGCGTAACATTAGCGGGTAGCGGTCTGATTATCTGCAATCCTCCTTGGAGAATCGACGACAGGCTCCGGGGCCTCTGCGAGGAACTCGCCGCGCTTTTGGGTGGCAAGCACAGTTCCTGGTCGGTAGAACTGGCGCCGGGCCGTTAGCTCAATCTTAATGAAGCCTGTCCGTCGGTTGAGGTTCGTCAGACTCGATTGCGTGGATCACTCCCATTAGATCTCGCCATTTATGGCACATTGCGAGATCCCCCCGAGAGAGCGCCCGGTTCGCCTTTGCATCCATGCGTTCAAGCGCACAATCGGACCCAAGCCGCATCATCAAGTTCGCACCTCGATACCAGGTAGAGCGGCTGAACCCGTAGTCGTGAAGGCGCGACACATCGTCGACAATCGACTCAATCGTCACATCGTACTTCCCAACCACGTATTCCGACTTCTTTCGCTTCATGGGTCACCGTGCATGTCACGACCGTATCGAATATCCTTTGTATAACGAATCGCCAATTATCGCCAAAAGGACCTGATAGAGGTAGCCTACAGCGGGGAAACAATCGGAGGATGCGGGTGCCAGCCATCAGGCCAACTGAGAGCCTAGTCGCACATGCGATGTCCGATCACGAGATCCTTCAAATGGCGCCCTTTACCCGCAACGCGACCAAATTCCTGGGCGCTGCCATGGATGCTGTGTGATGCTCGCTCGAACGCCAAGAACCAATTCGAGCGAGCGCCGGCCTGCCCTGCCTTTGCGCCTCAAGGAGCAACTAGCGCTTTGCAGCCAATACCCGGAGCGCGTGCTGTTTCTCGACATCGAGACAACCGGGCTGAGCCATCACTACGACGAGATCACCGTTATCGGGTGGTCCATCAATGGCCGAGCTTCCACGATGATCAAGGGGGATAGCCATCAACGATTGCGCGAAGATGCCAAGGATGCGCTTGCCCTCGTTACCTTCAACGGTATTCGGTTTGACCAAAGGTTCATCAGGCAGGAATTCCCCGATATCGCGCTGCCACCGCATCACATTGATCTGATGTACCTCTGCCGTCGCGTGGGCCTCACAGGGGGCCAAAAGGCGATTGAGAGAGAGCTGGGTGTTGCGCTGCGTAGCGAAATTGAGAATGTCGATGGCTTTGCTGCGGTCCTGCTCTGGCATCGTTACCTACGTGGCGACGTCGCTGCGTTGGAGACCCTCGTCCGGTACAATCGGGCGGACATAGCGGCCATGGGTGCCATCTTTGATCATGCTATTGACAGGCTTCAGATCGAGCCGGACCTGTTTCTGAAACGCGCAGCCTTTAAGACCTGGGCCGCGCCATCCGGATGGATCGAAATCCCGCAGTTCGGGCTCAGAACCGAACTGTCGTCCGCTCCTGACTTTGATCAGCTTCTCGCAGGTAGTCCGGCAGAAAGCGCTCGCATCGTTGGCATCGATCTTACGGGTTCTGAGGCTCGGGGCTCCGGCTGGTGCTTGCTCGAAGGAAAGAAGGCGACTTTCAAAACTGTCTTCACTGACGAAGAGATTCTCCGGCACACGCTGAGCAGTAAACCTGACCTTGTATCCATAGACTCCCCACTGTGCCTTCCGGCCGGGCGAACAAGCGTCGACGATGCCGACCCCGGGAGAGAGCGCTTTGGAATCATGCGGGAATGCGAACGGGAGTTGAAGAGGCGCGGCGTTAACGTCTATCCGTGCCTGTTACCGAGTATGCAGAAACTGACCGCGCGAGGCATCCGACTAGCGGAATCTTTTAGGAACCTTGGAGTTCCGGTTATTGAAAGCTATCCCGGCGCCGCGCAGGACATCATGCGGATTCCCAGAAAGGGAGCCGGTGTCGAATGGTTGAAGCTGGGTCTCGCCGATTTTGGTGTCATCAGCGATTTGACTGTCGCGTCTCATGATGAGCTCGACGCTATCACTTCGGCGCTGGTAGGCTCCTTTCATTGGGCTGGTCTCATAGAGGCCATGGGAACCTCCGAGGAGCCGCCATTGATCATTCCAAAGCTTGATGGCAAGGCCCATCCGACCATTATCGGCATTAGTGGTCCGATCGCCGCAGGAAAGACGACTGTCGCACGGGCCTTTGAAAAACTAGGTTTCGCGTACACGCGGTTCAGCCTCGTGATCGATGACGAGTTGAGGGCTCGAGGTCAGCCTCTGGATAGGAGTAATCGACAGGCACTGGGCAACGAAATAAATCGCACAGGCAAACAGCGCTGGCTAGCTGAGCGAACACTCTCCCGTGTCGGCGAGGCCTCAGCCGTCGTGGTAGACGGGCTCCGTTTTCCTGAAGACCATGCGTTCCTTGCAGAGCGTGCTGGCGGGAGCTATGTCCACGTATATATTGACGCTGACGAGAACATGCGTCGCGGGAGATACAACAAACGGGCTGTCGAAGGTGATTTCGATGCAGTAGCCGGTTCCGAAGTTGAGGGGCAGGTGGAATCCATGCGTTCCCTGGCGCATCGAGTGTTCTTGAACGAGGGGGGTATGGAGGACATAGGTCCATGGGCTGTGAAATTGGCTGCAGAGTTGCGGGATAAGACATGCCAATCTCCATAGTAGTAGGTGGCCAATTTGGATCTGAAGGCAAAGGGAAGGTCGCGCTCGAGATCGTGCGGCGCACCCGTGGCCCAGTAACCGTCGTCCGCGTTGGCGGGCCGAACTCAGGCCATACCGCATATGATCGCAATGGGAAAAAATGGGCTCTTCGGCAGATGCCTGCCGCGTGCATTGATCGCAATGTCGATGTTGTTTTTCCTGCCGGATCGTACTTGGATGTGGAGATTTTACTGCGTGAGATCGCGGACCTTGCCTATCCTGCGGAACGCATATTCATCAGTCACTTCGCCAACGTCATCACGGAGCAACACAAAGCTTGGGAGACGAACGCAGGACTGATTTCGGCAATTGGTTCGACGGGATCCGGAGTTGGCACTGCCGTTATGGCGTCCGTAGCCCGAGAGGCGGGAAATTTCCCCGTCAACGCTCTACACGCTCGGGACCATGGCCTACTCCAACCGTTTTTGCGCGATACGACAACTGCACTGCATAACGGACTCCAGCTCGATCGCAGGATCGTTGTTGAGGGCTCACAGGGGTTTGGCCTATCACTGCTCGATGGAGGCTATTGGCCGAAGGCGACGGCCCGCTCCACAACGGCTGCCGCAGCTCTGGCGGAAGCCGGCGTCAGCCCTCGACACGTTGACGACATCACACTGGTCATTCGAAGCTTTCCGATAAGGGTCGCTGGCGATTCGGGTCCTCTGCCTGGAGAGACCACGTGGGAGAAGATAAGAGAACGGTCTCTCCGCACGGACGATCTCAAGGAATATACGACTGTTACTAGGAAGCTGCGGCGGGTTGGCGAGTTCGATGGAGAACTTGTGCGAAGGGCCATCCGCGCAAATGCGCCGCATCGAATCGTGCTCAACCACATGGACTACGTTGGACCTGTACAGGATCTCGACCAGCCGACGAGTCGAGTCCGTAGCTTCGTCTCTGAGGTGGAGACGGCGATCAATCAAAAGATCGACTGGTTCGGCTTTGACCCCCTCTCAATCGTCGAGAGACCTGAAGTGACGTTCTCAAGATGACCAGTTCTACGCCTGAGCCCAAGCTTTTCAGCTGGACCGACGAAGAAGCAGATCAAATCGCAAAAGACGTGTTTGATCACGACCCATTTCACAAGACGCGGGGTAAAGTCGCACCTTCCTTGCTGTCGGCCGAAGACATAGTCGGGTACGTCGAAAAGACCGCGATGATCTCACCGTTTCATGCGACTCAGGAGAAGCTAAAGCACGCATCTTATGAGGACCGTATCGGCAAGAACGCGTACATTTACGACCGGAAGGGGATACAGCGAATCCCGGTGAAGGATGGCTGGCTTAGGGTTCCAGCCAACGAGATTGTTTTCGTGGAGAGCAGGGTCACATTCAGGCTACCGAGATACATAGCTGCTCGCTTTAATTTGCAGATCAAGCATGTGCACCGCGGACTCCTTCTCGGCACCGGTCCGCTCGTAGACCCCGGCTTTCGCGGTCGTCTATTGATACCGCTACACAATCTAACTTCTGAAGACTATTACATCCACGAAGACGATGGCTTCATATGGCTTGAATTTACCCGAACAACATACAATCAAGATCGAAAAATACAGTATGGATACTATCCAAAATACAAGGAAATATCAGATGGCTTGGAATGGCTTCATAAGGCTGCCTATGACCGCTATCTAGATCGTGAAGTCGCTATTCGAAGTTCGATCAAACCTTTCGTCGAACGAGTAGAGAAAAAGGCGACCAAAGCCTTAAGAGGCGTGAGATGGGTTCAGGGCGTTGGCGCGGTTGGAGCCTTATCTTTGATAATTACTTTCGGTATCATATTCATGAGCGAGATCTACTCGAACCGAAGTTTTATGCAGTCCGCCTACAATTTGCTTTTGTCACAGGGAGGCGAGCCAGTAAAAGCTGCCTCCGGCTTCGGGAAAGACATTTCTCAGTTAAGGGTTCAAATTGAGGACCTGCAGACCACGGTCAAAGCGACCAGATCGGATCTCGAAACGCGGATCGGAGCGCTAGAAATCGAAAACGCAAGCCTTCGTAAATTGTTACGCAACCAAGGCTCGCCGCAACGTCCGTCTGATGAGAAACTTTGATAGGGTTGTCCATCTTGCAGCATAGATACGCTGGCGATATCGGCGACTATCTCAAGCTATCCATGCTCGGGCATGTTGGCGCGGACCGCAAGCTTGGGGTCGTCGGTACGTATTCCTTTGAGGTGGCGGACCATTCTAGTATAGCGTTCGCAGCCTCTTATCACTCCGTGATGAGGTCGAGCGATCCATTAACCGCAGGTTTGACGGGCTCGGATTCTCCGCATTGGAGTTAGTAGAGCCAGCGAGGATTCCGACTTGACATCTGAAGGGGAAGATCCAGAAATACTTGCTTTGTCGACAGTGGAAGCTGCCAGGAGGGCTGCGTCATTTTTGAAGAAGCCTGACCCCTTCTCAGCAGACATCGCTCCATCGTTGCTGTCTGCGGACCATATCGAAAAGTATATTCAAAAGATTGGGATGATCTCTCCGTTCTATACGGGAGGAGGACGAAAGGCTCGCCTTAAGAAAGCATCCTATGAGGGGAGAATTGGGAGCAAGGCCTATGTCTTCGATCAAAACAGTAATGAGTTGATTCCAGTTCTAGTGCCGGACATGCCATTACTGATTCCGGCGAATTCGATTGTTTTTGTAGAATGTGACTTGGAGTTTAGACTGCCGAGATATATTGGTCTTCGTTTCAACTTGCAGATAAGACACGTGCATCGAGGGCTTTTGCTCGGGACTGGCCCCCTTGTGGATCCTGGATACTGGGGGAAGCTGTGCATTCCGCTGCACAATTTAACCAATGAGCCCTACGAGATCCCCATCAAGGAGGGGTTGATTTGGGTGGAGTTCACCAAGACCACCTCAGACTCAAAGCTAGGTCGGGTCACTCTAGCCGACGGCGAGAAACATTCCGAACACTGGGACATCGAAGAGTTCCTTAGGAAGGCTGCGAAGCCTCTGATTGAAGGAAAACCTAGCATTGGGATTCGAAGCTCAATACCAAAGATGGTGTCCATAGCTACGGATGAAGCGTATAGAGCTAGTAAGGCTTCGAATGAAGCGCTGGAAGCTAGTAATAAGGCCACCGAGAACGCGCTCGCGGCGCAGATGGAGGCAAAGCAGACTAAAGATTTGTTTAATCGGATTGGTTGGCTTGGAGCATTGGTTGCGGCCGTTGCACTTGTGACACTTTGGGCTACGTTCTATTTCGGGCTTCGGAACGATATAAACGCCGTATCAGGCAATGTGGCGCAAGTTGGATCGATCGTAACCGAGCTTCGGAGCGCGAGCGGTTCTCAAGAAGAGCGTCTTGCAACATTGCGTGCGATACAGGAAGAAATGCTGGACCGGTTGCGCAAGAGCGAGCTTGAAATAGCTTCTCTGCGGCGTGAAATTGAAGGGTATCGGAAGGGTCAGAATCCGTCGCCAATGCAAAGCACAGCGCCTCCTTTTCAAGATGCAAAATAGATACGCTGGGGATATTGGGGACTATATTAAAATTGGGCTATTGCGTGCTCTCGCCCCTAGTCGGCGACTTGGCATATTGTGGTACTTGTATCCTAATGAAGGCCACAATTCTGACGGGAGGCACACGGCCTATCTCTCCATGCCTGCGGTTTGGCGAAATCTCGATCCGGAGCTGTTCGATTTTCTCGCGGAAGTAGTTCCTTACGAAAGGTCAGTGCAGGCCATTCAAAGGGCTTTCGATAGCGAGGCGCGCTTTGTCGCTGAACCTGTCCCGACCGGACTGACAGCTCCTGAACGGAGCGCTCGGCGTCGGCACTGGTTTGAAACGACTCTTGCGCATTTGAATGAGTGCGACCTCGTCTTCGCAGATCCGGACAATGGCTTAGTTGGCGATGAGGCTTGGCGTCGGAAAGCCACAGGCTTCGGTAAGCAGATGCCTCTCTCGGAGGTGCGCGAATTGAGCGCGGGGCGGTGCGCGGTAATTTATCACCACAATAGTCGGTTCAAAGGCGGGCATGACGCCGAGGTGGACAGTTGGTTACGGGCTCTTTCGATGCCAGCGATCGCGGTGAGGGCGACTGCTTACAGCTGTCGTACCTTCTTTGTGGTCAATCCGGATACCGAGATCGTTGAGCGTACCCGCGCGTTCTGCGAAAGGTGGAAAGATCACAAGGTCCGTCTTCACGCGTCACGGGTCTAGGCTACTGAGTGCCAAAATCACCGCGCAGCCGCCCGGGCACCACCAGGTCCTGCAGTGGGCCGGAATCAGACTGACGGCTAGAATGCTGAACCGGATCGGAAAGGTCCCAAGCCCATTGGGCGCAATCCAATAAGGCCGGCGAGTTGATCGAAGCGGCAGATCTTGGATCACAGATTTTCACGATCTTACGGGTGTGCGTTCAGTCCATTTTCTTTCTCATTGCTCCCCGATCTACTGTTCTGCGGGGTCGGTGGTTTGCAAGCTCAAGTTTTGAACCCAGCGCCTACGGCCCTTTTTGAGCTCGTGTACAGCCAGAAACAGTGATCGTTCGTCGCGCAGCAGTGCGAGCGCCTCGGTCGTAAAGCGTGGAGAGACCCGAAGCCACACCGTCCAGCGTGGCTCGCCTCGGACCTTGTCGATGAGTCCCATGCCGGGGGGAGGGATGTAAATCGGGATCTGCCGACCGCGGTATTGACGATATTTGGGCGAGCCGTGTTCATCGCGTGCCTGGACGTCTTTGAGCGTCGCACGAATGTCGCCAGAGTACAGGTTGTTGCTATAGATTGTGACCTCATAGGTATCGCCCGCCCGTTCCTCCGGGTAGATGGATTTCCCGCCAACGGTGAGTTGCTCGGTGAACCGGTAGAGCGGATCGTCAGCATCGGAGTTCCAAGCTGATTCCGGCACATAGACGTTATAGTTGATGGCAGCTTCGACGCTCGCGTCCCAGCGCTCCAGTCTAATGGCGAGATGGGTGTGTTCTTCCTCGACCGTCTTTTGGCGCTTTGTTCTGCGGGGCATTGGATCATCCGCTTGCCTGATCAGTTCATTTGGTCGGCATAACGGCCGCTCAAGGCAAGAATCCGGTCGAACGACTCATACGACCAACGAAACATCGTTCGAACAACGGTCGCTGCTGCTTTTCGGGTCCGCTATCCGGACCAAAACTTGGTGAAAAGGCTAACTCGTTGAAAATGTCTGGCATGGCCAAGGGGAATCGAACCCCTGTTACGCTGATAGCGGCAACCATCCGAACAGGTCCATAGCGAAACCAGATTCTGTAGATATGCTGTAGATCGGCCGTTTTTCGCAGCTTTTTAGGGATCTACTAAGTCTTTGAAACTGTTGGCTCCCCGGGCCGGATTCGAACCAGCGACCAACCGGTTAACAGCCGGTTGCTCTACCACTGAGCTACCGGGGAACGGAGGCTCTGATGTGAGTGGCGCAGCCTATAGCAAACACCTTTCGGCTTTGCAAAGCAGCAATTCGCATTTTTTCTCCAGTTTTTCGTGCGGCCATTTGTGGCATCGTTTCGGCGTGCCCACATATGAACGGGTTCACACTCGCACGGAACAAAGCGGCCGGTTGTTGCCTTTGGTACCGACGGCTTCAGCCACGCAGATGGGATCTGGTTTTTGAATGACGGCAACTGACGACGATAGCGCCCCGGCGCGGAAGATCACGATCTTGGGCCGCGAATTCACCATGCCCCGCTCGCGGGGGGCGCGGATCGCGATCGGCGTGCTGCTCACCGTCGGCGGTATTCTCGGTTTTCTGCCGATTCTCGGCTTCTGGATGATCCCGCTCGGCCTGCTGGTCCTGTCCTACGAATTCGCGCTGGTGCGTCGCCACAGGCGGCGCTTCGTCGTCTGGTGGCAGCGCCGGCGCCGGCCGGACTGAAAGCTGACGGGAGAGACCCGGAAAGCTTGGAACACGCCGTCGAGACCGGCCGCAAGCGATCGGCAACCATCGTTTCCGATGACGCATGGGAAAGCGTCGGGAATGATTTTCCGGTGCTTGACGACCTTTCACCGCCAACATAATGAGTTCGCTCGGAACGCCGGGAGCATGGAAGGCCTCGTGGCGGAGTGGTTACGCAGAGGACTGCAAATCCTTGCACCCCGGTTCGATTCCGGGCGAGGCCTCCAAATGCCCGGGCTCCGGCGCCGTCGCGCCGGAGCGTCAGGTTCCGGTCGAATTGGCCCGCTGATTTCATGCGGGTAGCGAACTGGCGCGGAAGCGGATTGGTTGGGACATGAACGCTGATTTTTCCGAACGCCGCGTGAAGATGGTCGATGGCCAGATCCGCACCACCGACGTGACCAGCGCGCCGCTGATCGAAGCCATGCTTTCCGTGCCGCGCGAAGCCTTTGTCGGCGCCGGCCAACGCGATCTCGCCTATATCGACGAGGACATCCGTGTTTCCGGCGGCGCCAATGGCAGCGGCGCCCGCTACCTGATGGAACCGTCGCCGCTTGCCAAGCTTTTGCAACTGGCCGAGATCAGCGACACCGATTCGGTGCTCGATGTCGGCTGCGGCACCGGCTATTCGGCCGCCCTGCTTTCCCGAATCGCAAAATCGGTGGTTGCGCTGGAAAGCGACCCGGCATTGGCTGAAGCCGCGAAGTCGACGCTTTCGACGCTGAGTTGCGAGAACGTGACGGTGATGACCGGGCCGTTGCCGCAAGGTCATGCCGCGAAGGCACCCTATGATGTCATCTTCATTGGCGGCAGCGTCGAGGAAGTGCCTGCGGCATTGCTCGACCAGCTCGCCGAGGACGGACGGTTGGTTGCGGTCGAAGGGCAGGGCAACTCTGGCGTGGCCCGGCTATTTTTCAAGGCCGGGGGGGTTGTAACCGGAAGACGGGCATTTAATGCGGCAATTAAGCCACTACCGGGCTTCGAACGTGCCCATGCATTCGAATTTTAAGCGGTTTTGCCTTGCAGCGAAGGCGCTGTCGTGATCGCTTGCGCCTGAACAATCGTTGCTGATTTGCTTCACCGGACTTTCGGCGGGCAGTCAGCGGGGGAACGATAACAACGCGTCGCCGGCTGATCTGGAAGGAGAGGCTGCGTGGCGCGGTTCCCATGCAAAACGAATGAGGGATAATACGTGCCGCCCCTACACAAGACTTTTCTAGTAGCCATTCTCGTTTCGGCGACAGCGCTTTCGCCCTTGACCGCATCAGCAGAAACCATCACCGGCGCGCTCGCCAAGGCCTATCAATACAATTCCCAGCTGAACTCCGCCCGCGCCGGCACCCGCGTTACCGATGAAGGCGTTGCCATCGCCAAATCGGGCTACCGCCCGACGATCAAGGGATCGGCGAGCATCGATTACACGAGCAGCCACTCCAACAGCCTGGGTCAGACCTTAAACATCACTACAGGCAACTTTGGAGTTCAGATCGACCAGACGCTGTTCGACGGGTTTCAGACCAAGAACAATGTCGCCGCCGCCGAAGCGCAGGTCAGCGCCTCGCAAGAAAGCCTGCGCAACACCGAAGAGAACATCCTGTTCAACGCGGCAAGCGCCTATATGGATGTGATCCGCGATCGCCAGATCGCGGTGCTGACCGAACAGAACCTGCAGTTCCTGACCGAGCAGGCACGCGCCGCACGGTCGCGCTTCGAGGTCGGCGAGGGCACCCGCACCGACGTCGCTCAGGCCGACGCCTCGCGCGCCACCGCGGTAGCCCAGCTCAGTGCCGCCCGCGCGACGGCGCAGGCCAGTGCCGCGACCTACCACCAGATCATCGGCGACGAGCCGGGCAAGCTCAAGGCGGCCGCGCCGGTTGGGAGGTTGTTGCCGACGAGCCTCGATTCGGCCTTCACCGTTGCCGCCGCGGAGCACCCGGCCATCCTTGCCACGGAACATCTTGTCGACGCCGCTGCGTTTTCGGTGAAATCGGCCGAAGGGGCGCTTTTGCCGCAGCTTTCAGCCAGTGCCGGGATTTCGAGCCAGTACCGCAACACCACGCCCGGCGTTTTTGCATCGTCGTCGTCCGAAGGGACGACGAATTCGGCCAATATCGGCGCAACGCTCACCGTGCCGATCTATTCGGGCGGCCGCACCTCGGCGCTGGTTCGCCAATCGAAGGAATCGCTTAGCCAGGCCCGTATCGAAGTCGACGTCAGCCGCGACCAGGTGCGCCAGGCCGTGGCTTCGGCATGGACGCAATACACCGCGGCCCGCGAAAGCGTGGATGCCAACAGGCAGGTGATCGCCGCCGCGCAACTGGCGCTCAACGGCGTCATCGAGGAGCGCAATGTCGGCCAGCGTACCACGCTCGACGTGCTCAACGCGCAGAACGCCGTCATCACGGCCAAGATCAACCAGGCCAGCTCCGAGCGAGACGTCGTCGTGGCGAGCTACGCCATCCTGTCGGCGATCGGCCGGCTGTCGGTCGACCGGCTGGGCCTAGCGGTCACGAAATACAAGCCGGAAGAGCACTACAACGCCGTCAAGGACAAATGGATCGGACTGCGCACGCCGGACGGCCGTTGATCCTTCCTGTAAGCTTCCAAAAGCGCCGCGTATCCGATGGATGCGCGGCGTTTTTGCATTTGAAAGCCAACCGGTCGGCTGCTGGCGTCGGAGGCGGCTAATCTGTTGAAATCCAATGTCTCCCCAGATTGGGGATTCTCGGATGACGATCGGTCGGTTACGCTGTCGCCATTGATTCGAATTCCGGCCGGACCGGAATGGAAATCTGCAATAGGTCACAAGGGCGGCGGATGTGACGATGGCGACGGCAAGCAGCGCACAGCGCGAACCTTCCATGGAAGAGATCCTTGCTTCCATCCGAAGGATCATCGAGGACAGCGACACCGGCCGCAAGCAGCCCGCGACCGATAGCGGCGACTTGCGCCAGGACCTGCAGCCGACGGCGGCGGCGCCGGCCGCCGATGTTGACGCTTTCCGTTCCGAGCTCAACGCGGAATCCACCCCCAGGAAGCCGGTGAGCCTGGCGGAGATCCAGGCCCAGCTCGCGGCCTCCGACCCGGCGGTCGAGCGCGGCGAGACGCGCCCCGAGCCCGTGAAGACCGCGCCTGCGCCCACCACCCTGGCCGAAGTCGGGGCCAACGTCGCTGCCGAACCCGGCGCTCCGGCCGCAGCAGCAGGGACGCCGCAAAGTGCCGATACCATCGTCGCCGACTGGCGGCGCGAGATCGCTGCCGTTGGCGGAAGCTCGGTCAAAGCGAAGGTGGCGACTCGCCCTCCGGAAGCGGCGCCCGAAGTCGAGATCGACGAGGAGGATCTTGCCACGCCAACTGCCGAAACCGTGGTCCCCGGCAAGGTCTCGGGGCCATCCTCGGCCGATTTGCCGCCGGCCCGGCCGGCGATCCTGTCCGAACATGTGGGCCGTCAGGTCGCGGCGGCGTTCGGCGAGCTTTCCGATGCCTTCGCCAGCCGCGGCAAGAAGACCTTCGACGAGATGGCCGAGGAGATGCTGCGGCCGATGTTGCAGGACTGGCTCGACAACAACCTGCCGACGCTGGTCGAGCGGCTGGTGCGCGAGGAAATTGAGCGCGTGGCGCGCGGCGCACAGTGATTTCGCCAGATCGTTCGAGGTAAAAGGCGCCGCCATCGGGCGGCGTCTTTGTTCCGGCAAATGCAGCCTCGGGATCGTTTTGCGATGAGGCGCGGGATTGCCGTCGATCGCGGCAAGCCTATCTGGGCGAGGCGCGCCTATCCTTCTCGCGGTTGACTCGGCCAAGAGCTTCCGATTTACACCGGACGCTTGTTCCCGACAGTTCGGACTTCCTCCATGCTTGATAAAACCTACGACGCCAAGACCGTCGAGCCGAAGATCGCCAAAATCTGGGAAGAGGCCGACGCTTTCCGCGCCGGCGCCGGGGCGGAGGAAGGGGCGGAGGCCTTTACCGTCGTCATCCCTCCGCCGAACGTCACCGGTTCGCTGCATATGGGCCATGCGCTCAACAACACGCTGCAGGACATACTGGTGCGCTTCGAGCGCATGC
The DNA here is from genome assembly GCF_040545255.1 of Mesorhizobium shonense. Lineage (NCBI taxonomy): Bacteria > Pseudomonadati > Pseudomonadota > Alphaproteobacteria > Hyphomicrobiales > Phyllobacteriaceae > Mesorhizobium > Mesorhizobium shonense. The sequence goes on from NZ_JBEPLM010000008.1 coordinate 209,130, forward strand.
GCGGCAAGAACGTGCTGTGGCAGCCCGGCATGGACCATGCCGGCATCGCCACGCAGATGGTGGTCGAGCGCCAGCTGATGGAAAGGCAGATCCACCGCCGCGACCTGACGCGCGAGGAGTTCATCGAAAAGGTCTGGGAGTGGAAAGCCGAATCCGGTGGCGCGATCTTCAACCAGCTGAAGCGGCTCGGCGCCTCGGCCGACTGGTCGCGCGAACGTTTCACCATGGACGAGGGTCTGTCCAAGGCGGTGCTGGAGGTTTTCGTCACGCTCTACAAGGAGGGCCTGATCTACAAGGACAAGCGCCTTGTGAACTGGGATCCGAAGCTTTTGACGGCGATTTCCGACCTCGAGGTCGAGCAACACGAGGTCAACGGCAATCTCTGGCATTTCCGCTATCCGGTCGAAAGTACGGTGTTCGACCCTGAGAATTCGAAGACGTTCATCACCGTCGCCACGACGCGCCCCGAAACCATGCTCGGCGATACGGCGGTGGCCGTGCATCCCGACGACGAACGGTTTCGCGATCTGGTCGGCAAGAACGTCATCCTGCCGATCGTCGGCCGAAAGATACCTATCGTGGCCGACGAATATTCCGACCCGGAGAAGGGCTCCGGCGCGGTCAAGATCACGCCGGCGCATGACTTCAACGATTTCGAGGTGGGCAAGCGCCACAAGCTGCCGGCGATCAACATCCTGACCGTCGAAGCCGCCGTCAAGCTCAAGGACAATGAGGACTTCCTCGCCGGTCTCGAGGTGACGCCGGAGCGCCAGGCCGTTTGGGACGAGCTCGACGGGCTCGACCGCTTCGTGGCGCGCAAGAAGATTGTCGAGTTGATGGAAGCCGACGGCTTCCTGGAAAAGGTCGAGCCGCATCGCCACACCGTGCCGCACGGCGACCGCGGCGGCGTGCCGATCGAACCGTTCCTGACCGACCAGTGGTATGTCAACGCGGCCGAGCTCGCCAAGCCGGCCATTGCCTCGGTGCGCGAAGGCCGCACCAACTTCGTGCCGAAGAACTGGGAAAAGACCTATTTCGACTGGATGGAGAACATCCAGCCCTGGTGCATCTCGCGGCAGCTCTGGTGGGGCCACCAGATTCCGGCGTGGTACGGGCCGGACGGTCGCGTCTTCGTCGAGAAGACCGAGGAAGAGGCGCTCGCCGCGGCGATCGAATATTATCTGGCGCTGGAAGGCCCTTGGAAGGCCTGGGTCGAGGACAAGCTGGAGAATTTCCAGCCTGGCGAGATCCTGACGCGCGACGAGGACGTTCTCGACACCTGGTTCTCCTCGGCGCTGTGGCCGTTCTCGACGCTGGGCTGGCCCGACCAGACGCCGGAGCTCAAGACCTACTACCAGACCGACGTGCTGGTGACCGGCTTCGACATCATCTTCTTCTGGGTGGCCCGGATGATGATGATGGGCCTGCATTTCATGGACGAGGAGCCGTTCCACACGGTCTATGTCCATGCGCTGGTGCGCGACAAGAACGGGCAGAAGATGTCGAAGTCGAAAGGCAACGTCATCGACCCGCTCGACCTGATCGACGAATACGGCGCCGATGCGCTGCGCTTCACCTTGACCGTCATGGCGGCGCAGGGGCGCGACGTGAAGCTCGATCCGGCGCGCATCGCCGGCTATCGCAATTTCGGCACCAAGCTGTGGAATGCGACGCGCTTCGCCGAGATGAACGAAGTCGCCAGGAACGACGATTTCTGGCTGAACGACGCCAAGCTCGCGGTCAATCGCTGGATCCTGACCGAGCTGACGCGGGCGGCCCGCGCGGTCACCGAGGGCATCACCACCTACCGCTTCAACGAGGCGGCCAGCGCCGCCTACCGCTTCGTCTGGAACCTGTTCTGCGACTGGTATCTGGAACTGCTGAAGCCGGTGTTCATGGGCACGGACGAGGCGGCCAAGGCGGAAAGCCGGGCCTGCGTCGCCTTCGTGCTGGACGAGATCTACAAGCTCTTGCATCCAATGATGCCGTTCATGACCGAGGAGCTGTGGGCGCAGACCGCGGGCGAGGGTAAGGAGCGGGAGTCGCTGCTTTGCCATGCCGCCTGGCCGTCGCCGGATTTCGAGGACGACGACGCGGCCGCCGACATCAACTGGCTGGTCGACCTTGTTTCCGGCATCCGCTCGGTGCGCTCGGAAATGAACGTGCCGCCGGCGGCGATCGCGCCCCTGGCGGTGATCGGCGCCAACGCGACGACGCGCGAGAGGCTCGAACGCCACGATCAGGCAATCAAGCGCCTGGCCCGTGTCGGCAGCATATCGCTGGCGGAAACGCCGCCCAAGGGCTCGGCCCAGATCGTCCTCAACGAAGCGACCATCTGCCTGCCGCTCGGCAGCTTGATAGACCTGCAAGCCGAGGCTGCGCGCCTGCAGAAGGAACTGGCCAAGGTGACCGAGGAGATCGCCCGCCTGCACAAGAAGCTGTCGAACGAGAAGTTCGTCGCCAACGCGCCGGAAGAGGTGGTCGAGGCCGAGCGCGAGAAGCTCGCCGAATATCGCGAGGCGCAAGAGAAGCTTTCGCTCGCCCTGACCAGGGTTCGCGACGCCGGCTGAGGGACAAGATTCGCCCCGTCGGAGAGCAGCTTTCCGGAGCGGAATCTCAATCGGAGATAGGCATGCCGTTGCGTTAATTTTGACGTAAACGGAAACTTTGCGCCCCATTGTTGCCATAATGTAACAATGGGGCCCATTTTCTCCCAAAATGGCCTGTTTTTGGGCTGTATTGAAAGGTTTTTGCAGCTTTTTCCTGCCATTTGATGCCTGTTAAGCCGCGATTAGGCTCGATTTCGCGGCCGGGCACCATGGCAAAAATGCGAGCTGTCAAGGTGTACGTGTACAACTCTTGAATTCGTAGTTGCGCCGTTAACCCGAATTGGTTCTAGCTTGCCCCACTGGTATTTCGGGGAGGGACTCCATGAATTTTTTGCGGCTCAAAGCACTGCTGGGCGCGGGGTGCTTTTCGCTAGCCTTGGTCGGAGCGGCAATGCATCCGGCGCATGCCGGCGGCCTGGAGCGCGGCGGCTACGACATTGACCTGCTGTTCGATCCGGCGCCGTTCGCGACGGAAGCGGAAGCGACCTTCGTGATGCCGGATCGTAAATACAAGAATGCACTTGGCCCAGGGGGACTCAATCTCGGTCTAGGTAGCACGGCCGACGGAGCTGAGGATTACTGGGTCCCTCGCATCGGTGCCAAAGTCCAGGTTGTGCAAGGCGTCGATTGCATGGTCGATTATTCGCAGCCATGGGGCGCGCACGTAGCCCCTGGTATGTGGAACGGCGCTGTTTCCAATATCGAAACCGATATCAAGAGCGATAACTACGCGGCCACTTGTTCGTATAAGATGGATGCGGGCAAAGGCCAGCTTCGGTTCATTGGCGGCGTATTCTACCAAGAGGTGTATGGCTTTAAGGAAAGCCTAATCGCGCTCATGCCCGTTGTTGCAACTGGCCGTGTCGATCTGTCGAGCAGTGGATGGGGTTGGCGGGCCGGCGTCGCTTATGAAATCCCTGAGATCGCATTGCGCGCGAGCCTAGTCTACAATTCGCAGGTCAAGCTCGACAACATCTCCGGTACCCTCACGACGCCGAGGGGACCCACGGGGATCTACGGTGAAAACACCTCCATGCCGGACTCAGTTGAACTGAAGTTGCAGTCGGGCATCGCACCTGGCTGGCTTGCCTTCGGTTCGATCAAATGGGTTAACTGGAGCCTGTTGCAGAGTGTCGCGATTTGCCCTCAGGGCAGCCAAATTATAGCCGCCTGTTTCACAGGTTCGCCGGTCGAGGTTACATCTCTTGATCTGATGTACCGCGACGGTTGGACGGTTTCGGGCGGCATTGGCCACAAGTTCAACGACCAGTGGAGCGCGGCGGGCCAACTTTCGTGGGATCGCGGTACTTCGCATGGCTATGGCTCGCAGACGGATACGTGGACGCTGGGCGGCGGCGTCGCCTACACGCCTAAGCCAAATATCGAAGTTCGGCTGGCCGGCGCTATCGGCGTTATGACCAGCGGTCATTCGGGCATAGTTGTCGGCGAGAACGGCTACGCAGCCGGCACCGACGCCAGCTACGACTTCGGCAACGATCTGGTCACGGCGATTTCGGGCGGCCTCAAGATCAAGTTCTAAGCTTCTGCAAATTTCAAGGGAAAAGGCCGGGCAGCGCCCGGCCTTTTTTCGTTGTGCAATCAATAGTCTGGCCTGGCTGCCCGATCCTATGTTGCAAATTCGCGTCGCAGCCGGCGCCCTTCACGATTGTGACGTTTTAGCAACAGTTTATGAACAACCCCGGCGCTAAAAGGCTAGCCGAGGGAACTGCCCATTTCCCGCCATAAACGCGGAGCAACCCGGATAGGTCCCGGGAATGCGTGCCAGGTTGGCGCGGCGAAGGGGGTAGGCCGCGGGGTGTGCGGCAAGGACGAGTATGGACGCCAGGGTGATCTCCAAGGCCAAGCTGCCCAGCCGCTACGTGACCGTTGGTCCGGCGCGCGCGCCGCACCGCTCGTACCTCTACGCCATGGGACTGTCGGCGGCCGAGATCGCGCAGCCGTTGGTCGGCGTCGCCAGCTGCTGGAACGAGGCCGCGCCCTGCAACATTTCGCTGATGCGCCAGGCGCAGGTGGTGAAGAAGGGCGTCGCGGCCGCCAACGGCACGCCGCGCGAATTCTGCACCATCACGGTCACCGACGGCATCGCCATGGGCCACCAGGGCATGAAATCGTCGCTGGTGTCGCGCGAGGTGATCGCCGATTCGGTCGAGCTCACCATGCGCGGCCATTGCTACGACGCGCTGGTCGGGCTTGCCGGCTGCGACAAGTCGCTGCCCGGCATGATGATGGCGATGGTCCGCCTCAACGTGCCGTCGATCTTCATCTATGGCGGCTCGATCCTGCCCGGCAGCTATCGCGGCCGGCAGATCACCGTGCAGGACGTGTTCGAGGCGGTCGGCCAGCATTCGGTCGGCACGATCTCCGATTCCGAACTGCTCGAAATCGAGCAGGCGGCTTGCCCGTCGGCGGGTTCCTGCGGCGCCCAGTTCACCGCCAACACCATGGCGACCGTCGCCGAGGCGATCGGCCTGGCCTTGCCCTATTCCTGCGGCGCGCCGGCGCCGTACGAAATGCGCGACCGCTTCAATTTCGCCTCCGGCGAAAAGGTCATGGAGCTGATCGCCAAGAACATCCGGCCGCGCGACATCGTCACCCGCAAAGCGCTGGAGAATGCGGCAACTGTCGTGTCCGCCACCGGCGGTTCGACCAACGCGGCGCTGCATCTGCCGGCGATCGCGCATGAGGCCGGCATAAAGTTCGACCTGTTCGATGTCGCGGCGATCTTCGAGAAGACGCCTTACATCGCCGACCTCAAGCCCGGCGGCAAATATGTCGCCAAGGACATGTTCGAGGCCGGCGGCATTCCGCTCTTGATGAAAACGCTGCTCGACCACGGCTATCTGCACGGCGATTGCCTCACCGTCACCGGCCGCACTTTGGCCGAAAATATGCAGCACGTTGCCTGGAATGACAGCCAGGATGTTGTGCGTCCCGCCAATCGGCCAATCACCAAGACGGGCGGCGTTGTGGGCTTGAAGGGCAACCTTGCCCCCGAAGGCGCGATCGTGAAGGTCGCCGGCATGTCGGAGCTGAAATTCTCAGGCCCGGCGCGCTGCTTCGATTCGGAAGAGGAGTGCTTCGAAGCGGTCACGCTGCGCAATTACCAGGAAGGCGAGGTCCTTGTCATCCGCTACGAGGGGCCGCGCGGCGGTCCGGGCATGCGCGAAATGCTGTCGACGACGGCGGCGCTTTACGGCCAGGGCATGGGCGGCAAGGTGGCGCTGATCACGGACGGACGCTTTTCCGGTGCTACACGTGGCTTCTGCATCGGCCATGTCGGGCCGGAGGCGGCGGTCGGCGGGCCGATCGGGCTCATCAAGGATGGCGACGTGATCTCGATCGACGCCGTGAAAGGCACGATCGAGGTGGCGCTGTCGGATGCCGAGCTCGCAGCGCGGGCGAAGAAATGGAAAGCGCGCGAGACCGATTATCAGTCCGGCGCAATCTGGAAATATGCGCAGACCGTAGGGTCGGCCCGCGACGGCGCGGTCACCCATCCGGGCGGTGCGAAAGAAACACACTGCTATGCGGACATTTGAGGTGTTGAGGTCATCTGTCTTTTCGGCACTGGTCGCGGTTGCGACCTTGGTAGCCGTCGGGCAGGCCATGGCCTTCGACGACAAGGTGTTCGACGACAAGACCGGAGTGAAGCCGCAGTCGAGCCCGTGGGCGGTGTTCCAGTTCGGTTTTTCCGCCTACAAAAACGGCCATAAGGACCAGGCGGTCGAGGCCTATAAATACGCCGCTGAGAACGGCCAGATCGGCGCCACCTGGAAGCTTGCGCGCATGTATGCCCAAGGCGACGGCGTGGCGCGCGACGACTACGCGGCCTTCAAGTTCTTCTCGGAGATCGTCGACCAGGACGTCGAGCCCGGCTCGCCGGAGGAAAGTTACGTCTCCGACGCGCTCGTCGCCCTCGGCGACTATCTGCGCAAAGGCATCCCGGGCAGTCCGGTCGAGGAAAACGAGGTCGCGGCGCAGGAATATTACATGCGCGCCGCCGCCAACTACCGCAATCCGAACGCCCAGTTCGAGATCGGCCAGATGTTCCTCAAGGGCGAGGGCGGCGTGAAGGCCAGCGTCAAGCAGGCCGGGCGCTGGCTGCAACTGGCAGCCGAAAAAGGCCATGCCGGCGCCCAGGCGACGCTCGGCAATCTGCTCTTCCAGAGCGGCAAGATCGTGCGCGGCCTGGCGATGATGACGGCCGCACTCGAGCGTGCTCCGCCCGCCGATCAGCCCTGGATCCGCAGCATGCAGGAAGAAGCCTTTGCCGCCGCCGGCGAAGCCGACCGCCGCACGGCGATCTCGCTCGCCGACGACATCCTGACCAAGGGCAACAACGGCGACCAGTGAGCGGCGGCTTTCAGTTGTCGGTAGGCTCCGTCGGCACCGTGCTCGGCGTCGAGGTCGGGTGCAATTTCGGCGCCTGGTTCTCGCCAGGGCAGTCGTCCTTCACCTTCGTCCAGGAGGTGTTGTTGAGAACCATGTCGCAGCGCGCGAGGTGACTTTCGCCGGCAACAGTCAGGCAGGCCGTTTCACCGACCTTGAAGGATTTGCCGTTGGCAAGGCATGCCTGGGCGAGCGTCGGCGCCGGCGCGGCGAACGCCAGCGCAAAGCCGATCGGGCAAAGAACAAATCGGATCGTCATTGAACCCCCGCAACAACCCGCATCAAACGCGCGATTTGTGGCGATATCAGGGTTCTGCGAGAGTTAGCTGAATAGCTTCTTCAGGTCGGCCGCAGGTCGAGATCGATCGCCACCGGCACATGATCGGAGGGTTTTTCCCAGGCGCGCACATGCTTTTCGACCGAGGCCGAGGAAAAGCGGTTGGCGGCTTCGGGCGACAGCAAAAGATGGTCGATGCGGATGCCGTTGTTCTTCTGCCAGGCGCCGGCCTGATAGTCCCAGAAAGTATAGACGTCGGAGGAGTCAGTGACGGCGCGCACGGCCTCGGTGAAGCCGAGATTCTTCAGGCGGCGGAAGGCTTGCCTCGTCTGCGGCTGGAACAGCGCGTCGCCGAGCCAGTTCTCGGGGAACCTGGCGTCGGCGTGCTCCGGAATGACATTGTAGTCGCCGGCCAGCACCAGCGCCTCCTCGAGCCTGAGGCGCTCGACCGCCCAGCGCTCGAGCCGCGCCATCCATGCCAGCTTGTAGGAAAACTTCCGCTCGTCATCGATCGGATTGCCGTTCGGCAAATAAAGCGAGGCGACGCGCAAGGCGCCTTTGTCGGTCGAAAAAACGCCTTCGATGAAACGCGCATGGTCGTCGGCATCGTCTCCGGGCAGACCGCGATTGACCTCGTCGAAGGGGAGCTTCGACAGGAGGGCGACGCCGTTGAAGCTCTTCTGGCCGTTGGTCTCGACATTGTAGCCCAGCGCCTCGATCTCGGCGCGCGGAAACTGATCGTCGAGGGTCTTGATCTCCTGCAGGCAGACGATGTCCGGCGCGCTCTCGGTCAGCCAGTGGGTGAGGTTGCCGATGCGGGCGCGAACGCCGTTGATGTTCCAGGTGACGATCTTCATGGGGACCTCAATCTCGTTCCGGCGCAAGGCGCTCGACGAGGCCGATCGTATTGCCTGCGGGGTCCTTTAGAAAGGCCATCCATTCGCTTTCCCCCGCCGGACCGAACCTACCCTCGGTGTCACGATGGACGAGCGCGGGCTGCGCGGTGAAGGGAACGCCGGCGGCCTTCGCCTCGGCATGGAAAGCCTCGAGACCGGCAATGTCGAGATAGACGGTGCCGGGCGGCACGCCGTCGGCAAAGAACAGCCGCACGGCCCCTGCCATGATGAAGGCGATGCCCGGCGGGTCGTAGCGCGCATGCACGCTCGTGCCGAGCACGTCTTGCCAGAAGGCAAGCGTGGCATCGAGATCGCGCCCGGCCGACAGCGCGACCTGGCGGACCGCGCCGATCGGAGGCATCGGAGGTCAGATGGAGAAACTGGTGCCGCAGCCGCAGGAGGCGACGGCGTTCGGGTTCCTGATCTGGAAGGACTGGCCCATCAGGTCGTCGACGAAGTCGATCACCGAGCCGCCCATATAGACCAGCGAGAGGTCGTCGATCAGGATCGTCGCGCCATCCTTCTCGATGGCGACGTCGTCGTCGTTGCGACTATCGACGAGGTCGAACTTGTAGGAAAAACCGGAGCAGCCGCCGCCTTCGACGGAAACGCGCAGCGCGGTCTTGCCGGGCTCGCCGGACAGGATCCTGGCGATCCGCTTCGCGGCGGCGTCGGTCATCTCGACCTTCATGGCAGTCTTGGCATCCGCGCCCATCGGCGTCACCTTGCTTTCGGTTTCCTATGATAGGTATGAAGCGGGCGCGGGCAAGTCAACCGGTGGGTGACACAGTCAACTGGTGGGTGAATGGGCAAGGATGCTCTCGACGATATCGGATTCGGCTACCGGCCGCGCGCCGTCTATGCCAGCGATCCGGCGCGTTCGCGCGGCCGCCTGTTCGATGAGCCGGAAAGCCCGACCCGCACGCCGTTCCAGCGGGACCGCGACCGCATCATTCATTCCACCGCCTTTCGCCGGCTGAAGCACAAGACGCAGGTGTTCGTCGCGCATGAAGGCGACCACTATCGCACCAGGCTGACGCATTCGATCGAGGTGGCGCAGATCGCCCGGGCCCTGGCGCGGGCGCTGCGCGGCGACGAGGACCTCGCCGAGGCGGTGGCATTGGTGCATGATTTCGGCCACACGCCTTTCGGCCATACCGGCGAGGAGGCGCTGAACGAGAAGATGTCCGGTTGGGGCGGCTTCGACCACAATGCGCAGTCGCTGCGCGTCGTGACGCGGCTCGAGCGGCGCTATGCGGAGTTCGACGGGCTGAACCTCACCTGGGAAACGCTGGAAGGACTGGTCAAGCACAACGGTCCGCTCACCGACGCGAGTGGGAAGGGGCTCAAGGGGCCGGTGCCGCAGGCGATCCGCGACTATTCGGAGCTGCACGACCTCGAGCTTGACCGGTTCGCCGGCATCGAGGCGCAGTGCGCCGCAATCGCCGACGACATCGCCTACAACACCCATGATATCGACGACGGCCTGCGTGCCGGCTTCCTGACGCTGGAAATGCTGGAGGGTGTCGGCCTGCCGAGTTCGATCCTCGCGGCAGTGCGCGCCCGCTATCCGGGGCTCGACGACGTACGCACCGGCCATGAGCTGATGCGCCGGCAGATCACACTGATGGTGGAGGATGTCATCACATCGACCGCCGCCAACATCGAGCGGCTGAAACCGGACAGCGCCGACGCGGTGAGGGCGGCGGGTGAAACGATCGTCACCTTTTCCGCCAGCATGGCCGCGGCCGAAAAGGAACTGAAGGCCTTCCTCTACAAGCATCTCTACCGGCATGCCGAAGTGATGCGCGTGCGCGCGGACGCCGAACAGATCGTCCGAGACCTGTTCGATGTCTATTTCGCCGACCCGCGCGCCATGCCGGACGGCTGGCGCGAAGGGCTCGACAGAGCGGAAGACCGCATCAAGGCGCGCAGCGTCGCCGATTTCCTGGCCGGCATGACCGATACCTATGCGCTCAAGGAGCATAGGCGTCTGTTTGACCATACGCCGGATTTAAGCTAGGGCGAGCCTCGATTTTGCCGGCCAAGAAAAGCCGGTCGCCTCTTAAAGCCCAGAGCACACAGATGAATATCTTCGCCGATTTCAACGCGCGGATCGTAAAAGCTGTCGAAGCCCTTGATCTGAAAGACAAGGACGGCGGAGCGTTGGATCTGTCGCGTATCGCGGTCGAGCCGCCGCGCGACGCCAGCCATGGCGATCTTGCCACCAATGCGGCGATGGTGCTGGCCAAGCCTACCGGCCAGAACCCGCGCGCTCTCGCCGAGAAGCTGACCGAAGCGCTGCGCGCTGATGCCGACATCGCGTCTGCCGATGTCGCCGGGCCGGGTTTCGTCAATCTCAGACTCAAGGACGGGTTCTGGCAGGCGCATCTCGCGGTGCTGCTCGGCGAAGGCCGCAACTATGGCCGCTCGAAGATCGGCGGCGGCCGCAAGGCCAATGTCGAATATGTCTCGGCCAACCCGACCGGCCCGATGCATGTCGGGCATTGCCGCGGCGCCGTCGTCGGCGACACGCTCGCCAATTTGATGGCCTTCGCCGGCTACGACGTGACCAAGGAATATGTCATCAACGACGCCGGCTCGCAGATCGACGTGCTCGGCCGCTCGGCCATGCTGCGCTACCGCGAAGCGCTCGGCGAAGACATCGGCGAGATCCCGCCAGGCCTCTATCCGGGCGACTACCTGGTCCCGGTAGGCCAGGCGCTGGCCGAGCAGTTCGGCCTCGGCCTGCTGGAGATGCCGGGAGACGAAGCGCTGGCGATCGTCAAGGACCGCACGGTCGATGCGATGATGGCGATGATCCGCGAGGACCTGGCGCTGCTCAACGTGCATCACGACGTGTTCTTTTCCGAGCGCACGCTGCATGCCGACAATGCCAAGAAGATCCGGGCCGCGATCGCCGACCTGACGCTCAAAGGCCATATCTACAAGGGCAAGCTGCCGCCGCCGAAGGGCGAGAAGCCGGACGATTGGGAGGACCGCGAGCAGACGCTGTTCCGCTCGACCGCCGTCGGCGACGATATGGACCGGGCACTGGTCAAGTCCGACGGCTCGTTCACCTATTTCGCCGCCGACGTCGCCTATCTCAAGGACAAGGTCGAGCGCGGCTTCGTCGATCTGATCTATGTACTCGGCGCCGACCATGGCGGCTACGTCAAGCGGCTCGAGGCGCTGGCGCGCGCGGTCGCCGGCGACACGGTCAAGCTCACGGTCCTGCTCTGCCAACTGGTCAAGCTGTTCCGCGATGGCGAGCCGGTCCGGATGTCTAAGCGGTCGGGCGATTTCGTCACGCTGCGCGACGTGGTGGAGGAGGTCGGCCGCGACCCGATCCGCTTCATGATGCTCTACCGCAAGAACGACGCGCCGCTCGATTTCGACTTCGCCAAGGTCACCGAGCAGTCCAAGGACAATCCGGTGTTTTACGTGCAGTACGCCTCGGCGCGCTGCCACTCGGTCTTCCGGCAGGCGAGCGAGCAATTGGGCGAGGCGAATTTCGATCGTAACCGGCTCGTGGCCTCGGTTGCGTCGCTGACCGATGAGGGCGAGATCGGCCTGGTCCGGAAGCTGGCTGAATATCCACGGCTGATTGAATCCGCGGCACTTGCGCTGGAGCCGCACCGGCTGGCATTCTACCTCTACGATCTGGCGTCGAGCTTCCACGCACACTGGAATCGGGGCACCGACAACCCAGACTTACGTTTTGTTAAGGTTAACGACCCACAATTGACGTATGCCAGACTAGGGCTGGTGCAGGCTGTTTCGGATGTTTTGACCTCCGGCCTGACGCTGATAGGAGCTGATGCGCCTACCGAAATGCGTTAGGTTTGACTAAAAAACCTGTCACCTTTTGCCCACATTGCGCTGGTAAGGGCCAACCCTGCGCGACGTCCATGGCGTCCGACTGTGTGCGAGTTCGGGAACAATAATGGCAGACAGAACCCAGCTGAAAGTAGCCGCAAACAACCACATCGCCGAAGACGATCCGTTCGCGGAACTGACCCGCATCATGGGTTTCGATCCGCGCCAGCCGGTCAGGCCGCAGACGCCAGCGGCCGCAAAGGCTGCCCCCGCAAACCAGGCTGCGGAAGAGGGCGATTTCGACATCGACCTCGAAAAGGAGCTGATGGGCGAATTCGACGTTGCCGAGGAAAGCGCGCCGGTCGTGCAGCAGACAGCTCGGCACGAGCCGGCCTACGGAGCCGCCAATGCCGCTCTCACCGACGACGAGCTTGCCGCTTCCTTTGAGCAGGATTTCGTCTTTGACGACGCTGTCGATCACGCCCATTTTGCCACGCCTCGTGCGCCGGAGCCGGCCGCCGACGATGATTTCGACAAGGCGGTCGCGGGCTCCTTGGAGGTCTCGCCGCTGGAGGACGAAGTCTCGCCTCTGGAGGACGAGGTCTCGCCTCTAGAGGACGACCTTTCCGTCGACCAGGAAATGGCGGCATCGCTGGATGAGGGCTTCCGGGTCGACCATCACGAGCCCGATGCGGGCCGTGGCGCCGTCGCCGCCGCCGAGCCTGCCGCTGTCGAGCCCGCCGTTGTCGAGCCTGCGGCCGAGGCGGCATTCGATGCCGATTTCGACAGCGCCGTTCAGATGTCGCTCGAGGACGAGCTGGCGTTCGATGACCGCGAGACCGGGCAGTCCGAGGCCGCTGACGTTCAGCCGGTCGAGGCTCACCCCGCTGCCGACCAGCCGATCGCCGACGGAGATTTCGACGGCGAGTTCGATCAGGTCCAGTTCGATCAGGCCCCATTTGACCAGGCGATGGCCGATGTCGACATGGATCTCGATCAGCCGATCCTGGAACAGGAACTGGTCGATGCCGAGCAGCCGGTGGCTGTCGAGGCGCCTGTTGAGGCAGCGCATTTCGCCGCTGATCCCGAGCCCGCCATCGATCCCGAGCTTGTTGCCGATCGCGAGCCTGCCGCGGATCAGGTCTTCGAAGACGATTTCGAGCTCAGCTTCCGTGACGCCCTTGCCGAGGAGCCGGAAGCTGCCGCCCTGGAGCCTGAACCCGTTGCTGACCACCGGGCTGCAACCGATCACGTGTTTGGAGACGATTTCGAACGCAGCTTCGGTGACGCCCTTGCCGAGGAGCCGGAAGCTGCCGCCGCGGAGCCTGAATCCGTCGCTGACCACCGGGCCGCAACCGATCAGGTCTTCGAAGACGATTTCGAACTCAACTTCGGTGACGCTCTTGCCGAGGAGCCGGTAGTTCCTGCTGTCGAGCCCGTGGCTGCGGCTGAGCCATCATTCGCGGAGCCTGCTCCGGCCGTATCGGCACCGGTTCCGCCGATTGCGGCAGTCGAGCCGGCCAAGCCGACTGCGACCTCTGCCGAGCGGAGCCTGGAAGACGAGCTCAACGCGCTGCTCGGCGCTATGACCGCACGGCCCATCCCGGCCGCGGCGGCTCCGGTCGCCCCCACTCCGGTCGCCCCCACTCCGGTCGCCAAGGAACCCGCTCCGGCGCCGCAGCCGGCCGGCTACACCGGCCAGCACGCTGCCGTGGCAGCCGATGATCTCGATTGGGATCTCGATGAGCACGAGCTTGCGCGGAGCGAGGAGACCGATCAGCCTGCCGATGCCGATGCCGATCTCGATGCGCTGCTCGCCGGCGAACTCGACCGGCAGGGCTTCGAAGACACGGCGGCTGAACAGAATGCCGAGCCGAGCATCGATTTCGATGACGAGGCTTTCGATGCAGCTTTTGCCAAGGGCATCGAGCAGGACGCGTCGGTCGCCGAACCGGCCCGGTCGTGGAGCCGCGTGACCCCGGTCGCCGCACCTGCGCAGGCCTCGTTCGCGTCGCAGCCGCCGACGGCCTCAGCGCCGCAAATGGCGGCTCCCGCCTATCGTGACGCGCCGGTGAAGGACTATTCCGCCTACGCCAAGCCGACGTTGCAGATGGCGGCGCCTGCCAATGGTGACGAGCCGGCGAAGGACTATTCCACCTACGCCAAGCCGGCCTCGGCGCCGCAGCCTCGCCATCAGGAGGAAATGCCCGATGTCGAGACGGTCGACGTGCCGGAGCGCGTCGTGGCGCTGGCCGACGATCTCGATATTCCGGAGCTCAGCTTCGAGGAGGATCAGCCGGCAGCGCCCGTCTATGACGATCTCGATGCCGAGTTTGCAGGCTTGCTTAGCGAGATGAACGCGACCGAGATCGCTCAGGCGCCCGTGCAGAGCCGGGGCTATGAGGACGATTCCTACAATGCCGGGTTCAAGACCGGCTATGATCGTCGCGAGCTTCGCGCGGAGACGCCCACCGCTCCGGCGGCCGCCTCCTATGCCGCGGCCGCGAGCGAATTCGATGCCGACGATTTGCCCGGCAGCCGCCCGGTTTCGCAAGCCGAGGGCTTTGCAGTCGACGAGCTCGACTACGATCCCGAGCTCGACGAGGCGATGACCGTGCCGGGCCTTGCCGAGCGCGAAGCCGCAAAGCCGCGCAGCCGCGGCTTCATGGTTGCCGCGCTCGTCGGCGCCGCGGTGATCGCCGGCGGGCTCGGCGCTCTTGCCTTCTCCTTCGGCGGCAAGGGCGGCAGCGAAGCGCCCGTAATCGTCAAGGCCGACAATTCGCCGATCAAGGTCAAGCCGGAAAATCCGGGCGGAGCCGTGGTGCCGAACCAGGACAACAAGGTCTATGACGCGGTGGCGAAGGGTGGGGCGGCCAAGCCCACTGAGCCTGTGCAGCAGAAACTGGTGACCAACACCGAGGAGCCGATCGACGTGGCGTCGAAGGAACCGCCGCAGAGCCGGATCGTCGACCTCTCGCCTGACGATACCGACGCAGCGCCCGGTACTGACGCAGCTGGCAATCCGAACGCCGCCGCGCCGAAAGCAGAAGCAGCAGCGCCGACTGCAGACGCCTCAGTGCCGGCTGGTGCCCAGGCGGCAGCGCCTGAGAGCGCGCAGCCGCCCGCTCCTGCGCCGAAGTCGGAAGACCGCATCGCCCAGGTGCTGCAGGAGGCCGACAAGGGGGCCAACAACGACGTCGTCGCCGTGGCACCGCGCAAGGTCAAGACCATGATGGTGAAGCCCGACGGCTCGCTGGTTCCGCGCGAGGACCCGGCTCCCGCGCCGGAAGTTGCGGCGACGGAGCCTCCCGATCCGGCGCCGCAGCATGTCGCTCCGGCCGGGCAGGGCGATGCCCAGCCGACGGGAACCGTCACGCCGGCCGCCGACCAGTCCGCGGATCAGGCCGATTCCGGTCAGGATGAGACCGCCAAGCCGGCGAAGCCGACTGCCGCGCCGAAAGCCGAAGCCAAGGTCCAGTCGGCCAACACGCCGGCGAAAGTGCCGGTGGCGCCGCCGCGCCCGTCCGACCAGCCGGTCGACATCGTCGGCGAAGTCAAGCCCGACAAGGTCGCTTCCATCGATCCGGCGGCGGCAGGCGGCGGCTCGTGGTCGATGCAGGTCGCCTCGCAGCCGACGGTCGAAAGCGCCCAGTCGACCTACCAGGACCTGCAGCGCCGTTACGGCAGCGTGCTTTCCGGGCGTACCGCCAACATCGTCAAGGCCGAGATCGCCGGCAAGGGCACGTTCTACCGCGTTCGCGTTCCGGCGCAGTCGCGCAACGATGCGATCAACCTGTGCACCAGCTACAAGGCGGCCGGCGGCACCTGCTTCGTGTCGCGCTGACCATCCCGAGCGTCCCAAAGCCGGCGCTGCCCTCAGGGCCGCGCCGGCTTTTCGTTGTGGACGGCTTTCGGCATTCGGGCGCTGCGGGGCAGGGGTGATTCCCTTTGCTTTCCCAAAGCCCTAAGCTTCCCTCTATGACCGAATCAAAATCCATGATCCTCGGCTGCGCCGGGAAATCGCTCGCCCCTGATGAAATCCGCTTCTACCGCGATGAACGCCCCTGGGGTTTCATCCTGTTTGCGCGCAACATCGGCGAGGCCGAGCAGATCCGCGATCTTGTCTCCTCGATGCGCGACTGCGTCGGGCGCCCGGATGCTCCGGTCTTCATCGACCAGGAAGGCGGCCGGGTGCAGCGCCTGCGGCCGCCGCTGGCGCCGAACTACCCTGCCGGTGGCGCGCTTGGCGCGCTTTGGCGCGACGATCGCGAGGCCGGCCGCCGCGCCGCGTGGCTGCTGGCGCGGCTGCATGCCTTCGATCTTTCCCGTTTAGGCATCACCGCCGATTGCCTGCCGGTGCTCGACGTTCCAGTCGAGGGCGCCAGCGACGTGATCGGCGCGCGCGCTTATGGCAAAGAGCCCAATGCCGTGATCGAGCTTGGCCGGGCTTCGGCCGAAGGCCTGATGTCGGGCGGCGTCCTGCCGGTCATGAAGCATATTCCTGGCCATGGCCGCGCCTTCGCCGACACGCATTTTGCGCTGCCGACGGTCGACACGCCGCTCGCCGAGTTGCGGCGACATGATTTCGCCCCGTTCAAGGCGCTCAACCACCTGCCGATGGCGATGACGGCGCATGTCGTCTACAGCGCCGTCGACCCGGACAATCCAGCGACGACCTCGGCCAAGGTCGTCAACGAGGTGATCCGCGGCGAGATCGGCTTCGACGGGCTCTTGATGAGCGACGACACGTCGATGAAGGCACTTTCTGGGGATTTCCCGACAAAGGCGGCCGCGATCCTTGCGGCCGG
Organism: Mesorhizobium shonense; assembly: GCF_040545255.1. Classification (NCBI taxonomy): domain Bacteria; kingdom Pseudomonadati; phylum Pseudomonadota; class Alphaproteobacteria; order Hyphomicrobiales; family Phyllobacteriaceae; genus Mesorhizobium; species Mesorhizobium shonense. The sequence continues at coordinate 225,949 of NZ_JBEPLM010000008.1, forward strand.
CGTCGATCTCGTCCTTCACTGCAACGGCGTTTTCGAGGAAATGTCAGGGATCGCGTCGCGCACGACGGCGCTCGAAGGCAAGTCCTTGGCGAGAGCGGAGCGGGCGCTGACCTATATAGAGAGCCGCGACGTCGCCGACGAAAGTGCGATACGCGCGGAATTCGCCACCTATTTCGAAGCGGTGGCCTGAACCGAAGGGAAAGAAAGGCAAGTGGCGGAAACATTGGACAGCAAGGCCGCGAAGGCCGCACCGATGGACCGTCTGTGGGCCGAGAACGACGATTCACGCCTGACAGGCGATCCGTCGCTGGTGGTCGACGTGGCAGGCTTCGAAGGCCCGCTCGACCTTCTGCTGCACCTTGCCCGCAACCAGAAGGTCGATCTGGCGCGCATCTCGATCCTGGCGCTCGCCGAGCAATATCTGGCCTTCATCGAGAGGGTGAGGGCGCTGAGGCTGGAGCTTGCGGCCGATTATCTGGTGATGGCGGCGTGGCTCGCCTTCCTCAAATCGAAGCTGCTGATCCCGAAGCAGCCGGGGGAAGAGGGCGAGAGCGGTGAGGAACTGGCGGCGGTGCTGCAATTCCGGCTGAAGCGTTTGGAAGCGATGCGCGATGCGGCCGCAAGGCTGGTCAACCGCAACCGGCTTGGCCGCGACGTCTTCGCGCGCGGCATGCCAGAGATGGTGATCGTGGAGAAGCGCAACGCCTATTCGGCCTCGCTCTACGATCTGCTGACCGCCTATGCGCAGCAGCGCCAGCGGCAGGCGATCAACAACGTGACGATCGCCAGACGCGCTGTCTGGTCGCTGAAGGACGCGCGCGACGTGCTGGCGCGGCTGGTCGGCACGCTGAGCGACTGGACGGCGCTGGACAGCTTCCTGATCCAATATCTGGCGGCGCCGGAAGAGAAACGCACGGCAGTTGCGAGTTCCTTCGCGGCGACGCTCGAAATGGTGCGCGAGGGCAAGCTGGAAGTGCGGCAGGACCAGGTTTTCGCGCCGATCTACCTGCGCGGGCGCGCACAAGGGGTCAAGGCAGTCGAGGTGGTATCATGAGCGAGCGCGCCAACGCTTCGGTCATCCCGTTCAAGGTCGAGGACGAGCCGGAAGACGAGATGGCCGAACAGGGCTCTGTTGCGAACCCCGCCGAGCGGCTGCAATTGTCGGAAGCCGTCCGCATGGCCGAGGCGATCATCTTCGCAAGCGCCGAGCCGGTGAGCGAAAGGCAGCTGGTGGCGCGCCTGCCCGAGGGCGTCAACATAGCGGCGGCAATGGCCGACCTGCAGGAAATCTACGCCAAGCGCGGGGTCAACCTGGTGCGGGTCGGCGACGCCTGGGCGTTCCGCACCGCCGGCGACCTCGCCTTCCTGATGAGCCGGGACTCCGTCCAGCAGAGAAAGCTTTCGCGCGCGGCGCTCGAGGTGCTGGCGATCATTGCCTATCACCAGCCGGTGACGCGGGCCGAGATCGAGGACATCAGGGGCGTCGAGACCTCGAAGGGCACGCTGGACACGCTCTTGGAAACGGAGTGGGTCAGGATGCGCGGCCGGCGCCGCACGCCTGGCCGTCCTGTGACCTATGGCACGACCGATGCCTTCCTCGATCACTTCGCGCTGGAGGAAATCCGCGATCTGCCTGGCATGGAAGAGCTGAAGGGCGCCGGATTGCTCTCGACGCGCATGCCGTCCAATTTCTCCATGCCGGTGCCGCCGGCCGATCCGGAGGCACCTGCCGAGGATGAGGATGCGCTGACCGATATCGACCTCGAGGAACTCGGGTTGCTCACACCGCGCGTCACGGAAGAGTGACCTTGAATTTGCCGCGAATGGCCTATTAGCTAGGGCTGCGCGGATTCGTAGCAAGGCGCTCACGCCGAAAGTGCGTGACATCCGCTAGCCATTTTATCAACTTCATTGCGGTTGTGTTTGAATCCCCGAGCGAAAACGCATAGATCATCGCCGAGGGAAAACATTCGAGAGAGATGGTTATGGGTTCATTTTCGATTTGGCACTGGATGATCGTACTGGTCATCGTGCTTCTGGTGTTCGGTCGGGGCAAGATCCCCGAACTGATGGGCGACATGGCCAAGGGCATCAAGAGCTTCAAGAAGGGCATGGCTGACGACGATACCGACGACAAGCGCACCGTCGAGCATCGTGCCGACGAGACCGTTTCGCCGGGCAAGGAAAAGGTCAGCAAGAGCTGAGCCCGGTTGTTGGTTTGTACATGCCGTTAGCCCAAAACCGCTCCGCGTTTTTGGGCGGCATGCACTAGTCGGAATAGATGCCATGTTCGAAGTCGGTTGGAGCGAACTGCTGGTGATCGCGGTCGTCATGATCGTGGTCGTCGGGCCGAAGGATTTGCCCAGCATGCTGCGGACCTTCGGCCGCACCGCGGCGAAATTGCGTGCCATGGCGGGCGACTTCCAGAAGCAGTTCAATGACGCGCTCAAGGAAGCCGAACTCGACGACGTCAAGAGTTCGATCGACAGCCTTCGGGGCCTCAATCCAATGAACGAGGTCCGCAAGCAGCTCAATCCGTTCGAGCAGGCTGCGGCGGATGTTCGCTCCGGCGTCGATACGATGATGAAGCCCAAACCGGCCGCCGATCCGGCGGCGCCGGCAGCATCGACGCCGCAGGCCGCCGAGCCGCTCAAAAACGGCGCGACGGACATGCCCGGCGTCAACGGGACCGAGGCGGCTGCGGCCGCGCCGATCTTCCCCGCCATGACCGATGCTTCCCTGACCGCGCCAACTGCGGAGACCGCCGTGCCGGCCCAGCCGGTAAGAAAGTCGGCGACATCGAAGGCGAAGACGGTATCCGCCAAGGCTGCCGGGGCGAAAGCCCCGGCGAAGTCCGCGGCTGCAGCGGCAAAGGCTGTAACGCCCGCCAAGAAGGTAGCGCCCAAGACCGAGGCCAAGCCCGCTGCGGCGAAGAAGCCGGCCGCGAAGAAGTCACCCGATGCCAAGAAGACGGCGGGAGCCGCCAAGTGAGCGTTTCGGATCAGGAAAAAGACGAGATCGAGAAATCGTCGGCGCCGCTGATCGAGCACCTTATCGAGCTGCGCCGGCGGCTGATCTGGTCGCTGGGTGGCTTCTTCATCGCCTTCCTCGTCTGCTTCTTCTTCGCCAAGCGTCTGTTCAACCTTCTGGTCGTTCCGTTCAAATGGGCGACGCAATGGGCCGGGCTCGACCCGCACAAGGTCGAGCTGATCTACACGGCGCCGCAGGAGTTCTTCTTCACGCAGGTGAAGCTCGCCATGTTCGGCGGCATGGTGATCGCCTTCCCGCTGATCGCCACGCAGATCTACAAGTTCATCGCGCCGGGCCTCTACAAGAACGAGCGCAGCGCTTTCCTGCCGTTCCTTATAGCGTCGCCCATCCTGTTCCTGATGGGTGCTTCGCTGGTCTATTTCTTCTTCACGCCGATGGTGATGTGGTTCTTCCTCGCCATGCAGCAGGTCGGCACCAACGACCAGGTGCAGATCTCGCTGCTGCCGAAGGTGTCGGAATATCTCAGCCTGATCATGACTTTGATCTTCTCCTTCGGCCTGGTGTTCCAACTGCCGGTCGTGACCAGCCTTTTGACGCGCGTCGGCCTGCTGTCGTCGCAGGCGCTGGCCGAAAAGCGCAAATGGGCGATTGTCCTTTCCTTCGTCGTTGCCGCGGTGCTGACGCCGCCCGATCCGATGAGCCAGTGCGGCCTCGCTATCCCGACCATCATTCTCTACGAGGTCGCTATCTGGTCCTCGCGCCTGATCGAGCGCAGCCAGGCACGAGACCGCTTGGCGCGCGAGCAGCAGGAAGAGGCGGGGAGTTCGGTCGCCGGCAAGACGCCGGACGCCTCGTCCACCTAAGCGAGGCCGTCCAAGCCAGGAAAATCGCGGCGTTGCGCTTACCCCCCGTCTTGCATCGATGACGGATGCGGTTTACGCCCTCGAACCTTACTTTGAGGACGGATCAACCATGCTTGACATCAAATGGATTCGCGAAAATCCGGTCGCTCTCGTCGATGCGCTGGTGAAGCGCTCGTGGTCGGCGGACAATGCGCAGTCCACGGTCGACGATCTGATCGCCAGGGATGAGGCGCGGCGCGCGCATCTGAGCGAACTGCAGGTCAAGCAGGAACGCCGCAACGCCGCCTCGAAAGAGATCGGCAACGCCATGCGTTCGGGCGACGCCACGCTCGCAGAAAAGCTCAAGGGCGAAGTCAGCGACATCAAGGCCTTCATTCAGAATGGCGAGGCGCGCGAGCGCGAGCTCGACAAGGCGCTGAACGACGCGCTCGCGGTGTTGCCTAACGTGCCGCTCGACGACGTGCCGGTCGGCAAGGACGAGAAGGACAATGTCGTCAAGCGCATCGTCGGCGAGGTGCCGACGCGGCCGAACTGGGTGAAGGAGCATTTCGAGATCGGCGAAGCGCTCGGCATGATGGACTTCGAGCGGGCGGCGAAGCTGTCGGGCTCGCGCTTCACGGTACTGAAGAGCCAACTCGCGCGCATGGAGCGCGCGATCGGCCAGTTCATGCTCGACCTGCACACGACCGAGCACGGCTATGAGGAAATCATCCCGCCGCTGATGGTGCGCGACGAGGTGCTTTTCGGCACCAACCAGCTGCCGAAATTCGAGCTCGACCTTTTCTTCACGCCGCATGGCGACGGGCGCCTCGGCCTGATCCCGACGGCGGAAGTGCCGCTCACCAACCTCGTGCGCGAGGAGATCACCGCGCATGAAAAGCTGCCGCTGCGCTACACGGCGCTGACGCCGTGCTTCCGCTCGGAAGCGGGCTCGGCCGGGCGCGACACGCGCGGCATGCTTCGCCAGCACCAGTTCTACAAGGTCGAGCTGGTGTCGATCACCGACCAGGAAAGCTCGCTCGCCGAGCATGAGCGCATGACTGAATGCGCCGAAGAGGTGCTGAAGAGGCTCGGCCTGCCGTTCCGCACGGTGACGCTCTGCACCGGCGACATGGGTTTTGGCGCGCGCAAGACATACGACATCGAGGTCTGGTTGCCGGGCCAGAACGCTTACCGCGAAATCTCGTCCTGCTCGGTCTGCGGCGATTTCCAGGCGCGCCGCATGGACGCCCGCTATAAGGACAAGGACGGCAAGGGCAACCGCTTCGTCCATACGTTGAACGGTTCCGGCACCGCGGTCGGCCGCGCTCTCATTGCCGTCATCGAAAACTACCAGAATGAGGACGGCAGCGTAACCATTCCTGAAGCGCTGCGACCTTACATGAGTGGCCTCGCCAAGATCGAATCGAAATGAGTCCATGCGCATCCTGCTGACCAACGATGACGGCATCCATGCCGAGGGGCTGGCGTCGCTCGAACGCATTGCCCGCGCGCTCTCGGATGACGTCTGGGTGGTGGCGCCCGAGCAGGACCAGTCCGGCTATGCGCATTCGCTCTCGATCTCGGAGCCGCTGCGGCTGAGGACGGTTGGCGAAAGACACTATGCCGTGCGCGGCACGCCGACCGACTGCGTCATCATGGGCACGAAAAAGATCCTGCCCGGGCCGCCGGACCTCATACTGTCGGGCGTCAATTCCGGCGCCAACATTGCCGATGACGTCACCTATTCCGGCACCGTTGCCGGCGCCATGGAGGGCGCGCTGCTCGGCGTCCGCTCGATCGCGGTGAGCCAAGCCTACTCCTATGTTGGCGAGGATCGCGTCGTTCCTTACGAGACGACCGAGGCGCTGGCGCCGGCGCTGCTGAAGAAGCTGATCGCGACGCCGCTGCCGGAAGGCGTACTGCTCAACGTCAATTTCCCGAACTGCGCGCCCGACGAAATCGAGGGCACTGTCGTCACCTCGCAAGGCAAGCTCGTGCACAGCCTGTGGGTCGACGAACGTCGTGACGGCCGCGGCCTGCCTTACTACTGGCTGCGGTTCGGCCGCGAGCCGGTCGAAGGCAAGAAGGGCACCGACCTCTATGCTCTGCGCAACCGGCTGGTGTCGGTGACGCCGCTGCAGCTCGACCTCACCGCTCATGAACTCCGCGACCAGCTGACCAAGGCGCTGTCATGACCATGACTATCGACGATCGCGAAGGCTTTGCCGCTTTCCTGCTCCGCCTGCGGGGCAGGGGCACGGCGCCGAAAGCGCTGATCGCAGCCTTCGAGGCGACGCCGCGGCGGGGTTTCCTGTCCGCGCAGTTCCATTCGATCGCCTGGTCGGAGGGCATGCTGCCGATCGAATGCGGCGAGGCGATCGAGGGCGCGGACCTGCAGGCGGCGGTGATCGCGGCTTTGGCCATCGAGCCGGGCAACCGCGTGCTCGAGATCGGCACCGGGTCGGGCTATAGCGCTGCGGTGATGTCCAGGCTCGCCGCGCGCATCGTCACCGTCGACCGCTACAAGACCTTGATCGAACAGGCAAAGCAGCGCTTCGAGGCGCTCGGCATCGGCAACGTCATCGCGCGCCAGGCCGACGGCTCCAACGGCCTGCCCAACGAAGGGCCGTTCGACCGCATCCTCGCCTGGGCGGCGTTCGACAGCCTGCCGCGATTCCTGCTCGATCAATTGTCGAGCGGCGGCATCGTCATCGCGCCCATCGGTCCGGAGGAGGGCGAGCAGGTGCTGGCCAAGCTCACCAAGGTCGGCAGCCGCTTCGAGCGCGAGGACATCGGCATGGTCAGGCTGCAGCCGATCCTGCGCAGCGTCGCCGCGGTGATCTAGCTGGGCTTGGATTCAGGTGAGGCCGGCCTGCAAATGGCGGCCTCCTGCGCTTCCGGCCTTCGCCGGCCGAAGCGCTCATGAGTGGCGTGGCAGTTAAATTAAGGCTACGGCCGGCGTAGGCCGGTTCTCGGAAGCCACCATTTTCGACGCGGCCTGACCTGAATCCAAACCCAGCTTCTGCGCTTTTCGAAATGTTTTAAGAAAATTTTCGCCGGATTCTAATGGGTTAACCGGCCAGTAACATTAACGCGCTTTAATCAGGACCAGTTTGTACCGGGTCTGTGCGGGTTAGTGCGATGCAATTCAGTGGTTTGAAGGCAAACGGACGCAATCTGGCGCGTGGCTGCGCCGTCCTCATGATCGCCGGCGCCGCGGCCGGGTGCAGCTCGCAGGCCATGCGCTTCAACGGTGTCGACGACGTTTTTACCTCGTCCACCAACAACCAGCGCGCCATCATCAACAAGCAGAATGCCGACCAGCCTTACCCGGGCGATACGGTCGCACCGGCGCCTGTCGACGGCAGCCACACCCAGTCGGTAAGCCGCTCCAGCCTCGAGCCGGTGACGTCCCAGCAGTTGCCGCCGCCCTCGCAGGCGGCCGCGGCGCCGGCCAAGCCGATGCGGACCGCCTCGGCCCCGGCGCTCGCTCCGGCTCCTGCGGCGCCGCATCTCGACAAGACGGCCACCGGCACGGTCGCGTCGGCAGCGAAGCCGTTCAAGACCGCCGAGCCCGATGCCGTGCGCAACGCAAGCGCTGCGCCGCACGCCACCGAGATCGTCGTCAGGGAAGGCGAGACGATTTCGGGCCTCGCGCGGCAATATCATGTGCCGGCGGATGCGATCATCAAGGTCAATGGGCTCGATCCCAACAAGGGCATCAGAACCGGCCAGAAGATCGTCATCCCGGCCTATGCCTATTCGAGCAAGGCCGAGCCCAAGGTTGCCGACGCCACCAAGCCTGTGAACACCCCGAAGCAGCCTGCCGGCGCGCCGGAGAAGGTTGCCGTGCTGCCCCAGCAGCCGAAGCTCAAGGACGGCAAGTCGGCCGCGCAGGTCGACGCATCGGCGGCCGCCAGCGGTTCGAAGAACGCCAAGCCCGCACAGATGGCCGAGGCAAAGCCGGCCGGCGCCGGCGGCACCTACACTGTCCAGCAGGGCGACTCCCTGTCCTCGATCGCGCGCAAGACCGGCGTCGGCGTCACGGCGCTCAAGCAGGCCAACGGCATGAAGGACGGGCTCTTGAAGATCGGCCAGACGCTCAAGGTTCCGGCCGGCGGCACCGTCGCCGCCGCCAACCCTGCAGCGACCAAGCCGTCCGTCGACCCGGTGACGACGGCGACGACGCAGCCGCCGGCAAAGACCACGCCGTCGCAGACGCTCGCTTCCTACACGCCGCCGAAGAAGGACGCCAAGGTCATTCAGCAGGCCGAGGACGACGATGCGGTGGCGCCGGATGCGACCGGCATCGGCAAGATGCGCTGGCCGGTGCGCGGCCGCGTCATCTCCGGCTTCGGTTCGGGCAAGGACGGCGTCGACATCGCGGTGCCGGAAGGAACGCCGATCAAGGCGGCCGAGAACGGCGTCGTCATCTATGCCGGCGACGGCCTCAAGGAGTTCGGCAACACTGTGCTGGTGCGCCACGAGAACGGCCTGGTCACCGTTTACGGCCACGCCAGCTCGATCGAGGTGCAGCGCGGCCAGAAGGTCAAGCGCGGCCAGGAGATCGCGCTGTCCGGCATGAGCGGGACGACGGACTCGCCTAAGTTGCACTTCGAAGTGCGCAAGAACTCTGCCCCGGTCGATCCGAGCGGCTATCTCGAATAGAACAAGAACAACTTGCGGGCCGCCTGACCTCCAGTCCGGCCCGCCGGCTTCAGCCCGCTCCGTCAGGAGCGGGCTTTTTCAGTTGCCGAAGATGCATGACGCACGGCTCAAAGATGATCTTGGAGCGTGTCGGCGATCATCTCTTCAAGGCTGCTGGCCTTCACGCCTAGAAGCGTCTCGGCGTCGGAGGAATCGACCAGCAGGGGGCTCTCGAAGAGGTACTTCATCTCGATGAGCTCATGCATGCCCAGCGCCCCCATCTCGGGGATGGAATAGGAGCGTGCCTCTGAAACCTCTCGTCCGAGCATTGCCGCGGTTTTCCGGATCAGCTCGCGGGGGGAGGCGTGTTGCGAGGGGACATGAAACGCCCGTCCCCATTCACCCGTGTAGCGGGAGGCGGCGACAAGCGTCCTGGCGACGTCCTTGGTGAAGGTCCAGGCATGAGTCGCATCGAGGTCTCCAATGAAGGCGACAGGCTTGCCCTCGATGACGGAGGGCAGCGCGACCAGTGAGAAGTAACTGATCGCGCCATGTCCCAGATAGTCGCTGGAGCGTATTTCGATCGCCGGCGCATTGGCACGGGCCGCCCGCTGCCACATGATCGTCCTGGCGGTCCCCTTCTTCGAACTCGGGTCCAGAGGCAAGTCAGAGCGAAGCGGGTTTTCGGTATTTTCGCCATAACCATAGAGGTTTCCGAGCACGATGAGCTTCGCGCCGACCGCTTCCGCCGCCTGCACGGCGCCGTCGATTATGGGGAAAAAGTCGGTTGGCCAGCGATGATATGCGGCCATGGCACACATGAAGATGGCATCGGCGCCTCGGCAGACACACGACAGCGCCGAGGCGTCCGTGGCGTCAGCCTGTACGGCCCGCACGTTCCGCAACGCATGCGAACCGACGCTTCGGCTTGTAAGGATGACATCATGGCCTTCTTCGCCAAGAAGGCGGGCTGTCTCCCGCCCAACCGGGCCCGCGCCGACAACAACATACAAACTCATGGCAACCTCTCTTCCAAGTTTGATGGAGAGGCCGGAGTACAAGTTCGCGGCGTTGAAAATCGCGCGCGAATTGCCAAATCTTGAACAGGTTCCGCCATGAATCGAGAGAGCATGTGTCCGCAATTCCTTCCGGCTCGACCCTGTCCGACGTAACGATGGTTTCCCGGCATGTTGAGGCGGGCGTCCATCTGCTGCCCCGGGCGCCACACCATCGCATCATGGTGCATGCAAGCGCGGCGACGCGCTCCTACTGCAATCAGGTTGGGCGATATTTCGTCAGGCGCGCCGGGGATATCGACCTGGTGCCGGCTGGCGAGGAGGGCGGTTTCGAGGCCGAAACCCCGTTCGACACGATGGAGATCGTCTTGCAGCCCGCCTTGATGGAAAGGGTCGCCGCAGAACTTGGGGGCAGGGCGCGAGCATCACGGCTCGACATCCGCCACCTGCTTCGTGACCAGCGCATCGAGCATCTCGCTCGAGCACTGCAGAGCGATCTCGCTGCAGACGCGCCGAGTGGCCCTTTGTTTGCCGAGGGCATCGGCGCCGCGCTTGCGGTGAGGCTGCTTGGCCTCGATGGCCCAGACGTAGTTCGAGTGAACCGGTTGTCGGACGCGCAGCTAAAGCGTGTCCTGGAACACATCGAGTCCGCTCTACATGAGCCGCTTTCGATCGATCGCCTGAGCCGGGTTGCCGGCGCGAGCAGCTCGCATTTGCGCACATGGTTCAAAGCGGCGATGGGCGTCACCTTGCATCGCTACGTGTTGCGACGTCGCGTGGAAAGGGCGTGCGTTCTGCTGCGGCGACGCGATCTCAGCACAAGCGAGGTTGCGGCATTGACGGGCTTCGCGCACCAGTCACATCTCGCGCATTGGATGCGCCGCGAGACCGGCCAGACGCCGCGTGACTTGCGACGGGCGCACTCGCCCAAGTGACGTTCACGCTTCAATCCTTGAGCGGCTTGCCGAGTCGGCCGGCGAGGTCCTGCGTGAATTGCCAGGCGACGCGGCCGGAGCGGCTGCCGCGTGTCGTCGCCCATTCCAGCGCGTCCGCGCGCAGGCTCTCGGGGTCGATGGTAAGGCCGTGATAGCGGACATAGCCGTCGATCATGTCGAGATACTCGTCCTGCGAGCATTTGTGGAAGCCGAGCCACAGGCCGAAGCGGTCGGAAAGCGAGACTTTTTCCTCCACGGCCTCCGACGGATTGATGGCGGTCGAGCGTTCATTGTCGATCATGTCGCGCGGCAACAGGTGCCGCCGGTTCGACGTGGCGTAAAAGATGACGTTGGCCGGCCGGCCCTCGACGCCGCCTTCGAGCGCCGCCTTCAGCGACTTGTAGGAGGTGTCGTCGTGATCGAAGGAGAGGTCGTCGCAAAACAGGATGAAGCGATAGGGCGCGGCCTTCAGCAGGCCCATCAGCTTCGGCAGCGTGTCGATGTCCTCGCGATGGATCTCGATCAGCTTCAAAGGCCGGTCGAGCTTGTCCAAGGCATTGACCCGGGCGTGCACGGCCTTGACCAGCGACGACTTGCCCATGCCGCGCGCGCCCCAGAGCAACACGTTGTTGGCGGCGAAGCCGGAAGCGAAGCGCTCGGTGTTGTCGAGCAGGATGTCGCGGACCCGGTCGACGCCGCGGATCAGGCCGATGTCGACGCGGTTGACCTTGCGCACCGGCTCCAGATAGCCGGGGTCGGCCTGCCAGACGAAGCAGTCGGCCAGGCCGAGATCGGTTTGCGGAACGGGTGGCGGGGCGAGGCGGGAGACCGCCTCGATCAGGCGGTCGAGCTTCTTGTTCAGGGCATCCAGGCTATCGGTCATTTCCGGTCTTTTCGCTTTGGCATCTCGCAACGTGAAGCGGGTCCATGATTGCGCACCAAGGACCAACTGCAAGCTTTTGTTGGAGCACGATCTTTTCGGGCCGGCTCCAAGCGGCTTCCGGCTGCGACGCTCTAGCACGCGCCAAACGGCTGGAAAAGCAACGGATTCGGCGGGTCGCGCAGTTGCATTGGCAACTTTACCGACTATATTCCGCCCAAATTTTCGCGGGGCCGCAGCGGCGGTATTTTACCATCCAGGAGTTTCTTGATGTTCGTCACACCGGCATACGCCCAAGGCGTCGGCACCTCGCCCGATATGTTCATCAGCATTTTGCCGTTTGTCCTGATTTTCGTGATCATGTATTTTCTGATCATCAGGCCGCAGCGCACGCAGCTGAAGAAGCGCCAGGAAATGCTGGCCGCGGTGCGCCGCGGCGATACGGTGGTGACCGGCGGCGGCTTCGTCGGCAAGGTGACCAAGGTGATCGACGACAATGAGCTGGAGATCGACCTTGGCGGCGGAACCAAGGTGACGGCGCTGCGCTCGACGATCTCCGACGTGCGCGTCAAGGGCGAGCCGGTGGCGAACCAGAACGCCAAGAAGTAATCATCACCTCGATGGCGGAACGCTGCCGCTTGTACGCCTGAACGGATAAGAACGAATGCTGTATTTCTCGCGCCTGAAGATGGTCCTGATCTGGCTGGCCGTAGCCGTCACAGTGATCCTCGCCGCGCCCAACCTGTTCCCGGCAAGCACGCTGGCGCAACTGCCGAACTGGGTGCCGAAGCGGCAGATGACGCTCGGCCTCGACCTTCAGGGCGGCTCGCACATCCTGCTCCAGATGGATCAGAACGATCTGATCAAAGACCAACTGGAGACGACGCGCGACGAGATCAGGACCCTGCTGCGCGAAGCCAAGATCAACTATACCGGGCTTTCCGGCGCCGGTCGCACCGTGCAGGTGCGCATCAGCGACCAGAGCCAGGTCGATGCGGCCAAGGCAGCGCTGAAACCCATTACAAATCCGGTAAATGCCGGTCTATTCACCGGCGGTTCCGTTCAGTCGATGACACTGGATGATTCAGAGCCTGGGCTGCTGAAATTTACCGTCACGGATGCCGGCCTCAAGTACCGGACCACGACGGCGTTGTCACAGGCAATCGAAGTTGTCGAACGACGCGTGAACGCGCTTGGCACGACCGAGCCGATTGTGCAGCGGCAGGGTGACGATCGCATTCTCGTTCAGGTGCCTGGCCTTCAGAACCCTCAGCGGCTCAAGGACATTATCGGCCAGACCGCCAAGCTGACGTTCCAGATGGTCGACACCTCGATGCCGGTCCAGGACGCCATGAAAGGCCGGCCGCCGGCTGGCGACTCGATCCTGTATTCTCAGGACGATCCTCCAGTTCCCTATTTGGTGGAGAACCGCGTCATCGTGTCGGGCGAAGACCTGTCGCAGGCGACCCCGACCTACAATTCGCAGACAAACGAGCCAGTGGTTTCGTTTACGTTCAATTCGCGAGGCGCCACCCGGTTCGGTCAGGCGACCCAGCAGAATGTCGGTAAACCTTTCGCCATCGTCCTCGACAATCAGGTCATTTCGGCGCCCGTCATCCGTGAACCTATCCTGGGCGGCACGGGGCAGATTTCAGGCAACTTCACAGCCGAGAGCGCCAACGATCTCGCCGTGCTGCTGCGCGCCGGCGCCTTGCCGGCAAAACTTACCATCATTGAAGAGCGCACGGTGGGGCCGGGCCTTGGTCAGGATTCGATCCATGCCGGCAAGATCGCGGGCGTGATCGGCTCGATCCTCGTCGTCGCCTTCATGTTCGTGGCCTACGGCTTCCTCGGCTTTCTCGCCAATGTGGCCTTGGCCGTGCACGTTGCGATGATCGTGGGGGCGCTGTCACTGCTTGGCGCAACGCTCACTTTGCCAGGTATCGCGGGTATCGTGCTCACCATCGGCATGGCTGTGGATTCCAACGTTCTGATTTACGAGCGCATCCGCGAAGAGCGACGAAATGGCCGCTCTGTCATCCAGGCGATCGACACCGGTTTCTCCAAGGCGCTGGCGACGATCGTCGACTCCAACGTGACGTCGCTGATCGCCACCGTGGTGCTGTTCTTTCTTGGCACCGGTCCGGTCAAGGGCTTCGCCATCACCTACGCCATCGGCATCCTGACCACGGTGTTCACCGCCTTCACCTTCACCCGGATGCTGGTCGCGATCTGGTTGCGCCGCGCCCGCCCGAAGGAATTGCCAAGGGCGCCGGTCACCTTCATTCCGCCGGGCACCAAGATTCCGTTCATGGGGATCCGCCGCTGGACGTTCGCCTTGTCCAGTGTGCTGTCGATCCTGTCGGTCGTCGGGTTCCTGACCATCGACATCAATTACGGCATCGACTTCAAGGGCGGCTCGATGATCGAGGTGCAGTCCAAGCAGGGCGACGCCGATCTCGGCGACATCCGCACCAGGTTGTCCGAGCTCAATATCGGCGAGATCCAGGTACAGCAGTTCGGCGCGCCGAATGACGTCCTGATCCGCGTCGGAACACAAGATGCCGGCGAGAATGCCGAGCAGACGGTTATCGACAAGGTGAGGGGCGAGCTCCAGGATCAATACGACTTCCGCCGCGTCGAAGTGGTGGGTCCGACGGTTTCCGGAGAGCTGGCCAAGCAGGGCACGATCGCGATGCTGATCGCGCTGGTCGGCATCCTGCTTTATGTCTGGTTCCGTTTCGAATGGCAGTTCGCGGTCGGCGCCATCGTCGCCACGGTGCACGATGTGGTGATGACGATCGGCTTTTTCGTCATATCCGGATTGGAATTCAACCAGTCATCGCTGGCGGCGATCCTGACCATCATCGGCTATTCGCTGAACGATACGATCGTCGTCTATGACCGCGTTCGCGAGGATCTCAGAAAATACAAGAAGATGCCGCTGCCGCAGCTTCTCAACAATGCAATCAACGAGACGCTGTCGAGGACGACGCTGACGTCGGTCACGACATCGCTGGCGCTGTTGGCGCTGGTGCTGTTCGGCGGCGAGGTGATCCGTTCGTTCACGCTGGCAATGCTGTTCGGCGTGGTGTTCGGCACCTATTCGTCGATCTTCATTGCCGCGCCGCTGCTGATCCTCTTCAAGCTCAGGCCGCAGGCCGCGACCGCCGAAGAGGAGCAGAAGCCGGCGAACGGCAAGGCCGTGACGACCTGACGCCGCCAGAGCCGGATGATTTCAGGTCGAGTCGACCTGAGATCTGAATCCGGCTCTAAATCAATGAGAAAGAGCATGATGTCGTCCGAAAGCCGCTCCACACTTTTCGGCATCATGTTCTAGACCCATGGCCAAAGGCATCGTCATCCGCGAGGCGCATTTCCCGGGCAGGGCGCCGATCGAAGCCTACGGCAATGGCGGCTTCCGCTTTGCCGACATGTCGCATCGCGGCTCGCTTCTGTTCCTGCCGTCCGGCATTCATGGCTGGGAGCCGGCCGATCCGCTGGCGCTGAAAGCTTCGGACTTCGACAAGCTGTTGGCTGAAGCCAACAGGATAGAGATCCTGCTGGTCGGCACCGGCAAGGATCTGCGGCCGTTGCCGGCGGCGTTGCGCGCCGCGTTCAAGGAGGCCGGTATCTCGGCCGATCCGATGTCGACGGGCGCGGCGGTGCGCACCTACAACGTGCTTCTGGCCGAGGATCGCGCCGTGGCCGCGGCGCTGATTGCCGTCGATTGAATGGCCGTCGGTTCAACCATCGTCGTGGACGCGGTGCGCGCCGCCGACCCTGACCGCTATCTCTCGGCGCTTTATGCGCCGGCCGGCAAGCGCGCCGCGCTGTTCGCGCTCTATGCGTTCAATGCCGAGATCGCCAGCGTGCGAGACCGCATCCACGAGCCGCTGCCGGGCGAGGTTCGGCTGCAGTGGTGGCGCGACGTCATCATGGCCGAAGGCGAAGCGGACGCAGGCCATCCGACCGCCGATGCGCTGAGGGCGGCGATCACCGCCTATCGTCTGCCGAAGGCGGCTTTCGACAACATGCTCGAGGCGCGCATCTTCGATCTTTACGACGATCCGATGCCGTCGCGGACGGATCTCGAAGGCTATTGCGGTGAGACGGCCGCCGCGCTGATCCAGCTTGCAGCGATGGCGCTCGATCCAACTGCCGCGCCGCGCTTTGCCGAACTGGCGGGCAGGGCCGGTTGCGCGCAGGCCATTACCGGCCTGCTGCTCTTGCTGCCGCTGCACCGCAGGCGGGGCCAATGCTACGTGCCAGCCGACATCCTGGTGGCAGCCGGGACAACACCGGAAGAGTTCGTCAAAGGCGAGGGCGATGCTGCCGCGGAGCGAGCGGTGGCGGCGATGATCGCGTTGGCGAGGGAGCATCTCGGCGCCTTCGAGAGAGGCGCGTCGGCGCTCCCCGTGTCGCTGCGCCCCGCCTTCCTGCCGCTGGCGCTGACACGCGCCTATCTCGACAAGATGGAAAAGGCGGGTCGATCTCCACTCGCCGACACTGCGACGCTCTCAGCCTTGCGCCGGCACTGGCTGCTCTTGCGTCATGCCATGCGCGGCTGGGCGCCCCTTTGACGTAAACGTCAATTGTGCTAGGGGTTCTGCCGCGTGGACTCGCGTCAAAGAAATGCGAGCCGCCGGAGGAGCCGCATTCCATGAGCCTGCCAGTCCTGGTCGTCCTTGTCGTGTTCGGCATCGCGCTGTCGGTCGCGGCCGTGCATTTCACCGGCGGCACGACGACCGCGACGCTTTCGAGCGCGGACCAAGCGCTCGCGCGTTTCGGCGAGGATTTTCCTGACGAAAAGCCCCATGCTGTGCGGCTGACATCGGACAGGCATGCCGCGTTCCTCGAGCTCGGCCCGCGTCACTGCGGCATCGTCCAGAGTATCGGCGACTGTTTCCTGACGCGCATCGTCACGCGGCACGACGTTCTCGCGCTGACGAGGGAAGGAAACGTTGTGACCCTCAGGCTGAACGACTTCACCTGGAAGGGCGGGAAGTTTGCCTTTGCCGACAAGGCTGACGCGCAGACGGTGGCAGCGATGCTGCAGGTTCACGATCAAACCCAAAAGGCAGCCGCGTGATGGACGACCATAATTTTCCGCAGGTCACCCAGCTCGCGATTCCGTTTTTCGTCACCGCGATCCTGATCGAGCTCTGGCTGGTGCGCACCGGCCGCGCCAAGGGTTCGTTCGAGACGCGCGACACGCTGGCCAGCCTGATGATGGGAACCGGCAATGTCGTCGCCGGCCTGCTGCTTGGCGTCGTGTCCTACTGGGCGCTGCTGCGGCTCTGGCAGTTCCGCTTCTTCAATCTCGGCCTGTCGATCTGGGTGTTTGTCGCCGCTTTCCTGCTCGATGATTTGCGCTACTACGTCTATCACCGCATCGCGCACCGGGTGCGCTGGGTGTGGGCCGAGCACGTCAACCACCATTCCAGCCAGCACTACAACCTCTCGACCGCGCTCAGGCAGAGCTGGACCGGTCTGTTCACCTTCATGTTCGTGCTGGAGGCGCCGCTGGTGCTGGTCGGCTTTCATCCGGCGGTGATCGCCTTCGTCTTCGGCTTCAACCTGGTCTGGCAGTTCTGGATCCATACAGAAACGATCGGCAAGTTGTGGGGCTGGTTCGAATTCATCTTCAACACGCCATCGCACCACCGCGTCCACCACGCCACCAATTCGCGCTATCTCGACGCGAACTTCGCCGGCACGCTGATCATCTGGGACCGCATGTTCGGCACCTTCGTCGAGGAACTGGAGGCGGACCGGCCGCGCTACGGCATCGTCAAGAACATCGGCACCTTCAATCCGCTGAAGGTGGCGTTCCACGAATGGATAGGCATGTTCGAGGATGCGCTGACGCCAGGACTGACGCTGAGCCAGCGGCTCAACTATCTCATCCAGCCGCCTGGCTGGAGCCATGACGGCTCGCGCGATACGTCGGAGACGCTGAAGGCGGCCTATGTGCGGAGAAATCCGGGTGAGGCGGGGAAGCCGGGGCTGCCGGCGGCGGGCGCAGAGCCGGCGGAGTAGTTAGGACGGTTCACCGCCTCCACCACGTAACAGCGCTTCATAATCGCCCCACCGTAGAAGATATTGACGATGTGCACGATGTCGCCTTCGACGACATAGGCGATGACGGCGGAATGTTCGAACGGGACAATCCTCAGACCCGGCACAATGTCATCGTGTCGGCGCCCGCCGCGAGGCGCGTTACCGATACTGTGACAGCGGTCCCTCATGCGATCGACGAAGCTTGTGGCGATGCGTTCGCTTCCGCTGCTCTCGAAAATGTAGGCGGCAATGGTGTCGAGATCGGATATGGCTGCTTCGCTAAGAACGACGGCGAGACGCTGGATCATCATTGTCTCGCGCCAGTTGCGAAATGCGGCTCTTTACCCTGTCGATCGCTTCGTCAAGCGGAACGGCAGGCCTTGTGTCCTCGAGCGAAGCCTTCACCCGCGCCCTGATCGACGCGATGCGCTCGGCATGCTCTTCCTCCTCGCGTTGGAAGGCGCGCAAGGCGGCGCGGATCACCTCACTCGCCGAGCCGAAGGAGCCATCCTCGACCTTTTCGCGGATCATGCGTGCCATGGCTGGCGTGACGGTGATCGACAGTTTCTCAGCGGTTTCCATAGCATGCCTCCATGCATAAGGTAGGACGATATCCTACTTTATATGGGGCGTCCAACCGGAACCGAAAAGCTTATTCTGCCGCTTGCGCCTGTGCCGGTAGCCCTAGCCACGCGCGGCAGTCCGCCAGCGCGCGCGCTGTGATCGCATGGCGTTTGGCGATGGTCTTTTCCTTGCCGCGCAGGCGCTTGCCTTCATTCTTCGGCGCCTCGACCGGCGGGAACAGGCCGAAATTGACGTTCATCGGCTGGAAGGAGCGTTTTCCGGGCTCGTCGTCCGAAACGATGTGGCCGCCGGTGATGTGGTTGAGCAGCGCGCCGAAGGCGGTGGTTGGCGGCGGCAGCGAAGCTGCCTGGCCGAGCCTCTCGGCGGCGGCGAAACGGCCAGCAAGCAGTCCGATCGCTGCGCTTTCGACATAGCCCTCACAGCCGGTGATCTGGCCGGCAAAACGCAGGCCCGGCCGTGATTTCAGCTGCAGCGACGGATCGAGCAGCGTCGGCGAGTTGATGTAGGTGTTGCGGTGCAGGCCGCCGAGACGCGCGAATTCGGCGTTTTCGAGCCCCGGAATGGTGCGGAAGATGCGCACCTGCTCGGCATGCTTCAGCTTGGTCTGGAAGCCGACCATGTTGTAGAGCGTGCCCAGCGCATTGTCCTGGCGAAGTTGCACCACCGCATAGGCTTTGACCGACGGATTGTGGACATTGGTCAGTCCCATCGGCTTCATCGGTCCGTAACGCAGCGTCTCGACACCGCGCTCTGCCATTACCTCGATCGGCAGGCAGCCGTCGAAATAGGGCGTGCCTTCCCACTGCTTGAATTCGGTTTTTTGGCCTTCAAGGAGCGCCGACACGAAGGCGAGATACTGCTCCTTGTCCATCGGGCAGTTGATGTAGTCCTTGCCGGTGCCGCCCGGACCGACCTTGTCGTAGCGCGACTGGAACCAGCAGATGTTCATATCGATCGTGTCGAAATGCACGATCGGCGCGATGGCGTCGAAGAAGGCCAGCGCATCGGCGCCTGTTGCCTCGGCAATCGACTGCGCCAGCGATGGCGCTGTCAGCGGGCCGGTGGCGATGATTGCCTGATCCCACTCCACCGGCGGCAGTCCAGGGACTTCCTCGCGCTGGATCGTGATCAGCGGATGCGCCTCGATCTTCGCCGTGACCGCATCGGAAAACCCGTCGCGGTCGACCGCAAGCGCGCCACCGGCCGGGACCTGGTGCGCGTCGCCGGCGCTCATGATCAGTGAGCCGGCGAGCCGCATTTCGGCATGCAGCAGGCCGACCGCATTGGTCTCGGCATCGTCGGAGCGGAAGGAATTGGAGCAGACGAGCTCCGCCAATCCATCGGTCTTGTGCGCGTCGGTGCCGCGCACGGGGCGCATTTCATGCAGCACGACTGAAACGCCGGCCTCGGCGATCTGCCATGCGGCTTCGGAGCCGGCGAGGCCGCCGCCGATGACGTGTACAGGATTTTTGCTCATGAGCGCCGAAATAGTCGCTTGGCGCGGCGAATGCAATTGCCGGATTCGACCCGGCTGAAGCGGAAGACTGCCTCCAAAAAGAACAACACCCGCCGGGGGAGGAGGTCCGGCGGGTGTCGTTTTTGGGGTCGATCCTCGGGAGGAGGTGAAGATCGACCATATTCGTCATTGCCGGGGAGGAGGTCGGCTTTGACGAAATTCCTTGCGCCAATTGAAAAGGGGCGGATCCTTTTTGAAAACAACGCCCGCCGGGGGAGGAGGTCCGGCGGGCGCCGTTTCGGTGGTCAACCTTTGGGAGGAGGTAAAGGTTGACCGTATCCGTCAGGGTCGGGGAGGAGGTCGACCCTGGCGAAATCCCTTGCTTAGACCGCCTTACGGGCGATCATCTTGATCTCGTCACGGACGATGCCGAGATCATGGAGCTGGCGGTTCGAAAGCCGACCCAGCTCGGAAACCGTCTCGCGGTAGACGCGCCAGTTACGGTAGCTGCGGATCAGGTTCATTGCCTTACTCTTTCAAAACTGGTTCGGACCATTCGCGGTCCGAAGCGGGTTAGACCGCCTTGCGGGCGACGTAGTGGATGTCGCTGCGGCTGATGCCGAGGTCGGTCAGTTCACGGTTCGACAGGCGGCTCAGCTCGGAAACGGTTTCCCGGTAGCGGCGCCAGTTGCGGTAGTTGCGGATCAGGTTCATGGTAGTGCTCGTTTCGTCTTTGGTTCGGATCATTCCGTTTGTGTACGAACAGAAAATAGGTGGGGTCATATCGGTTTAAAAGTGCGATTGGCGCATGGCAGCAATGCAAATTGTGCAATGCAACATTAACGGCCGTTCACGCTTGCGACGCAAAGAAGGCCGAATCGGAAAATGCCGCCGCGTCAACGGTTTGGCTGTTCCGGCTAAAAGAATGACCAAGCTCGGGGGAAGCGCATGGCGGGCTATGCGGCGAAGGTGAGCGCGGATATCGCCCGCTGGCGGGACGCGGGCCTGATCGACGCGGCGACGGCAGACGCCTTGGCGCGCGACGTGGCCGCCAACGAGCGCACCTCGCTGAGCTTCGGCTCGATCCTGGCGATGATGGCCGCACTTCTGTTCGGCGCCGCGATCCTGATCTTCGTCGCAGCCAATTGGGAAGCCATTCCGCGGCTGGCGCGCGTGGCGGCGCTGTTTGCCGTCATTCTCGGCGGCTATGTCGGCGGCGCATTCTTGAAGACACGCGATCACGCGGCGATCGGCGAGGCGCTTTGGATCGTCGCCGCCGCGGCCTTCGGCGGATCGATCGCGCTGATCGGCCAGATGTATCATTTGTCGGGCGACGAGGCCTCGGCGCTGCTGACCTGGTGCGCCGGTACGACGCTGGCAGCGGTGGCATTGCGCTCGAACCCGCTCACCGTCGCCTTCGTCGGCATCGCCGACGCGTGGTTGTTCCTCAAATGGGGCGGATTTTTCCGCCGGGCCGAGTTTCCGTATCTCTTTGCGGCGCTTGCGCTCGTGCTGTTTGCCATTTCTTTCTGGACACGCAGCCAGGCGGCGCGGCACCTGATCGTCCTGTCGATCCTGTTCTATCTCGTCCTGCTGGCGATCGACCACAACACACTCCAGGTCGCCATTCCGCTCGTGCTCGTCTCGGCGCTGCTGTTCGCGGCTGCGATCTTCGCAGCCGAACCTGTCGACAGGATCGTGCAACTCGGCGGCCGGCTGCCCTTGCATGCGCTCATCGGCTTTCTTGCCGGCCTGGCAATGGTCCAGTTCGAACTGGCCGACGAGGCGAGCTACAACAGCGGCTTTGCCATTGCCTCGGCGGTTGCGCTTGCCGGCATCGTCGCGGCGATCATGCTCGGCGGCCGCGAGAGCCGGGGCTTGCGCTGGGTGGCCTATGCCGGCTTCGCATTCGAACTCGCCATCATCTATGTGGTGATGCTGCAATCGATGCTCGACACGGCCGGCTTCTTCCTCGCCGCTGCCGTGCTGCTCGGCGTCCTGGCGCTGATAATCATCCGCGTTGAAAGACGCATGAGGGCGCCACGAGGAGCAGCGGCATGACCGGGAAACGACTGATCATCGCGGCATTGGTGCTGGGACTTGTCCAGGTCGGTTTCCTCAGCTGGATCATCGCCGGGCGCGCGGCCATCCTGCGCAACGGCAAGGAAGTCCTGCTCAAGATCGAGCCCGTCGATCCGCGCGATCTCCTGCGCGGCGACTATATTGCGATCGGCAACAACATATCGCGGATCCCGGTGAAGCTGATCGCCAACATCCCGCAAGGCAAGTTATCCAGCGACGACACCTCGATCGTGGTCCGGCTCAAAAAGGGTGCCGACGGCTACTGGCAGCCGACGGCGGCGTGGTTCGGCCAGGCGCCGGCACCGGCAGGCCCGGATGAGGCAGACATTGCCGGCCATGTCGCCGAGGGTTGGGGCCTTCGTGATCCGGAAGCGACGATCGCGCCGGAATACGGGATCGATCGCTTCTATCTGCCGGAAGGCGAGGGCATGGCGATCCAAACCGACATGCGCGTGCGGCCATTCGGCATCAAGCTGGCGCTCTCGGCCAACGGGACGCCACAGATCAAGGCGCTGATGGACGGTGACAAGGCGCTGTTCGAGGAGCCGCTTTATTAGGGTATATAGGCCGCGGCGCCAGCGCGACGGTTCGCCTAGCGATGGTCCCGGTTATCGCTGGACATCGCCTGTCTCGGCGATGATTTTGGGATAGGGACCGATCGAGATCGTGTAGCTGAAGTCCGCTACGCCTTTTTCCTGCTTGTGTGTCGAGGGCCTGCGCACAATCCAGTCATAGATGCCCGAGACCATGCAGCGGTCGATGGCGCAACTGACCACAATGCTGTCATTGCGGATCTTATATGCCCGTTCAGGCCATCGCTGGTAATAGTTCCTCTTGTCCTGAACGATCGAACTGAGGTTCGTCAACTTGCCATGATAGTCGACCGTGGGAGCGTAGGACGCCTGAACTTGAGCAAGAGCGAAATCGTTGTTGTCGCCATGATGCTCGATGAGATCCCTGACGAAGGCGACCGCAACGCTTTCCGGCTGTTGCCTGGCGTCGGGTGCAGGAGCAGGCGCGGGCGCAGGATTTGGTGTCGTTGACACCTGCGATGCATCTGCTGGCGACTGGTTCGCTGCGGCATTGGTCACACGCAACTCTGCCATTTCGCTGGCCGATAAGTACCTTATGTCATGCCTGTCATAGCTCGAAGCCAATTCCATCAGCTTGGGATCCACTCCCATCTCGATTACATAGGCTATGATTGCGGCCGTGCCGAACTGGACACGGGCCTTCGCTTCTTCATTGGACATCCCGTCAGCCGGTTTGAGGGACGGCCGATGAATGCCGATGGAGCCTGGCTCGGCAACACGGTGGACGCCACCCAAGAAGGCCAGTGAGCAGGCTGAGGCGCACTGCAATTGGCGAAGCTGAAGAGTATCCAACCCTGCCGCGCGGATCATGCGTCCCAAGCGAATCGCACTGCCGACGTTGCCGCCGGGGGAGTTGAATACGATCACCCTGGCCCTGCTGCTCGCAACCGCGTCGTCAAAGGCGTTCAGGGGTTCATTGGCGCCAAACTCACCGGAGACAACAAGCACTGGCTGCCGGCCCGGAGAGGAAGCCGACATGTACTCTAAGGCGTCAACCTGACATGTCGCTGCCGCGACAACCGACCCAGCCCCCAGAACCAGAGAAACTACGCGCACAAACTGACAGAGCCCCAACCTGCCTGTTGCAAGTAAGAACCTGTTAGCGGGCTATTTCAAGGGCATCGGAGCGCAAAAGCGGGATTGTCTTCGCGAGCGTATGCGCCTCGCTTGCGCCGCCAGGAGTTGATGCCTCCGGTCCTCCTTGCCAGACTTCGGGAGGCCCCTTTGTCCACTAATCTGTCGGGCGGCTCGCCACTCGAAGCTCGAAGAGCGAAGGGTGGTGCGGATGAAGGGACTCGAACCCCCACGCCTTTCGGCACTGGAACCTAAATCCAGGGCGTCTACCAATTCCGCCACATCCGCGTTCCCCGGCAATCCCATGTAGCCATCATTCTGTCAATGTCGGGGTCCAGATCACGGTCATTCGCGTAATCGCGAAGATGGTTGAAAATTAGCCTAGCCTGTGACAAAAGGCGTGTCGAATGTGACGGGACGCGACTATCCGCTTCTGCAGAATGTAAGAAGAAGTAGGAAAAACAAAGACTTCTTCACATTTTTGGAAGCGCAGTTCAGGAGAGTTTGAGCCGCATTAGCGGTCAAATCGCCAGGTTCCGTACGAAAAGCCATTTCCGGCAAGATTATACCGGCAGGCTGTGAACGGCTAAGAACCGTTTGGCAGCCTCATTGGTGAAAACAAAGGTTTTAGGATGCAGGTCACCGAAACGCTCAATTCCGGTCTCAAGCGCGAGATCAAGATCACCGTGCCGGCCGGTGACATGGAAGCCAAGCTCATGGCGCGGCTGAACGATGCCCGCGACAAGGTGCGGATCAACGGCTTCCGCCCCGGCAAGGTGCCGGTGCAGCACCTGCGCAAGATGTACGGCAAGTCGTTCATGGCCGAGGTCGTCAACGAGATCCTCAACGACTCGACCCGCTCGATCATCTCGGGCCGCGGCGAGAAGGCCGCCATGCAGCCCGAAGTGATCATGACCGAGGACGAGAAGGAAGCCGAGAAGATCCTGGCCGGCGGAGCCGACTTCGAATTCCGCCTCAACTACGAGGTCATCCCGGCGATCGAGATCAAGGATTTCTCCGACATCAAGGTGAAGCGTCAGGTCTATGACGTGCCGGAGACGGAAGTCGAAGACCAGGTGAAGCGGGTCGCCGAATCGGCGCGCAGCTACGAGCCCAAGGACGGCAAGGCCGCCGAAGGCGACCGCGTGAGCATCGACTATGTCGGCAAGATCGACGGCGAGGCTTTCTCCGGCGGCGCCGGTACCGATCAGCCGCTGGTGCTCGGCTCCAAGGAATTCATCCCAGGCTTCGAGGACCAGCTGATCGGCACCAAGGCGGGCGACGAGAAGCAGGTCACCGTCACCTTCCCCGAGAACTACCAGGCGGCGCATCTAGCCGGCAAGGAAGCCACTTTCGACGTCACCGTCAAGGACGTGGCGAAGCCCGGCGCGCTCGAGATCAATGACGAGACGGCCAAGAACCTCGGCCTGGAATCGCTGGAGCGCCTGCGCGATATCGTGCGCGGCCAGATCGAGAACCAGTTCGGTTCGATGACCCGCCAGAAGGTGAAGCGCCAGCTGCTCGACCAGCTCGATGCCGCCTATTCGTTCGAGGCGCCGTCGAAGCTCGTCGAGGCCGAGTTCAACAACATCTGGGCGCAGGTCAACCGCGATCTCGAAGCCGCCGGCCGCACCTTCGCCGACGAGGAGACGACGGAGGAAGAGGCGCGCGCCGAGTATATGCGCCTGGCCGAACGCCGCGTGCGGCTCGGCCTGGTTCTCGCCGAGATCGGCGAGAAGGCCGGCGTCACCGTGTCGGACGAAGAGCTGCAGCGCGGCTTGTTCGAGCAGGTCCGCCGCTTCCCGGCCAACCAGCAGCAGGAAGCCTTCGAGTTCTATCGCAGCAACCCCGAGGCGATCAATTCGCTGCGCGCGCCGATGTTCGAGGAGAAGGTCGTCGATTATCTGCTCGGCCAAATCTCGGTTGACGACGTCAAGGTCAGCAAGGAAGAGCTGATGGCCGACGACGAGGAGGCAGAGACCGCGACCAAGGCAAAGCCGGCGAAGAAGGCTTCCTCGAAGAAGGCCGAGGCCAAGGCAAGTGAAGCAAAGGCGGGCGAAGCCGCCGGCGGGGCCGAGGAGCCCAAGAAGAAGGCCGCGCCGAAGAAGAAGGCCGCCAAGGACGCCGAGTAAAAACGGCTCAATAACCTGATTTCGAAAGGCCGCCCTCGATGCGGCCTTTTTCGTTGCTGTTCTTTGTTGTTGCGGCGCGGCAACACTACCAACTTCAGATGAATGGCCGCTGCTGGCGATACCGAACGTTGATGATTATCTGCGCGATATCGCATTTCGCAGGGTCGTTTGGAGGCACAGGTGACAGTGGTATTCAAGTTGAGGGGCGTGGTGGTTGCCGCGGTGCTCTTGCTTGCCGCCGTCCGTGTGGTTCAGGCGGGGTCCGATCTCGGCAACTGGCGCGTCGATGCCGCCAGCGACGGCCAGGTGACGGCCTCGCTTTACGCCACCAACAAGCTGATCACTGGCAATGGGGCGCTGGGCTACAGTCCGGTGCTGACACTGGCCTGCCGGTCGGACGGCGAACCACGCTGGAGCGAATGGCTGCAGCTCAACGATGCGGTTTCGGCCAGCCGCAAGATCACCATGTCGGTCATGGTCGACGGCAGCAGCAAATTCGACGAGAGCTGGTCTGTCGGTCCGCGCGGCAAATTGCTGGTCAGGGAAGGCGATGACGGCATCAAACGGCTGGTTTCGGCGAGCCGGCTGTTGCTGTCATGGCGCTTTGGCCTGCTGTCGGGACGTGGCGAGGCAGATTTCGATCTCGCCGGACTCCCGGAAGCGGTCGGCCAGATTGCCGCGAGCTGCAACACCGATCCGCCCTGATCGTTGCCGTTGGAAGAGGTTCGCAATCTCGGCGTCCCTCATCATTCGCGTACGTCTTAAGCCTTCGCAAAAACTGGCTTTTTCTACCCATTGAGACGATTCTGTGGTATGTAGGTGCCGCAATTCCACTGAAGAGGCGCGGATATTCCGCTCTGCCGGTGTGGGCACGCCAGCGGGGCTGGCGTGGTGCGGATGGTCCGACGCAAACGACGATCAGGGAGGACGTGCCATGCGTGCAACTGCGTTTTTCATCGTCTTGTCCGCCACGACATTTTTCGCGAGCCCATCGCAGGCGCAGGATGCCGCCGCAGGCGAGAAGGTCTTCACCAAATGCAAGGTGTGCCATGTCGCTGACAAGGACCAGAACAAGGTTGGTCCATCGTTGAACGGCGTCATCGGGCGCACGGCGGGCACGCATCCCGGTTTCACCTATTCCGCGGCCATGATCGCGGCTGGAAAATCCGGCGTCAAATGGGACGAGCCCACACTGACAACGTATCTTCACGACCCCAAGGCCATGGTCAAAGGGACGAAGATGGCATTTGCCGGCCTCAAGGACGACAAGGACATAGCCAACGTCATCGCTTACCTGAAACAGTTTTCCAAGTAAGCAAGGCCTGCCAGGCCCCATTTGGTGGCCGCCTGCTTATTCCGAAGGAGGACGGTCGGCAACTGCGCTGCTGAATATCGCGTTCGGCGCCATCACGCCGGCAGCGCAAAAAATCCCAACAGCAGCAGAATAACTATGCCAAGGCCGAGTATGAGAAGCGTCCGCGTGTCCATGACGTTCACCTTCGCACTCTAAGAATACCGAAAAAGAACCTTCGGAGCCAGCACGCTGCTGCGGCCGACGTAAAGCGCGTCGCGTTGAAGCGGATTCAGGCGACGCGCTTTAAGTTTTTGTTTTGATGCATGTCGTTGCCC
The DNA here is from genome assembly GCF_040545255.1 of Mesorhizobium shonense. Taxonomy (NCBI): domain Bacteria; kingdom Pseudomonadati; phylum Pseudomonadota; class Alphaproteobacteria; order Hyphomicrobiales; family Phyllobacteriaceae; genus Mesorhizobium; species Mesorhizobium shonense. Next base: position 252,877 of record NZ_JBEPLM010000008.1, read on the forward strand.
CAGAACCGCTGCACACTTCTGGGCGACATGCATTAAAGCGCGCGCAGCGATCTCTCGGGTCCGCTCCGTGCGCTTTAGCTTTTTTGATTTTACGCATGTCTTTGTCCCAAAACCGGTTCCCACTTTCGGAAGACATGCTTTTGGGCCGGCGCCGGCCAGCAGGCGACAAATCGGGCGCAACGGAGTATGTTTTGCGTCGGTGCAGGTCGCGGTTTGCGTGGCCAGCCATGCAGAGCGGTAGCACCGTGAGAACCCGCGACCTTGCCGGACCTGATCTGGAGGAACGGTCATGGCAAGCTTCCACGTGATTGCAGGTGCCAGCGAGACGCTGGAGCATACGAGAATTCGGAAGATCGGTGTATCCGACCTCTTCGACGCGCTCAGGCGCGGCGTCGAGGATTTTATGGTCAAGCCTTCGCATATCGTTTTTCTCTGCCTGATCTACCCGCTCGTCGGCGTCGTGCTCGCCGCCTGGACATCGGGAGCAAACGCGTTGCCTCTGCTGTTTCCGCTGGTGTCGGGCTTTGCGCTGATCGGTCCGTTTGCGGCGATCGGCCTCTATGAGATCAGCCGCAGGCGGGAAGCAGGGCTGGATGCTTCCTGGCGGCATGCTTTCGAGGTCAGGAATTCTCCGGCGTTGCCGGCGATCGCGGCGGTCGGGGTCATGCTGTTCGCAATCTTCATCACATGGCTTTTGACGGCGCAGATGTTCTACCAGTACCTCTTTGGCGCAGCTCCGCCGGAATCGATATCCAGCTTCATCAATGAGATATTCGCCACCGGACGTGGCTGGACGCTGATTATCCTGGGGCACGCCATCGGCTTCGTTTTCGCTGTCGTGGTCTTGTGCACCACGGTCATTGCTTTCCCGCTGTTGCTCGACCGGGACGTCGGCGCCTATGAAGCCATCCATACTTCGGTGCGCGCGGTGCTGGCGAACCCGATTGTAATGGCTGTCTGGGGGCTGATCGTCACCGTCGCCCTGATCGTCGGCTCAGTGCCTGTATTCGCGGGGCTGGCGGTGGTGCTGCCGATCCTCGGTCACGCCACCTGGCATGTCTATCGCAAGGTCGTGGAACCGCCGGCCACCCCCCGGCCGGCGAACTGAGCAGGTTCCCGTCATTGCGTGCCGGCGACGACGCAAGCGCCGTTAGAGCATGATGCCGAAAAGTGTGAAGCGGTTTTCGGGCGACATCATGCTCTACCTCTTTGATTTAGAGCCGGATTCAGATTTCAGGTCGGTTCGACCTGAAATCATCCCGGCTCTAGTAGGCCGGGTGGCTGAACCGCGCCTGACGCGCGCCCGTGGTCAGGTTGCGGAAATCCTTGCCGCTGACATGTACGAGCGTCTTGTGGTCGCCGCCCTCGAAATAGATATCGGCGGCGTCGCCGAGGCTCTCGTCCAGAATGACCGGCACATCATAAGCCGCGCCGATCGGCGGTACGGCGCCGATGTCGCAATCATCGAAGAGCGATACCACCTCGTCCTCGGAAGCGAGCCCGAGGCGTTTGTCCATGACGTCCTGCAGCTTGTTGAGCTCGATCCTGTGGGTGCTTGGAACCACCGCCAACGCATAGCCGAGTTCGTGGTGAACGAGCACGGACTTCGCCATAATGCCGCCGGGCACATGCGCTGCGATGGCGCTCTGTCTGCTGGTGGCGGTCCGATGGTGCGCGACGGTGTCGTAGGGGATTCCCTTGCCGTCGATAAAATCCCTCAACCTGTTTGCTATCGTCATCTCCGCCTCCTTTGCTTGAGTTCACGATGCACCCGCCAAACCAAAATGGATTGGCGGCCTTATTGTTTCATGGCACGGGCGTCCGTCGTTTCGGACCGGTTATGCTGCGGCTGGATTCAGATCGCGTGTCAGGGGCCGGGCCCGAAAAACGCGATGCGGGTCAACAGCGTATAGTCGGCCTCGAAGACCATCATCGTCACGAAAACGAGAACCAGTACCGGCGGCAGGATGATCGCATACATCATCGCCAGCCGCTCCCAGGCCATATGCATGAAGACGGCGACGATCAGTCCTGCCTTGAGCATCATGAAGATCAGGATCAGCGACCATCTGAGGTAGCCGTGGAGGCCGAAATAGTCGACCAGATAGGAGCAGGTGCTGAGAATGAACAGCCACGCCCAGACCACCAAATAGAGCTTGATCGGGTGTTCCTGATGCGTCTCCGCCTTGGCGACGGCGGCCGCGTCATGGGTGGGATGCAGTGCGTGTTGTCCGAGACCGTTTGCAGTTGCTTCAGCCATATCTGCCTCTCAACAAAGCCTGCCTCTCACCAAAGATAGAAGAAGGCGAAGATGAACACCCAGACGAGGTCGACGAAGTGCCAGTAGAGGCCCATGATCTCGACATTCTCGTAACGACCCCGGCGGCTGGTGAAGAAGCCGGGCCGCCCGGTGTCGAAGTCGCCCCGCCAGACTTTTCGCGCCACGATGATCAGAAAGATCACGCCGATCGTCACATGGGTGCCGTGGAAGCCGGTGATCATGAAGAAGCATGAGCCGAATTGCGCCGCGCCCCAGGGATTGCCCCAAGGCCGGACCCCTTCGGTGATGAGCTTGGTCCATTCGAAGGCCTGCATGCCGACGAAGGTCGCGCCGAGCGCTGCGGTCAAAAGCATCAGGATCGCGGTTTTGCGGCGGTCGCGCCGGTAGCCGAAATTGACCGCCATGGCCATGGTTCCGCTGCTCGAGATCAGAACGAAAGTCATGATGGCGATCAGGATCAGCGGGATCTCCGAGCCGCCGATGCGCAAGGCGAAGACTTCGCTCGGATTCGGCCATGGCACACGCGTGGACATCCGCGCCGTCATGTAGGAGAGCAGGAAGCAGCCGAAGATGAAGGTGTCGCTGAGCAGGAAGATCCACATCATGGCCTTGCCCCAGGACACGTTCTTGAACGCGCGCTGATCCGAGGCCCAGTCGGCGGCGATACCGCGCAAGCCGTCGGGGCGGGCCATTGGGCTGGAATGCGTCGTCTCGGCCATCGCCGGTCTCCTAGGTCAGCAGCCTTTGGCAAATGTCGATGAGCGTCGCCGCCCAACCGGCCAGGACGGCGAAGATGCCGAGCCAGACGAAAAGCAGGAAATGCCAATACATGGCGCAGAGCTCGACGCTGAGGCGCAGCCGCTCCGGCCGCGCGCCGTTCCAGGCGCCGAGGCTCGTCCTGCCAAGGCCGACCAGCCCGCCCAGTATGTGCAGGCCGTGCATTGCAGTGATCAGGTAGAAGAAACTGTTGGCCGGGTTGGATGCCAGCGAATAGCCGTCCTCGGTCAGCTCCCTCCATGCCGTCAACTGGCCGGCCAGGAAGGCGAGGGCGGTCAGTCCGGCCGTTGCAAGACCGAGCCTGACCATGTCGATCTGGCCTCTGCGCGCGGCGACGACGGCGCATTGCAGCGCGACGCTGCTCAGCACCAGCACGCCAGTATTCAGCCAGAGCAGGCGCGGCAGCGGCAGTGGCCGCCAGTCCGACAGGCCCATGCGCATGAAGTAGGCGCTGGTGAACAGCGAGAACAGGCAGCCGACGACGGCGAGGAAGACACCAAGGCCGATCTTGGCAGTGGGCAGGGCCGACCGGTCGAGGCCGACGAAATCCCCGGCCATGCCTTGCTCGAGCCAGGGCTTTGCCAGCAGCCGCTGATGCGAAAGCCACCATCCGGCAAAGCCGGCGATGACGAGCAGGAAGACCAGGATGACGCTCATGCCGGCTCCCTGGATGGGCCGAAAGAGCCCGGCACGTTCTGCGGGATGAAGTCCTCCTTGGCGCCCGGCACGCTGTAGTCATAGGCCCAGCGATAGACGATCGGCAGCTCCTTGCCGAAATTGCCGTGCGCAGGCGGCGTTTCAGGCGTCTGCCACTCGAGTGTGGTTGCCCGCCACGGGTTGCCGCCGGCCTCGCGGCCATGGCGGATGCTCCAGATTAGGTTGAACAGGAACACCATCTGGGCGAAGCCGACCATGAAGGCCATGATGCTGATGAACGAGTTCAGGTGGTGCGCCGACTCCGTCATGATGGTCATGTCGGTCAGTTCGGCGTAGCGCCGCGGAATGCCCATCAGGCCGAGATAGTGCATGGGGAAGAAGATCAGGTAGGCGCCGAGGAAGGTGACCCAGAAATGGAAGCGGCCGAGCGTCTCGTCGAGCATGCGGCCGGTGACCTTCGGATACCAGTGGTAGATCGCGCCGAAGATCACCAGGATCGGCGCGACGCCCATGACCATGTGGAAATGAGCAACGACGAACATCGTGTCGGACAGCGGCACGTCGACGACGACATTGCCGAGGAACAGGCCCGTGAGGCCGCCATTGACGAAGGTGACGATGAAGGCCAGCGCGAACAACATCGGTATCGTCAGGTGGATGTCGCCGCGCCACAGCGTCAGCACCCAGTTATAGACCTTGATCGCGGTCGGTATGGCGATGATCAAGGTGGTGGTGGCGAAGAAGAAGCCGAAATAGGGATGCATGCCGCTGACGTACATGTGGTGCGCCCAGACCAAGAAGCTCAGCGCGCCGATGGCGATGATGGCCCAGACCATCATGCGGTAGCCGAAGATGTTCTTGCGCGCATGGGTGCTGATCAGGTCGGACACGATGCCGAAGGCCGGCAGCGCGACGATGTAGACTTCCGGGTGGCCGAAGAACCAGAACAGATGCTGGAACAGGATCGGGCTGCCGCCATTGTGCTGCAACTGCTCGCCCATTTCGACGATCGCCGGCATGAAGAAAGAGGTGCCGAGCAGGCGGTCGAGCAGCATCATCACACAAGCGACGAACAGCGCCGGGAAGGCGAGCAGCGCCATGACGGTGGCGGTGAAGATGCCCCAGACGGTGAGCGGCAGGCGCATCAAGGTCATGCCGCGCGTGCGCCCCTGCAGCACCGTCACGACATAGTTCAGGCCGCCCATGGTAAAACCGATGATGAACAGGATGAGCGAGGAGAGCATCAGGATGATGCCCCAGTCCTGACCACCCGGCGTGCCGGTCATGATCGCCTGCGGCGGGTAGAGCGTCCAGCCCGCGCCCGTCGGCCCGCCCGGCGCAAAGAAGCTCGAGACCAGGACCAGCACAGCGAGCAGATAGACCCAGTAGCTCAGCATGTTGACATAGGGAAAGACCATGTCGCGGGCGCCGACCATCAGCGGGATCAGATAGTTGCCGAAGCCGCCGAGGAAGAGCGCGGTAAGCAGGTAGATCACCATGATCATGCCGTGCATGGTGATGAACTGGTAATAGGCCTCCGGAGTGATGAAGTCGAACGTGCCGGGAAAGCCGAGTTGCAGGCGCATCAGCCAGGACAGCACCAGCGCCACAAGGCCGATCGCCGTTGCCGTTGCCGAATACTGGACCGCTATGACCTTGGCGTCCTGCGAGAAGACGTATTTCGTCCACCAGCTGTGCGGATGGTAGAGTTCCACCTCTCCGACTTCGGCGGGCGGAACGGCATCTGCGGGTGTGACGTCGACCATGGGAGCGCCTCCGTGCCCTGCTCAGCGGGCCTCGAGCGTTTCGATTTTTGCCGCGACGTCCAAACCGGACGTCTTTCCTGACGGTTGGCTTGCCGAGCCTGTTTGCTTGGGCGCCGACAATTGCGCAAAGGTCTGCTGCTGGCCGAGCCAGGCCAGATAATCCTGCTCTGTGTCGACCATCACCACGCCATGCATCAGCGGGTGTCCCTGGCCGCATAGCTCGGCGCACAAGACCTGGAAGGTTCCGGTCCTGGTCGGGGTGAACCAGAAATAAGTGACCGAACCCGGGATCATGTCCATCTTGGCGCGGAACTCCGGGATGTAGAAATCGTGCAGCACGTCGACCGAGCGCAATAACACCTTGACAGGCTTGCCGACCGGCAGATGCAGATCGGCGGCCTCGACTAGGACATCGTCCTGGCCGTTGGGATCTTTAGGATCAACGCCCAGCGGATTGTCGGCGGTGACGTCGCGGGTGTCCGAAGTGCCGAGCTTGCCGTCCTTGCCGGGCAGTCGGAAGCTCCATTGCCATTGCTGGCCGATAACCTCGATATCGGCCGCCTCGCTTGGAACGTTGACGAAGCGGCTCCAGACGAACAGGCCCGGAACCAAAAGGGCGGTGACGCCGACGGCGGTGACGACCGTCAGCCACCATTCGAGGCGCTTGTTCTCCGGCTCATAGACCGCGCTATTGCCTTCGCGATGGCGGAAGCGAAACACGCAATAGGCCATGAAAAGCACGACGGCGCTGAAGACGACGCCGGTGATCCAGAAGCTGATGATGATGGTGTTGTCGATATAGTCCCAGTTCGAGGCAATCGGCGTCCACCACCATGGGCTCAGGAAGTGGAACAACACCGAGCCCACGACGATCAAAACGAGTACAAGCGCAATGGCCATGTCCCGTCCTCCGGTATTTCACAGGAGTGCGAAGCTTCCAACGGAATACCAAGCCGCATCATGCTCGATTTCCAGTTGAAATTCCAGAGCCGACTATCCGATGGGGACGATGTGGTTCGCGCTTGCAAACTTCGGAAGTCGGGCAAGCGCCTCAAATCAGCAGCAGGCCCTCGGCGGGGTTGCCGGCCGTCTGCCATCGGCGGTCATCGGGAGACTGCGGCGCCCCTGTCGGTCCAGGTGGGCGGCAGGCCAAATCGGGCGGCGACCATTCCCGGAATGCCGGGAGCCGTTCCGAACGCCTTGCAGGCGTCGTATTTCGGATCGCCACCGAGCGAGGCCCGGAGTCTTTGCATCGATGGTATCGCCGGCATTCCTTTGAACGGGTCCTTGCCCTTGAGCAGCATGCGGCTGAAGTCAGCGGCGAAGGCCGAAGAGAGGGAATACGCATCCCCCACTGCGGACACCCGAGCCCTTGTCGTGATTATGTTCGCACCGCGCGACCAGACCATGGCTGCCTTCTGCGAACGATCCTTGTCGACCGCCTCGGCCTCGATGGCCAGGCCGCCGAGGCCGATCGGTAGTCGAGGGATTGGAACCCCGAGCCCCGCCACCGAGCCGCCGAGCGACGCAACGATGGAACTCGCCGCTGCCGTACGGTTCGTCGCAACGATGTCGGTGACCGTTGCGTGGATGACGAGGTCTGCTGGCTGGCTCGGGGCCACGACCTGGAAGCGGTCGCCAAGGTCGGTGCAGAGTGCCCGGTCGATCGCGTTGGTGACCAGCGCCAGGTCTTTGGGCTCGAAGCCACGGCTGCCGATCTGCGTCGAGGTCGGTACAATGCGCACCGTCTTTGCGGCGAGCACCGGCGCCGAATCTACACGCAATTTCGCTTGCGTGAGGGTGCCGCCCGATGGGCTCATTCCGGCGTAGGAACCGAGAGACGCGCCCTCGCGCAAGGGCACGCTCGTGCAGGCGGACAACCATGAGAAGAGGGCCACGCAGAGCGCTGCTCGCGGCCGCGTTTCAAGTCGTCGAAGCTTCCAGATCATTGTCAAATCGCCTGAACCAGGTTCATGGTTCAGGCTTTACCGGCCCCAGCGTTAATGGCGGTAAAGGCAGTGTAAAGTTAGGTAAAACTTACGATCAGCCTCGATCTTCAGCCGGCGCATATGTCGCCGGCTGCCGGCAAAGCCAGTGGCCTTGCGGCCGCGGGGCGTTTGGCCCCGGGTAGTGTCCCTCTACGGCAAAGCGGACTGAGGCAAGTATTGCGACGCAGGCCCGCGGCAAACTTTCTCTTCAATGCGATCTGCTGTCTTCGCCTGATTTGCCTCAACAACCGCACGCAGGCTCGGGGAAACTGTTTCACCGGGCGGGCAGCCCAGCTATCAAAAGACGCGCAACATCGGTTTAAGCAGCCCTGCAAAGCGCAACGAATCGATGAGTTGGGACGCGGGGATTGCCAGGAGAAAGCAAGAACTGTCGATAGCAGTACGCTTCAGCGCAACTGGGTTGAACGTCACAGGCAATTGATGTGCGCCGTCGCCGGCGCGTCGTCCAAGGCGAGGAAAGAAGGCGGGAACCTCGTGGCAATATTCCCGGTAAGCATCGCCGAAAAGCTCGTCCAGGGCAGTCGATTCGCGGGCTGAGACATAAGCGAATACCAGATAGCCAAACAAGAAGTGGACGGCCGCAATCGCGAGTGAGCCGAAAGTCAGGCCGATGCCGGCAAGCCCCAGGGACGAAAAGAAATACAACGGATTGCGGGTGTATTTGTAAGGGCCGTTCGTAATGAGTTCTCGATTCTTGCGTCCGCCTATATACAGCGATGCCCAGCACCGCCCGGCGACACAAATGATGATAAATGCGGACCCCACAAACTCTATGCTTTGGCGAGGACCAGTCTCTGGCGGCCAAGCGCTCCGCGACAATAGGATCGGCATCAGAAGCAATGGGACGGCCAGCCAGAGGAAACGCATCCTCTTGCCCTGCTGAAACACCGCCGTGGACACCGACATTGGTCCGCTCTGTCGCATTTGAAAAACCGGGATCACGGCTCAGCTTTAGCGATGTCAGCGTTAATGGCCGTAAAGGCAGTGTAAAGTTGGGTAAAACTTGCGATCAGCCTCGATCGTTCGCCGCACTGCGCATCGCCGGCCGCCGGGGAATCTCCAGCATGATGGCCAAGCCGCCGACGTCCGGCAGCGATGCGTACACTCGCCCACCATGGCGCTCGATGGCCTGTCTGGCGATCGCAAGGCCAAGACCGTATCCGCCTCTCGGTGCCGCGTCGTTCCCGCGGGAGAATGGCTGGAAGATTCGTTCGAGTTCGTCTCGCCTGACGCCCGGCCCCTGATCCGCGACGCACACCTTGAGGAGGTCGGCTGTCGTCTCGCATTGCACGGTGATGTGCGAATGTTCGGCAGTGTATTTGACGGCGTTGCGAATGACGTTTTCCAGCGCCCGGCAGATCAGCTCGCCTTCGACCTCGGCAAGGAAGCTGTCGTCGACATTGGTGGTGATCGAAACCTCGCGTGCCTGGGCTTCGAACGCTGCGTCCCCCAGGATTTCGTTCAGGAGATCGATGACGTCCAGCGTCTGTGTCTTCAGCGGGAGACGGGAGCCGGCTGTCAGCCTGGCGAGAGTGAGCACTTCGCCGACCAGCGCATCGAGCCGTTCGACCTCCCGGTCCATGCGGTCCAGCATGGCATCGAGTTTCGCCGGACTCTGCCGAAGGACGCCCCCAACGGCCTGCAGACGTGACAGCGGGGAGCGCAGCTCATGGGACACGTCGTGGAAAAGTCTCTGCTGGGCATCCTGCAACTCCTGCAACCGCGCGGCGCTGGAATCGAAATCGTGCGCGAGCGCAGAGACCTCATCCTTCCGGCCTGCCATCTTGTGCCCGATGCGGACGTCGAAACGGCCGTGGGCGAGCGCGCTCAGGCCGTCGCGAAGGTGCACAACAGGGCGAATGAGATATCGGGCGAGCGCGGCCGCCGATATCGCGCTCGAAATCAGAATACCGAACGCCGGTACAAACGGACCAAGCTTGTCGAGAATGACACTGTATCGCTGAGGCACGAAAATCCGATAGCAAATCCCATCCTTCAGGACGGTTCTTGTCTCCGCCGTGCTCCTATCGGTACATGCGCCGGACTCCGCGATCTCGGAGATCGTAAGGCCGACTGGTACCGCATCCTCGCTTGTACGGGCAAAGCGCCGAACGGCATCTTCACCGTCCTTGGCGAGAAGGTTTTCAGTCAGGTTGAGGATGACTTCCCGCTTCTGACGTTCCAGTTTCGAAGCGGAAGGAAGTGTCTCAAAGAAGTTGAGCGTCAGGATTATGATCGCGACGGACGCGGCCAGCGTCAGCCAGGTTATCAGGAAGAACTTCTTAAACAGCCGGGGCATGTCAGTCCAAAAGAAGTTGATAGCCTTGGCCGCGGACAGACTTTATCCGTGACTGTCCATCCTCCCTGAGCCCGAGCTTCTGACGCACGCTGCTGATATGGACGTCGATGCGGCGATCGAACGGGGTCAGCGGCTTTCCAAAAGTCCGTTTCGAGATGTCCTGCTTCGATACCAGCTGGCCGGCATTGCGAGTGAGAACTTCGAGCAGGCTGAACTCCGTGCCGGTAAGCTCCAGCGGCTGTCCGTCCCATTCGGCGGTTCTGTTGCCTGGATGAACCACCAGCCGCCCGGCTCTTAGCGTGTCGATGGCCGCGCCGACCGCGGGCTGGTTCGCACGACGAAGGATCGCGCGCACCCTAGCCGCGAGTTCTCCTGGCGAACAGGGCTTCGTTACATAATCGTCGGCACCGAGGTTCAGGCCGGATATCCGGTCGATGTCATCGCCTCTCGCCGTCAGCATCAGCACGGGAACTTGGCTCAGCTTCCTGATCCTTTGCAGAACCTCGATCCCGTTCATTCGAGGCATCATGATATCGAGCACGATCAGGTCCACCGAGTTGCGCGCGGCGGCAGCAATTGCTGTGCCACCATCCGTGCCTGTCGCGACGTCATACCCTTCTTCGACCAGATATTCCTGCAGCAGCGTCGTCAACTCGACATCATCGTCGATGAGGAGGACCCTTGTTCATTCCACTCCGTCCGTCATTCATGCCGGCCACCCATAAGGCATAAACGCGCGCGGGCGGTGGGATTTTACCCAGCTTAACACAACTTGGGGAAGGCGGACGGCTCCGCTCCGCAGGGCACGCGACAGGGCGATCCCGAGCCCTTCCTCCCGGACGCCGAGCGATTTGCCCACGTGTTGCGCGCAGTCCCTGCAGCGCGCTGTCGCCGCATCCTTCAAACGAAAGCGAGCAGGGAGAGTCGCATGAGCATGACCATATGCGTAATTCGACGCGCCCTGCATTCGTTGCCGTCGTATCGTTCATTCGGTCAAGCACGCATGCCTGGCCAGATTGGCGCCATCGCAGGATGCGGCTTGATCGACGCCACACACGCCTCAGATCAGCAGCAGGCCCTTCATCGAGGCGTTGCCCTTGCGGCCGATGATGATGTGGTCGTGGACTGCAATGCCGAGCGGCTTGGCCGTATCGATGATCTGCTTGGTCATCTCGATGTCCGCGCGGGAAGGTGTAGGATCCCCTGACGGATGGTTGTGCACCAGGATGATGGCGCTGGCGGAGAGTTCAAGCGCCCGTTTGACCACCTCGCGCGGATAGACCGGCGTGTGATCGACGGTGCCCGTTTGCTGCACCTCGTCGGCGATCAGCCCGTTTTTCTTGTCGAGGAACAGGATGCGAAACTGCTCGCGGCTCTCGAAGGCCATGGCCGAGCGGCAATAGTCGAGAAGCTGCGTCCAGTTCGACAGCACCTCGCGGCCGCGCACTTCGCCGCGCGCCATGCGCTGGGCGGTCGCTGCGATGACCTTGAGATCGGTCGCCACTGCCGGTCCGATGCCTTTCACTTCCTCGAGCAGGGACGTCGGCGCGCCGAGCACTTCGGCCAGCGAACCGAAGCGGCCGATCAGCGCCTTGGCGATCGGCTTGGTGTCGACGCGCGGGATCAGCCGGAAAAGCAGGAGCTCGAGCAATTCATAGTCGGGCAGGGCATCTGCGCCGCCCGCAACGAAGCGCTCGCGCAGGCGGCCGCGGTGGCCGTGGTAGTGCGGCTTCTCCGCTGCTACGGCCTTTTTCTGTGATGTCTGCGGCGGTTCAGTCCAGGCTTCTGAAAAGAAGGCCCGCTCGTCGTCGACTTTCCCCATGGCCTGCCTATTCCCCCAGAAGGCTTCCCGCCGGGAGACTAAAGCAATTCCAGGAAAAGTGTGAAGCGGTTTTCCGTTCGGAAGCGCGGCAAAACAAGAAATCGGCCGGTTGTCGTTTCCGTGAAACGATGAACCGCCCTACGCCGGCAGACCGGGCCGGTCGAGCTTTTTCGGCGACAACGTGAAGATCTCACAGCCGGTATCGGTGACACCGATCGTGTGCTCGTACTGCGCCGAGAGCGAACGGTCGCGCGTCACGGCGGTCCAGCCGTCCGACAGCACCTTCACATGCGGGCGGCCGAGATTGATCATCGGCTCGACGGTAAAAATCATGCCGGGCCGCATTTCGACGCCTTCATTGGCCGTGCCGTAATGCAGGATGTTCGGCGCGTCATGGAAGAGCTGGCCGACGCCGTGGCCGCAGAAGTCGCGCACCACAGAGCAGCGCTCGGCTTCGGCATAGGTCTGGATCGCCGCGCCGATGGCGCCGGTGCGGGCGCCGGGCTTGATCGCCGCAATGCCGCGCATCAGGCATTCGTAAGTCACCTCGAGCAGACGCTCGGCGGCGCGCTTGATCGTGCCCACCGGATACATGCGCGAGGAATCGCCATGCCAGCCGTCGAGGATATAGGTGACGTCGATATTGACGATGTCGCCATCCTTCAGCGGCTTGTTGTCGGGGATGCCGTGGCAGACGACGTGGTTGATCGAGGTGCAGGACGATTTGGTGTAGCCGCGATAGTTGAGGGTCGCCGGCAGGGCGTTGTGGTCCATGCCGAACTCGAAGACGAAGCGGTCGATGGTCTCTGTGGTGACGCCGGGCTTCACCATCGGGACCAGCTCGTCGAGGCAGCGCGCGGTGAGGTCGCAGGCCTTGCGCATGCCTGCAAAGCCTTCCTCGCCATAGAGGCGGATCTGGCCGGTGTTTCTCAAGGGGGCCGTTGCGGCGTCGAGATAGGTAACCATTCTTGTCCGTTTTTGGGTTGGCTCCCGATGCGAGCCGATGCGGAAAAATTTCTCCAGATTTGGCACTGGATGCCGCAAGGTTCAAGGACGAAGTGCCCTCAACCGGCCGCCGCAGGGAATATTTGCTGGCGCAAGGTTGGCGCGTCAGGCTACCTGCCAAGCTTTCCTTTCGCCGTCCCATGGGGTAGGGCGGGTCTGGATACAGGAGATTTATGCCCTTGACGGCATCGGAACGCTCCAGATCGACGCTGCTGCCATTAAGGACCGCATGCTCGGCTCTGATGGCGCTGCTCGTGCTTGCGCTGGTGGGCTTCGCCCAGGCTGAAATCTCCGCCTCGACAGCCACGGCCTCGGGCAGCGCCGGCATCAGCGCAACGCGGCAGGGCGAAACGCTTGCACTGCTGAGGATCACCGGCAAGGCGCAAGCCGTCGAGGTCCGCGCCGGGCGGCCGCTGCCCATAAAGCTCGTGAGTGGAAACCCACGCGCGCTCCACCCGGCAGGCTATTTCCTTGTTGCTGGCCAGGCCTTGCCGGCGCAACCGAGCATCGTGCCTGTCTTTGCGGCCGCGCCGCTCTCGCACGCCAATCAGCCTCGGGCGCCACCCGCCGTCTGAGCCCGGCGGTCGCCGACCGCAGCTTTCACACCCAGACATTCCTTTGCGCCGCGACCTGGCGACGGCTATCGGCCGTCGGCCGGTTGCGTGGCGCGCCAATTCGGACATTTCTCGATGCAACGCATCAAGACATTCAAAACGCTCACGCGCGCTGCCTCGGCAGCCTCGTTTCTCACCGTCCAGGCAATCATCTGTGTCGGCACCGTCTACTGGGCCATCGCCGAAACACTTCGCATGGAGGGGACAGCCGCGATCGTGCTCGCCGTCATCTTCGCCGGACCGTCCGCCTATCTGCTGATGGTGGTCTCACGCATGGCCTATGAGGCGGAGACCGACCCGGCGAACCAGTAGACTGACTGGCATGCGGATACTTGTGACGGGCGATGCCGGTTGCATCGCCCTGTCAAACCAAGAGGTATATCGATGCACAAGGTGACAAGCGCCGATCTGCCGCACCAATGGTGGATCCGCGCACCGTACTGAGGTCACATTCCTGCGCCAGGAGATCCCGAAAGCAACTTTTCAGAACGAACGGCGTTGCTCCAACTGCGCCAGTTCGGGAGACAGGGAATGGACAGACTGCAATTCGAGGTGCCGGTGCGCATCACGCCCGCGCCAGGCCTGCCGGTCGAGGAAATCTACAGCGTCGAGCAGGCGCTCGACTTCCTCCAGGATTGGCCCAGGCGCCGTCAGGGCAAAGTCTATGACGCCGCCTTCAACGCCTGCTTCGGTGCAACGGTCGACGTGGCGGGCACCGAGGAAGCCTGCCGGGCATTCATGGCCTTCTGCCGTGTAAGCGGTCTGCTTGCCAGGGATATGATGCTGCCAGTCAAGCGCGGCGGCAGCGCAAGGGGGTTTCGCGAGGCGCGGATCTAAAGCGCATCGCGATCTTCTGGATTCGCTCTGTGCGCTTTAGGTTTTTGATTTTACGCATGTCTTTATCCCGAAACCGGGTCCCACTTTCGGGAGACATGCGTAGCCTCAACCACCGAAAGACACGCCCCTGTAGTGCATTCCCACCTGTACGCCGCGGACGATCAGGCGCGATAGGATTTCCATATCCAGCGGCATCTCCGGTCGCCATACATCAAGCAGCAACGCTATGCGCCCCTGGTCGGCGTTGTTCATGACCTCGTGCTCGAAAGTGTCGTCCCACAGCAGGCACTCGCCGTCGGCGATCCGCCTCTCCTCATGGTTGATCATCATGATCGTCGCCGGGCGGCCGTCAGGCTGTTTCGGGATGACCAGGCCGAGATGAAATCTCATAATGCCGCGAAAGGGGCCGCGATGGGCAGGGATGTGCTTGCGCGGCGCCAGGAATGAGACAGCCGCCGATTTGACCTCGGGGCATTCGGACAGCAGCCGGCTGAGGGTAGGCATGCGCGCGAGGTTCTGCGGGATCGTCATGTCATAGGCCTTGAGCACGAACATGCGCCAATCGAGGCCGTCTTTGGCCGAAATCTCGGCCTGCTCCGGCATGATGTCGTGGAAGCGCGGTACCCGGTTCAGCTGCACCGACAGCGCTTCGTCGCGAATACTCTGCCAGGCAGCCGCGAACTTCGCTGCGTTAGGAAAATGCGTGCTGATATCAAGAATCGCTGGTGCGTCTATGCGCTTTTCATAGATGCGACGGACCAAATCGGTTCCAAGATCGTAAGCGCCCGACATCTCATTACCTCGATGAGTTTATGATATAGTTGTGTGATTGCTTCCGGCCATCGCTCACGGAGATTTGTTTAGAGCGTTCAGACAGACGCTCGGCTTCGTATCACTGCGTGCTCGATGCCAGCCGCGGACCAGCGCCGACATCGACGACTTCAGGGCTAGTGCTGTCGATCGTGCCGTCCCAGCCGCCGCCGAGCGCCTTGTTGAGGGCGATGTAGTCGGTGGCGATCGACACCCGGCTTTGCAGCAAAGTGTCGTCGGCCGAGTAGGCCGATCGCTCGGCGTCCAGCACGTCGAGAAGGCTCGTCTCGCCGGCCTTGTAGAGCGTTCTTTCGAGCCGCGCGGCGTCGCCATAGGATTTCGCGGAAGAGGCGAGCTTGCCGTTCCTGATGCGCTCCTGCGACAACGAAACCGTGGTGTTTTCCACGTCTTCCAGCGCCGTCAGCACGGCGGACTTGTAGGCAATGAAATACTGGTCGCGCTGGGCTTTGGCGACGTCGACCGCAGCCAGCAACTGGCCGGCGTTGAACAGCGGCACGCTGAGCGTCGGGCCGAAGGACCAGCCGATGGTGGAGTTCTTGCCGAGATCGCCGAGCTTCAAGGCGGCGGTGCTGATGTCACCCGTCAGGCTCACGCTCGGATAGCGTGCCGCCTCGGCCTGGCCGACCCTGGCTGTGTACTGAGCGTACTGCCGCTCGGCCATGCGCACGTCCGGGCGGGTAAGCAGGATGTCGGCCGGAATGCCGGTCGGGATCGGCAGGCGCGGCGTCGGGATCTGTGTGGGGCGCTTCAGCCGCCCGACGAGCGTCGCCGGCGGCCGCCCGGTCAGCACCGAAAGACGATGCACCGCTTCGGCATAGCTCGCCTCCAGGCTCGGAACGTCGGCTTCCGTGCTGCTTGCCTGTCCCATGGCCTTGGCGACGTCGGCAGCGGTAGCCGTGCCGGCCAAAGCCATCGTGCGGGTGAGTTCGGCGGTCTGCCTTTGCGATGCGGCCGAGCGCCGGGCGAGCGCGATGCGGGTCTGGTAGCCGCGTGCCTGGACATAGTTGGAGGCAACATCGCCAACCAGGGTCAGCAGGGTCGAGCGGAGCTCTTCTTGCGAAGCGTCCAGGCCATAGCGTGCGGCCTCGACGGCTCTGTGGTTGGCGCCGAAAAGGTCAAGTTCCCAGCTGGCGTCGAACCCGGCCTGGTATTCGCTATAAACGGAATTCGAGCCCGAGGTGGTCGCGGCCGACTTGTTGCGCGTAGCCGACGCGGACCCGTCCAGCGATGGCGCCAATGCGCCCGCGCTTTGGCGGTAGCTTGCGCGGGCTTCTCGAATCTTGGCCTTTGCGGTGGCGACGTCGAGATTGCCGGCCACGGCTTCTTCGACCAGCGCGTTGAGTTCGGGATCGCGGAGCTTCAGCCACCATTTGGACAATTCCGCCGGCTTGGCCGGCTTTGTCCCCGTCCGGTCGCTCCAGGTCGCCGGCACGACCATCAAAGGCGTCCGATAGTCGGGGCCGACGACGCAGCCGGAAAGCAGAGCGGCGGTGAACACGGGCAAAAGCAGCCCCTTCGCGGTCCGCAGACCGCGTTCGAAACCTGTCATGTGAGGAACCCTTATTGCTGAGTGGCTGTGGCAGGCGTCCCGCCCGTATCCTGCCCAGAATCCTGCTTGGCGGCCTTACCCTTGAAGATGCGGCGCACCGAGACGAAGAGCAGCGGCACGAGGAACACGCCGATCACGGTTGCCGCGATCATGCCGCCCATCACGCCGATGCCGACCGAGTTCTGTGCGCCCGAGCCGGCGCCGCTGGCGATCGCAAGCGGCGTGACGCCGAGAATGAAGGCCAGCGACGTCATCAGGATCGGCCGTAGACGTTGTCGCGCCGCTTCCAGCGTCGCCTCGACCAGCCCCATTCCGGCCGCCTGCCGCTCGATGGCGAACTCGACGATGAGGATGGCGTTCTTGGAGGCGAGACCGATCGTGGTCAGCAGGCCGACCTTGAAATAGACGTCGTTGGTCTGCCCGAACAGGCTTGCCGCCGCGAGCGCGCCGAAGATGCCGATCGGCACCGACAGCATGACGGCGAACGGGATCGACCAGCTCTCGTAGAGAGCGGCAAGGCAGAGGAAGACGACGAGCGCCGAGATCAAATACAGCGACATCGCCTGATTGCCGGAAAGCCGCTCCTGATGCGACAGCCCGGTCCACTCGTGCGAATATCCGGCGGGCAGTTGCGCAACCAGCCTGTCGATCTCGTCCATGGCGGCGCCTGAACTCTGGCCGGCCGCCGCCGCGCCCTGGATTTCCACGGCCGCCGAACCGTTGTAGCGCTCGAGCCTGGGCGAGCCGTATGTCCAGTGGCTGGAGGCGAAGGCCGAGAACGGCACCATGGCGCCGCCGGAATTGCGGACCTGCCATTTGTCCAGATCTTCCGGCTGCATGCGGAAGTCGGGATCCGATTGCAGATAGACCGGCTTCACCCGGCCGCGATCGATGAAGTCGTTGACGTAGTCGCTACCCCAGGCGGTGGAGAGCGTGTTGTTGATATCCGCGAGGCCGATGCCGAGGGCGCTCGCCTTTTCCTGGTCGATGTCGATCGAGAATTGCGGCTGATCCTCCTGGCCGTTGGGGCGGGTGTTGGCAAGCAGCTTGCTCTGTGCGGCGAGACCCAGCAACTGGTTGCGCGTCTGGATGAGCGCCTCATGGCCGGCGCCATTGACGTCCTGCAGGTAGAAGTCGAAGCCGCTGGTATTGCCGAAACCCTGGATGGCGGGAGGGGCGAGCGCAAAGACCTGCGCATCCCTGATCTTGGAAAAAGCGCCCATGGCGCGGCCGGCGACCGCTTGCGCGGCGAGCGCCGGCGACGTGCGCTTGTCGAAATCCTTCAGCCGGACGAAGGCGATGCCGACATTCTGACCGGCCCCGCCGAAGCCGAAGCCGGAAGCGGTGAACACCCCTTCGACAGCGTCCTTCTCCTCGTTGAGGTAATGGTCGGTCACCTTGGCGAGCACGCGCTCGGTCCGGTCCTGCGTCGCGCCCGTTGGCAGCTGCACGCTGGTGATAAGAATGCCCTGGTCTTCTTCCGGCAGGAACGAGCTTGGCAGCCGGGCAAACATCCAGCCCATGGCGATGACGATGGCCAGGAAGACGACGAGGAAGCGCTTGCCCCGGTTGATGATGCCGTGCGAGCCGTCGCGATAGGCCGTCGTGCCACGGTCGAAGGCACGGTTGAACCAGCCGAATGGACCTCGCTGCGTCGCGTGATCCCTGGGCGACCGCAGGATCGTGGCGCAGAGCGCCGGCGTCAGCACCAGCGCGACCAGCACCGAGAGCACCATGGCCGAGACGATCGTCACCGAGAATTGCCGGTAGATGATGCCGGTGGAGCCGCCGAAGAAAGCCATCGGCACGAACACGGCCGAAAGCACGGTGGCGATGCCGATCAAGGCGCCGGTGATCTCGTTCATCGATTTGCGCGTCGCCTCTTTCGGCGGCAGGCCTTCCTCCTGCATCACGCGCTCGACATTTTCGACCACGACGATGGCGTCGTCGACGAGCAGGCCGATGGCGAGCACCATGGCGAACATGGTCAGCGTGTTGATCGAGTAACCGAAGAAGGAGAGCACGCCGAACGTGCCGAGCAGCACCACCGGCACGGCGATCGTCGGGATGATGGTGGCGCGCAGGTTCTGCAGGAAGAGCAGCATCACCAGGAACACCAGCACGATGGCTTCGGCCAGCGTCTTGACCACCTCCTCGATCGACAAGCGCACGAAGGGCGAGGTGTCGTATGGGTAGACGACCTCGACCCCTTGCGGGAATGTTGAGCTGAGCCGATCGATCGTCGCGCGCACCGCCTCGGCGGTGCTGATGGCGTTGGCGCCGGTCGCCAGATTGATGGCGACGCCGGCCGCCGGCTTGCCGTTGTAAAAGGCCGCCGTGGTGTAGCTTTCGGCGCCGATCTCGACCTTGGCGACGTCGTTCAGCCGAACCAGCGAGCCGTCGGTGTTGCTCTTCAGGATGATGCTGCGGAACTGCTCGGCGGTCTGCAGCCGGCTTTTTGCCGTCACCGTGGCGTTGAGCTGCTGTCCTTTGCGCGCCGGCAGGCCGCCGAGCTGGCCGGCGGAGACCTGGGTGTTCTGCGCCTCGATGGCGGTCGCCACGTCGCTCGGCATCAACGCATATTGGGCGAGCTTGTCGGGATCGAGCCAGATGCGCATCGCATAGCCGGAGCCGAAGAGCTGCGTCGAGCCGACGCCTTCGACGCGCTTCAGCGTGTCGTTGACCGTGCTGTCGACGTAGTCGGCAAGGTCGGTCGAGTTCATCTTGCCGTCGCCGGAGACGAAGCCGATGACCATCAGGAAGCCGGTCGAGGATTTGGAGACGGTAATGCCGTTGCTCTGGACGACCTGCGGCAGCTGCGACTGCACGAGCTGCAGCTTGTTCTGGGTCTGCACCTGGGCGGTGTCGGGATTGGCGGCGCTGGTGAAGGTCAGCGTGATCGAGGCCGAACCGGTCGATGTCGAGGTCGCCGTCATATAGTCGAGATTATCGATGCCGGTCATGCCCTGCTCGATGACCTTGGTCACCGAGTTCTCCACCGTCTGGGCGTCGGCGCCGGGATAGGCGGCGCTGATATTCACCGTGGTGGGCGCGATCTGCGGATATTGCGAGATCGGCAGCGACCGGAGCGCGAGCAGGCCGCCCAGCATGATCACGATGGCGATCACCCAGGCAAAGATCGGGCGGTTGATGAAGAAAGTCGACATCGCCTCAGTTCCCGGTTGCGTCAGACGCCGGTTGCTTGCCGGTGCCGGGGGCTTTGCCACCGGCCGGTTCTGTCGTGGCGGAGGTCTGCTCGCGATCCTTGATCTCGCCGGTCGCCTCGTCGATGGTCACCTCGACCGGCGTCGCGTCGCCGCCGGCGCGCACCAGTTGCACGCCTTCGACCACGACGCGGTCGCCGTCGCCGACGCCGGAATCCACCAGCCAATTGTTGCCGACGCTGTTGCGCACGCTCACGATGCGCGATTCAACCTTGCCCTGGGCATTCACCACCATTGCCGTCGCTTCGCCCTTGGGATTGCGGCTGACGGCGCGCTGCGGCACCAGGAAGCTGTTTTGGGCGACACCTTCCTCGACGATGGCGCGGACATACATGCCGGGCAGCAGCAGGCGGTCGGGATTGGGGAATTGGGCTCTGAGCGCGAAGGTGCCGGTGGACAGATCGACATTGGCGCCGGCGAATTCCAGCTTGCCGGTACGCGAATAGATGGTGCCGTTGTCGAGCTTCAGCTTGACGCTGACATTGGGCCCGCTGAACTTCAGTCGGCCTTCGTTGATCGCCTGGCGCAGGTTGAGCAGATTGGTGCTGGACTGTGTGACATCGACATTGATCGGGTCGAGCGAGCGAATGGTCGTCAGCACCGTTTCCTGGTTGGCGGTAACCAGCGCTCCAGGCGTCAGCGTGGATTTGTCGATCCGGCCGGCGATCGGCGCAGTGATCGAGGTGCGGTTGAGGCTGATGTGCGCGGTCTCGACGCTGGCCTTGGCGGAGGCCACGTCCGCCTGGGCCTGCTTCAGCGTCGCGGCAGCATCGTCGTAATCCTGCTTCGAGACCACGTTCTGCTTCAGCAATCCGGAATAGCGGTCGAACTTGGCCTGCGCGGTGGGAAGTGCTGCTTCGGCTTTCTGCTGGGCGGCGACGGCGCTGTCATAGGCTGCCTGGTAGCTCGCCGGATCGATGAGGTAGAGCGGCTGTCCCGGCACCACCTCGGCGCCTTCCTGGAACAGGCGCTGCTGGATGATGCCGTCGACCTGCGGGCGCACCTCGGCGATGAGGGAGGCCGCGGTGCGGCCGGGCAGTTCGGCGGTGATCGCGACCGATTGCGGATGAAGCGTGACGACGCCGACCTCGGGCCGGCCGACGCCGCCCATGCCTGGCGGAACCTGGCTCTTCTCCTGCGAGCAGGCGACCAGAAGAAGGGCAGAGCCAAGCACCACCAAAATTGCTTGTCGACGTGTCGGCAGGGAAGTTTGGTTAGATGGAATTCGCATGGTCGGCATCATCTTTCGCTGCTGTTTGCGATGGAGGAACGTTGCGGCACGATCCGATCCCTCGACCTGATCAAGAAGGGCATTGGTGACCGGGGATACGAGCAAAGCAAAGCGCCATCGAAGGAAGCGCCATTGGTTTGTGGTAGGTCCTTGTCGAGCAGTGCGTCGAAGCGGCTCATGTCGCGCTCGTTCCGGTCAGCCAATCGCACTCGACGGCAGAGTCAAGTGCTTGGCCGCATTGCCCACCGCCGGCAGTATGCCGATCAGCGGCGATAAGCCAAGTGTCTTGCCGGCCACCGGAATGGCTCCCGCGAATTGTCGTCGCGGCGACGTTTTCTCCACAGGAACGAGTCCTACGCGATCTTCTGATCATGATTTTGGACGTTTTCCGATGGGATCGGCAGCGAGAGGCGATAGCCGGCGAAACTCAAGCGGATCGCGCCTTTGATCTTGGCGATCGGCAGGATGGGCTGCGGAGCGTGCTGTCCGATGGGGAAGCTTGGGGCGACGGATGCGATCAGCCGCAGCATCATCAGTGCTTCCCACATGCTGGTTCTCCATGCGCTCGTCGCGACCGCGCGGGGCATTGCCAATTCGAAAAAAACCGGCCGGCCCGTGAACGGGTGAGTCAACGGGCCGGCCGGCGCAGCCGGTCAGAGTTGCTCGCCATTCCGGGGTAGGGGTGGCTGGAGCTGCCCGCCATGTTCATGCGGACCTCCGGGGCCGGCTGCATCGTCCGGCGGATTGCCCCATGGACCGGGGGGCGGGCCGAGCGGCCGATCCGCCGAAGCGAGGATTTCGATTTGTTCGGGCGTCAGCTTGCTGCGCAGCGCGGCAATGGCGTCCTTCAGCTTAGCGGCCGAAGCGGCGCGTTTGGTGACCTCGTCAGCCAGTCGCTCCTGGAAGGCGAAGGGGTCGCGCTGCGCCTGATCCGGGCCGCCGGGGGGAGGCGACCCACCTGCTTCAGGACCGCCGGGAGCGCCGGGGCCGCGACCGAACCGCGGCGGCGCCAGCACCGCCTGCAGCGCGCTGGTGTAGTCGCGCCAGGCATCGAGCTGCTCGGAGCGGATGCCGATGCGGGTTTCGAGCGCCGAAAGCCGGGCGGCAAGCATTTCCGGCGGCGGCGGTCCCATGCGGCGGAAGCCGAAACCCTCCGGCCCCTGCGGGCCGTGCCGCATCGGGCCATGCGGGCCGGGCCAGGGCATCGGGCCTGGGCCTGCATCGTCCTGCCGGGTGATCGCCGGCGCCTCGTCACCGGATGCCGAGCCAGGGTCGGGCTGGGCGGCCAGCACGGGATGGATGGCCGCGACCGAGAACAGGCCGAGCGCCAAAAGTCTGCTTCGCATGACGTGATCCTTTCTTCTCACGCTTCGGATGGCGGGAGGATAGGAAGCGTTTTTTGCCGCTTTGCTTCGGCGCGTTGCCGAAGGTTTCCGCAAAAAGGAGATTTGTTTCCGAATGTTTCCGTCGTCCCCGCGGAAACATTCCGTTGCAATTTTCCGTGCCGCTTGGCGGCGGCTCTCCCTATAATCCCAGGCATAAAGGCAAGCGGGCAGACATGCAGGCACAATCCCATATCCTTGTCGTCGACGACGATCGCGAGATCAGGACGCTGCTCGGGCGTTATCTCGACGGGCAGGGGTTCAGAGTCTCCGTGGCGGCCGACCGGCGCGAGTGCGAGCAAAAGCTCGCCACCGGCCAGTTCGACCTGATCGTGCTCGACGTCATGCTGCCGGACGGCTCCGGGCTCGACATCTGCCGCAGCTTGCGCGACCGCAAGCCGCATATTCCGGTCATTCTACTGACGGCGCTGAAGGAGGATGTCGACCGCATCATCGGCCTGGAGCTCGGCGCCGACGACTATCTCGGCAAGCCGTTCAATCCGCGCGAGCTCTCGGCGCGCATCCGCGCGGTGCTGAGGCGCTCCGCACCGGAAGAAGCCGCGCCGCCCAAGGTGCGCGTCTACCATTTCGCCGGCTACCGGCTGGAGCCCGACACGCGCAAGGTGGTGGATACCGACGGTGAGATCGTCGATCTCACCGGTGCGGAATTCGACCTGTTGCAGGTCTTTCTCGACCGGCCCGGGCGGCTGTTGTCGCGCGACCAACTGCTCGACCTGACGCAAGGGCGCGAGCGCGATCCGCTCGAGCGCTCCGTCGACGTGCTGATGAGCCGGCTGCGGCGGAAATTCGCCGATGCCGGCGAGGAGAACCTGTTCAAGACCGTGCGCAATGGCGGCTATCAGCTCACCGCGCGCGTCGAAACCGCGGAGACCGAACCATGAGGTCGCTGCGCAGGCGGCTGATCGTCCTGCTGGTGGTCTCGATCGTCGGCGTCGTCGGGCTCGCCACGATCGTCGCCATCAAGGTGCTGGGCGGGCCTTCCCCTGAACGGAGCATGGGGCCAGTCGCGCGCCAGATCCAGCTGATGGTGCAGCTGGTTCCTGGCCATCCGGCGGGCGCCGGCGCGGCCCCGATCACCGTCAGCGACCATCGCGCCGACGGTTTCGAGGACCCCAAGCACACGCAGGTGCTCAACGAAATCCTGCATCGCGACGGCCTGGACCTTTCGGCTATCGTCAGCCGCAATCCGGACCGGCCCGGCATGGTCGCCTCGGTCTCGCTGCCCGGTAATCGATGGATGATCGTCGACGTGCCGGACTTCGGCCCGCCGAGGGATGCCTGGTTCGTGCTCTCGGGCTGGATCATCCTCATCGTGCTCGGCGCCACTGGCGTCGCGATCTATTTCACAGCGGTGCTGGTGCGCCCGCTCGAAATGCTGGAGACCGCGGTCGGCAAGATCGGCCCGGACGGCGTGCTGGCGACGGTTCCGGAGGAGGGATCCGCAGAGGTCAGGGCCACCGCGCACGCCCTCAACCAGCTCTCTGCCAGGCTGAAAACCACCATGGAAAGCCGCATGCGCCTGGTCGCGGCTGCCGGCCACGACCTCAGGACGCCGATGACCAGGATGCGGCTGCGCGCCGAATTTCTCGACGAGGACCGCGAGAAATGGCTGCACGATCTCGACGAGCTCGACCGCATCGCCGACAGCGCCATCCGCCTGGTGCGCGAGGAGGTGAACCAGGACGCGGTGGAGGCGGTGGAACTGGACAGGCTGATCCGCGATATCGAGACCGAGATGACGTCCCTCGGTCATGCGGTGTCGATCGACCACCTCGACTGGGTCTCGGTCAAGGCCGGGGCGCTCGGCCTGCGCCGCGCGCTGCGCAACCTGATCGTCAATGCCGCCACGCATGGCAGGGGCTGCGTCGTCGCGCTTACCGCGCTGAACGGCCAGGCGGTTCTCACCATCGCCGACCGTGGCCCCGGCATCCCGCCGGACCTCTTGAATAAGGCGTTCGAGCCATTCTTCCGGGCCGATCCGGCGCGCACGCAGTTCATTCCAGGGGCGGGATTGGGGCTTGCGATCGCCAAGGAGATCATCGAGCGCTATGGCGGGACGATCAGGCTGGAGAACCGGCAGGGGGGAGGGTTGCTGCAGACGGTGGTTTTCGACGCCGTTTCCTAATGGAATCGGCGCCATTGAGGTTGCTTATTTGACCTGTTCAATCACCGGAGCCGGCGGTTTGTCAGTTGCTGGCGCCGGCGTGCAATCTTGCCCCTTGCACTCCTGGACAGGGTTGTCCTTCGGGGGCAGGCAATTTTGCCCCTCGCAGTGCACTGCCGGCTGTTCTTGCGCCGCTTCACCGCTTTGGGTAGCAGGCTGATCCTCAGCACGGACAGCCTGCAGTCCTGCCAGGCTGATCATGGCCGTGCACAAGAGCGCTATCCGGGCCAAGTTCATCTCCGCGCCTCCACGGCTGAGAGCGTGTATAATTCTACCCTTTCGGGTTGAGGCCGACATACTGCCACTTGCGAACGAGGTTAACGGCGTGTTTTCGCCTACACTCGATACAGATGATCTCGTGCCCGTTGTCGATTTCGTATTCTCGTGGAAAAATCTGGTACGCCCAAGGGGAATCGAACCCCTGTTACCGCCGTGAAAGGGCGGTGTCCTAACCGCTAGACGATGGGCGCGCTCAGACGAAGCGGCTTATAATTGCGTTGTTCGCAACCGGCAACCCATGCGCAGCCACATGCGACAACTTTTTTCAAGCGTGGCAAAAAGGACGATTTTGGCGAGTCATGACACGGTTTGCGGCGCCCAGTTGCTCGTGCATCCTTGGAGATTGGCTGGAACGCCACTCGAGGTCGTCATTCTATGGCGGAGCAAGGAGCGTAGCGACGCGGCGCAGACCATAGAATCCATTCCGTTACCTAGAAGCGTTGCAGCGGTGCAGAATTCTGCTCGGCTGCATTCTTCGGCCAAGATCACGGAATGGATCCTCGGGTCTTCGCGTTCGCTTCGCCCGTGGATGACGAAGTTCGGAGGGGCTTCGGCTAATCGCCAACGTTTGGCACTGCGAGGTTCGTCGCAACGAAGGCGGTGGGCCGCCGACTGTCGAGGCTCAGCCGTCACCACCGCCGCCGCGCCGGCGGCAGCGCCAGTTCCAGTCGCGCTCGGGGCCGACGTCGACGTGGATCGATTCGGTGTGGCAGTAGGTGCCGACGCCGCCGCGGCCGGGCATCGAGCGTACATAGCTCGCCAGCTCCCACTTGGAGACGCCGGGCAACTGGATGTCGGCGGCGGCGCAGTACATGTGCAGCGAGTTCTTGGCACCGTTGGCGCGGCGGTTGCGCGAGGGATCGCGATAGCCGGAGGTGACGACCATCTTGCGGCCGAAATGGCCCTCGATCGTCTTCAGCACGCGCACCAGCGACGGCTTGAGGCAGGCGACGTCGACGCTTTCGTTTTGCTTCAAGAGGCCGTTGGGCGCGAGCCTCGCCATGCCGGCGGCGGACGCCACCTGATAGGAGCCGCCGCCTTCGTCCTCGTTGAGGTCGACGTCGCTTTCGTCGTCGATGCCGGACTTGCGCTTGATCTCGAACAGCGCCGTCTGGCGCACGCCGGGCAAGGCATCGGCGCCGGTGATGTGGTTGCCGCTATCGTCGCCGAGGGACGCGAGCTGCACCGGCTTGTCGCCCGGCGTCGCGGAGGCGAGCGTCACGATCGGCTTGGCAGGCGGCGGCGTGGTCTTGCCCTGGGCGGCAGGCTGGTCGCCGGAGCGCGCGTTGTTGATCAGCGGCGCGGGCGCCGCGGAAGCCGGCGTGGTGCTGAACAGCGAGGCGAACAGGCCCTTCTTCGGCGCGGCGATCGGCTGCTGCTGAGGCTCGCCCGCCGTGACATAGACGCCATTGTTCATGGCTTGCGTGGTCGCCTGCGCTTGCGATGCGACCGCAGTAGCGTCGCCGGCAGCGACCTTCTCGGCGGCGGCTTTCGTCTCGTCGGTCGTCTGCGCCGGCTGTACCAGCGGTTGCGGCGTGTTGCCTGCAATCGTGTTGGCGCCGTCAGGCACGGCGACGGCGGGGAAAGCGGCGGCACCGGGCCGGGTCTCCGGCACATAAGCAATCTTTTCCGGCAGCGGCTTGTCGTCCTCGCTCATCACGGTCGATGCCGTCTCCGGGGTGGCCGACGCCACCTGCTGGGTCGAATCGGCCGAGGCCGCCGCCGTGGCGCCGGACGCCGCGCTCATCTCGGTGGCGGTTGAATTGTAGGCCGGCGTGACGACCGACATCGTCGGGTCGCCGGTCGAGGTGCAGGAGGCCAGAAGCACGGAGAAAAGCGCTGCCACAATGCTGCGGCTTTCCCTTCGCGCGAGACGCCAACCTGCTGGTTTCAAAATAGAATTCCCCCTCAGTATCCGGTCCGTTCATCATCGCCGTGGCGCTCCAGTGCCCCTGGCGACGACCTCCTGTTCCCGAACCGGAAACGGGATATGCGTCAATCCGCAAGCCTCGGATTTATGCTGCGTCTGAAGGCGAACCGAGGCTGCGAAAACGATTAACGCAACCATTTCGCCCTGTTTTGGCGGGCCGTCAACTCACCAGACATTACAGTCCGTTACACACGCACCTTGACATAGGTGCCCGGCGCATCGCCCAAGGTTTTCATACGCTTGCCCGGTTTGCGGGCCGGCACATGCACATTGTCCTGGCTTTCGATCCAGTGCTGCCAGTGCGTCCACCACGAACCAGCATGCTCGTGCGCCCCAGCGAACCAGGTGTTGAAATCGCCCACCGGTCTGCCGCCCGTCCAGAACTGGTATTTATGCGCCGCCGGCGGATTGACGACGCCGGCGATGTGGCCGGAGCCCGCCATGACGTATTCGACGTCGCCGCCGAAATAGCGCGAGCCGAGGAACACCGAGAGCGCCGGCGCGATGTGGTCCTCTTTCGTGGCCAGGTTGTACACGGGGATCGTGATGTCGGCCAGCGAGACGGTGCGGCCGGCAAGCTCCATCGTGCCGCGCGAGAGATTGTTCTCGAGATAGCAATTGCGCAGATAGAAGGAATGGTTGGCCGCCGCCATGCGGGTCGAATCGGCGTTCCAATAGAGCAGGTCGAAGGGCAGGGGGTCCTTGCCGCGCATGTAGTTGTTGATGACATAGGGCCAGATCAGGTCGCCGGAGCGCAGCATGTTGAAGGCGGTCGCCATCTTGGTGCCTTCGAGATAGCCCTTCTCGCTCATCGAGCGCTCGACCGCGGCAACCTGGTCCTCGTCGACGAAAACCTTCAGGTCGCCGGCATAGGTGAAGTCGACCTGGGTGGTGAAGAAGGTCGCCGATTTGATGCGGTGGTCGCCTTCTTGCGCCAGAAGCGCAAGTGCCGCCGCCAGCAGCGTGCCGCCGACACAATAGCCGATCGAATTGACCTCCTTCTCGCCGGTCGCCTTTTCGACCATGTCGAGGCCGAACTGCAGGCCTTCGCGGATATAGGCCTCCCAACCCTTGGCGCCGTGGCGCTCGTCCGGGTTGATCCAGGAGATGACGAAGACCGTGTGGCCCTGCTCGATCGCCCAGCGGATGAAGGATTTCTGCGGGTTGAGGTCGAGAATGTAGTATTTGTTGATCCAGGGCGGGCAGACGAGCAGGGGGCGCTTCAGCACCGTCTCCGTCGCCGGGTCGTACTGGATGATCTCGGCGACGTCGCTGCGGCCGATCACCTTGCCGGGCGTCGTGGCGATGTTCTTGCCGATCTCGAATGGCGCGTAATCCGCCTGGCGCAGCTTCAGGTCGCCCCTGCCGGCGGCGATGTCCTCGGCCAGCATCTTCATGCCGCGCACCAGGTTCTCGCCGTTGGAGGCGACGGTCTCGCGGAACAGTTCCGGATTGGTCAGGATGAAATTCGACGGCGCGATCGCGTTGGAGACCTGCTTGACGTAGAAGCTCGCCTTGTGGCGGGTGTGCTCGTCCAGGCCCTCGGCATGCTCGACGAGGTCCGCGGCCCAGCGCGAGGTGACGAGATAGGCCTGCTTCAGGAAATCGAAGAAGGCGTTGCGGCCCCATTCCGGGTCCTGGAAGCGCTTGTCGCCGCGCTCGGGCTTGACCGCGTCCTCGGGGGCTTCGGCGTTGGGGCTGACCCTCTGGATGGCGTTCGCCCAGACCGTCATGTAGCCGGCGAAGAGCCGCGTCTGCGCTTCCAAAGCGCGCTGCGGATCGGCCAGCCAGTATTCCGAGAGCTTGGAGAAGGTCTTGACCATGTCGACCACGGGCTCGGCGACATGGTCGCGCACCTCACCCTTCTCGCGCGGCTCGGCCCAGGCGGAGGCTGCCTTGCCGGCCTGCTCGATCATGCGCGCCATGTTCAACGCGAAACGCTCGGGGTCTTTCACCAGATATTGCTCGACGGTCGAAGGTCCGCCATTTTCCGCTTTGTCCGAATCGGGCGCTTTGGACATGGTTCGCGGGGTTCCTCCCGGAGCGTTTTCTTGACATATTACCATGGGACATCTGACCGGGTCCAACACGCTCTAACCCGGCTGCCAGGAAAACAATATGACGATTAATGTTGGCGGGACTTATTTTCTCGGCGTCGGTTCGATTTGCCGCATCGCTGTCGCGGCCGCGGTGCTGTGCGCGCCGTTGCTTACGGGCGGTTGCGCCACCAGCAACACCAACAATTCGGCGCCGACGGCGCTGACCGCGGGACCGAAGGACACCGGCTCCTATCCGAACCTCAACATTCGGCCGCAGGTGGCCGCCAAGCAACTGTCCAAGGAAGAGACCGCCGCCAGGCTCGGCGAGCTCAAGGCCGAGCAGCAGGCGCAGCTTGCCAAGGGCGGCAGCGCGAAACCAGCCCCCGACACGGCCGCGCTCAGCACGCTCGCCAGGACGCATGGCGACGACACGCTGAAGCAGATCGAGGCCAAATGCGATCCCGCCCTCGACCCTAACTGCAATTAGGTCTATATCGCGCGCCGAAACTTTCACCGTCTGGAACTCCAATGGAAGAATTTCACAAGGTCCGCCGGCTTCCGCCTTA
The DNA here is from genome assembly GCF_040545255.1 of Mesorhizobium shonense. Taxonomy (NCBI): domain Bacteria; kingdom Pseudomonadati; phylum Pseudomonadota; class Alphaproteobacteria; order Hyphomicrobiales; family Phyllobacteriaceae; genus Mesorhizobium; species Mesorhizobium shonense. The sequence goes on from NZ_JBEPLM010000008.1 coordinate 282,160, forward strand.
TGTGTTCGAGCAGGTCAACCGGCTGAAGGCCAGCGCCCGCTCGCGCGGAGCCGACATCATCGACCTTGGCATGGGCAATCCGGACCTGCCGACGCCGAAGGCCATCGTCGACAAATTATGCGAAGTGGTGCGCGACCCGCGCACGCATCGCTATTCCTCCTCACGCGGCATTCCGGGCCTGCGCCGCGCCCAGGCCGCCTACTACCAGCGCCGCTTCGGCGTGAAGCTCAATCCCGACACGCAAGTGGTGGCGACGCTGGGTTCGAAGGAGGGCTTCGCCAACATGGCGCAGGCGATCACCGCGCCCGGCGACGTCATCCTGTGCCCCAATCCGACCTATCCGATCCACGCCTTCGGCTTCATCATGTCGGGCGGCGTCATCCGCTCGCTGCAGGTGGAGCCCGATGACGGCTTCATCCCGGCGGTCGAGCGCGGCATCCGCCACTCGATCCCGAAGCCGCTGGCGCTGATCCTCAACTACCCGTCGAACCCGACCGCGTTGGTCGCCTCGCTCGATTTCTACAAGGACGTGGTCGCCTTCGCGAAGAAGAACGACATCATCATCCTGTCCGATCTTGCCTATTCGGAGATCTATTTCGACGGCAACCCGCCGCCCTCGGTGCTGCAGGTGCCGGGCGCGATCGACGTCTGCGTCGAGTTCACCTCGATGTCGAAAACCTTCTCCATGCCCGGCTGGCGCATGGGTTTCGCGGTCGGCAACGAGCGGCTGATCGCGGCGCTGACCCGGGTCAAGTCCTATCTCGACTACGGCGCCTTCACGCCGATCCAGGTGGCGGCGGCGCATGCGCTGAACGGCGACGGCGCCGATATCGAGGAGGTGCGCGAGGTCTACCACAAGCGGCGCGACGTAATGGTCGATTCCTTTACCCGCGCCGGCTGGACCATTCCCGCGCCCGCGGCCTCGATGTTCGCTTGGGCGCCAATCCCGGAGCAGTTCCGCCAGCTCGGCTCGCTCGAATTCTCCAAGCTGCTCATCGAGCATGCCGACGTGGCGGTGGCGCCGGGCATCGGCTTCGGCGAGCACGGCGACGACTTCGTCCGCGTGGCGCTGGTCGAGAACGAGCACCGGATCAGGCAAGCGGCGCGCAACATCAAGCGCTTCCTGGCCGCGACCGCCAAGCAGCCCAACAATGTTGTGCCGCTTTCGGCCCACCGATAAGCTTGCCGCACATCACACCGATCGATCTTTGAGGGGCGTCGCCGGACATGGCTGAAGCGTTGCGTGTTGGAATTGCCGGCCTTGGCACGGTGGGCGCCTCGGTGGCGTGCGTGCTCAACGAAAAGGCCGCCGAACTCACCCGCCAGTGCGGCCGCGACATCGTCGTCACCGCCGTCTCGGCGCGCGACCCGAAGCGCGACCGCGGCGTCGATCTCAGCGCCGCCAAATGGTTCGACGACGCCGCGCAGATGGCCGAGAGAGCCGACATCGATGTCTTTGTCGAATTGATCGGCGGCGACGAGGGACCAGCGCGGGCATCGGTGAAGGCGGCGCTCGAGGCCGGCCGCCATGTCGTCACCGCCAACAAGGCGCTCTTGGCCAAGCATGGCGTGCAGCTCGCTGAGATCGCCGAGAAGAGGGGCGTGCTGCTCAACTACGAGGCGGCCGTGGCCGGCGGCATACCGGTCATCAAGACGATGCGCGAGGCGATGGCCGGCAATCAGGTCACCCGCGTCTTCGGCATCCTCAACGGCACCTGCAACTACATCCTGACCCGCATGGAGGCCGAAGGCATCTCCTTCGACGCCTGCCTCAAGGACGCGCAGCGGCTGGGCTATGCCGAAGCCGACCCGACCTTCGACATCGAGGGCCACGACACGGCGCACAAGCTGTCGATCCTGACCAGCCTTGCCTTCGGCACGAGGATCGCCGCCAACGACATCTATATGGAAGGCATCTCCAACATCACCCAGGCCGACATCCGCGCGGCGGCCGAGCTCGGCTACCGCATCAAGCTGCTCGGCGTCGCCCAGCGCACAGACAGCGGCATCGAGCAGCGCGTGCACCCGACCATGGTGCCGACGGCATCGGTCATCGCGCAAGTGCACGGCGTCACCAATGCGGTGGCGATCGAGACCGACATTCTGGGCGAGCTCTTGCTCTCGGGTCCCGGCGCGGGTGGCAACGCCACGGCTTCGGCGGTGGTCGGCGACATCGCCGACATCGCCAAGAGCCGACCGGGCTTCCAGCACGGGCCGGTCTTCGGCTGGCCGGCGAAGGAATTGAAGCCCTACAAGAAGGCACAGATGCGCAGCCATGCCGGCGGCTATTTCATCCGCCTTACCGTGCATGACCGCATCGGCGTCTTCGCCGCGATCGCCAAACGCATGGCCGACAACGACATTTCGCTGGAATCGATCGTGCAGCAAGCAGCTGGGCCGGAAATCGAGGCGCAGAAGACGGTGATCCTTGTCACCCACGAGACGACGGAAGCCGCGGTGCGCAAGGCGGTCGAAGGTGTCACCAAGGACGGCCATCTGACCGACAAGCCGCAGGTGATCCGCATCGAGCGGGCGGAATAGCGCTAATTTTGATTTGACGCATGCCTTCGGCCCGAAACCGGTTCCCACTTTCGGGAGACATGCTTAGTCACAATTCGCCTTCAATCGATTGATATTACTGCAATTTCAAAAATTGCCAGGGCAAGTCTTGCCGTTGTCATGGAGCTTTGCCAGAAGAAGCGCGCCTCTGGCGGGAGGCCCGGTGCAGTACCAACGAGGAATGCCCATTTATGAACATGGCCCAGAACATCGCAACCGGCCTCGACCGTATCTTCACAATGGAAGTCGTGCGCGTCACCGAACGGGCCGCGGTCGCCGCCGCGAGGCTGCGCGGTCGCGGTGACGAGAAGGCCGCCGACCAGGTCGCGGTCGATGCCATGCGCCAGGAGCTCAACCGGCTCGCCATCAAGGGCACCGTGGTGATCGGCGAGGGCGAGCGCGACGAGGCGCCGATGCTCTATATCGGCGAAGAGGTCGGCACCGGCAAAGGTCTCGCCGTCGACATTGCGCTCGATCCGCTCGAAGGCACGACGATCTGCGCCAAGAACCTGCCCAATGCGCTCGCCGTCATCGCCATCGCGGAAAAAGGCAGCCTGCTGTTCGCGCCCGACGTCTACATGGACAAGATCGCCATCGGTCCGGGCTATGCCGAGGGGATCATCGACATCGATGCGCCGCCGGTCGAGAACATCGCCAACCTCGCCAAGGCCAAGGGCGTCGCGGTGTCCGACATCACCGCCTGCATCCTCGACCGGCCGCGCCACACCAAGCTGATCGACGCCGTGCGCGCCACTGGTGCAGCGATCCGGCTGATCGGCGACGGCGACGTCGCAGGCGTCATTCACACCACCGATCCGGACGAGACCGGCATCGACATCTATCTCGGCACCGGCGGCGCGCCGGAAGGGGTGCTGGCCGCGGCGGCGCTCCGCTGCACCGGTGGGCAGATGCAGGGCCGGCTGATCCTCGATACGCCGGAGAAGGTGGCGCGGGCCGAAAAGATGGGCATTTCGGATCCTAAGCGGGTCTATCGCGCGCAGGACATGGCACGCGGCGACGTCCTGTTTGCGGCAACCGGTGTCACAGACGGCAATTTGCTCGACGGGGTGAAGTTCGGCCGCACCTTCATTACCACCCACACCATCGTGCTGCGCTCGTCCTCGCGCACCGTGCGCGAGATCAGGGCGCGTCACCAGGATCTGGAAAAATTTTGATTCCGTGCAGCGTGGGCCCCTTCGACGCAATTGCGGACGGAAAACCGTTCCACAGTTTCCTTTAGTTGCCCGCTTTCCTGGAATTGCTACCGCCGTCGCATATTGATATCTGCCAAGGGATGATGTGCAGACGGCGCCTCGCGTGACGGGCGAAAGACGGTTCTTCCTCGATGTCAGGCAGTCGGCGACCGGTGTCTCCTGGGAGCATCGGCTGACCGAGCGGCAGGACATGGCTGCCTTGGCCATCGCGCAGGGCCATGGGGTGCCGGACATCGTCGCGCGGGTGCTCGCCGGACGCGGCGTGACGGTCGAGCAGACCGAGCGCTTCCTCGATCCGACCATCCGCGAGCTTTTGCCGAATCCTGCCTCGCTGACCGACATGGAAAAGGCGGCGGCGCGGCTGGCGGATGCCATCGTGGCCGGCGAAAAGGTGGCGATCTTCGGCGACTACGATGTCGACGGCGCGGCTTCGTCGGCGCTGCTGAAGCGCTTTCTTGCGCATTTCTCGGTGCCGTCCGAAATCTATATTCCGGATCGCATCTTCGAAGGCTACGGCCCCAATCCGGAAGCCATGCGCGAGCTGATCTCACGCGGCGCGAAGCTTATCGTCACGGTCGACTGCGGCACCAACAGCGCCGCATCGGTCGAGGCGGCCAGAGAAGCCGGCGCCGATGTCGTGGTGCTCGACCATCACCAGGTCGGCGGCGCGCTGCCGGCGGCGGCCGATGCGGTGGTCAATCCGAACCGGGAGGACGACCTTTCGGGGCAGGGGTATCTTTGCGCCGCCGGCGTGGTTTTCCTCTGCCTGGTGCAGACGGCGAAGGTGCTGCGCGAGAAGTTGCCGAACGCCGCGCCGGTCGATCTGCTTTCGCTGCTCGACCTGGTCGCGCTGGCGACGGTGTGCGACGTGGTGCCGCTTACCGGCGTGAACCGCGCTTTCGTGGTCAAGGGGCTGCAGGTGGCGCGCCAGCAGAAGAATGAGGGGCTGGCGGCCCTTGCGCGGGTCTCGCGCATCGGCGAGCCGATCAATACCTTCCATCTCGCCTATCTGATCGGGCCGCGCATCAATGCCGGCGGGCGCATTGGCGATGCCGCGCTTGGCAGCCGGCTTTTGGCCACCGACGATCCGGTCGAGGCCGCAAGCATTGCCGAGACGCTCGACCGCCTCAACCAGGAACGGCAGCAGATGGAAATGGAGATGCTGGCGCAGGCGCGCGCCGAAGCCGATGCCGAGCTTGCCGGCGGCAACGGTCCGGCCATCGTCGTCACAGCCAGCAACAGCTGGCACCCGGGCATCGTCGGGCTCTTGGCCTCGCGGCTCAAGGAGCATGCGCGCCGCCCGGCTTTCGCGATTGCCTTCAACGCCAACGGCATCGGCACCGGCTCAGGGCGCTCGGTCTCCGGTTTCGATCTCGGCCGGCTGGTGCGCGAGGCGGCCGAGGCCGGGCTGATCGTCAAGGGCGGCGGCCACGGCATGGCGGCGGGCATCACCGTCGAGCGGGCCAAGCTCGGCGCGCTCAGAGCCTTCTTCGAGGAACGCGCAGCGGCGGACGTGTTCCGGCTGCAAAGCGAGGAGAGCTTGGCGATCGACGGCGCTTTAGCCGCCGAGGGCGCGACGCTTTCCCTTCTCGACGCGCTGGAGAAAGCCGGCCCGTTCGGCGCCGGGCACATCGCGCCGGTGTTCGTGCTGCCGCGCCACCGGCTCACCGACGCGCGGCCGATCGGCACCAACCACATCCGCGCCGACCTGCGGTCGCAAAGCGGCGGCAACCTCCAGGCGATCGCATTCCGCGCCGTCGACACCGCACTCGGCGAATTCCTGTTCAAGAACAGGGGAAAGACCGTGCATGTCGCCGGTTCGCTGTCGGGCAATTACTGGAACGGCAACCGGACGGTGCAATTCCGCATCACGGATGCCGCGGTTGCTTGAAGCAATTCCAGGAAAAGTGTGAAGCGGTTTCCGTCCGGAATTGCGCAAAAGGAAACTCAGGCGAGCACCGTCTGCAGCCTCGTCAATTCGCTGATCTGCGACATCGTCGCCTGATAGCCGAGGCGGATCGCCTCGTCGGCGCGATGGAACTCGGTCAGGCCGATATGGCTGAGCTTCGGCTGCAGCGACATATCAGGCGGATCGCCGGCGAGCCTTGCGCGCGAAATCCGGTCCTGGATGATGTTGAAGGCCTCGACCATGATGCCGGTGATGCCGAGACGGGTCTGGTGGGGCTGATACTGAGGATTGACCTGGCCGGGACGCGGCGCGTCGTTCTCAATGACAAGCTCACCCGCGCTATGCTTGATGACCGCGGCGCGTCCGAACAGGTCGTAATGGAGGTTTACCGCCACGACGAGCGGCTGCTCATAGGCGCGGCAAACCGAGACCGGCACCGGATTGACCAGGGCGCCGTCAACCAGCATGCGGCCGTTGCAGTTCACCGGCTCGAAGACGCCGGGCAGCGCATAGGATGCGCGCATGGCGGTGATCAGCGACCCGTTCGACAGCCAGATCTCGTGGCCGGTGCGGATTTCGGAAGCGACGGCGACGAACGGCTTTGTCAGGTCCTCGAAACGAATGCCGGCCATGTGCTCGCGCAGCCGTGCATCGAGCTTCATGCCACCGAACAGGCCGCTGCCGCGCAGATTGAGATCGAGGAGCCCGAAGAGGCGCCGCTTGGTGAGGCTCCTGGCAAACTCTTCAAGCTCGTCCAATTTGCCGGCGATATAGCAGCCGCCGACCAGCGCGCCGATCGAGGTGCCGGCGATCATCGATACTTCGATGCCGGCTTCGTCCAGTGCGCGCAGCACGCCGATATGGGCCCAGCCCCGGGCGCACCCACCGCCGAGCGCCAGCGAGATGCCTGTCTTCTTCGCCGACTTCGGGTCGGGCACACCGCCGGACGATGCAGGGCCGTTGGCTTCCTGAACGTCAGGTTTGCTGCGCAATGACGCCCATTCGAGCATCATGATCTCCCCTTGTCCCGTATCCCTTCTACACCAAGGATGTTTGAGAATAGTGAATATGAGTGGTTTGTGAATATTGAATGGTTCACACCGGCTTCCGATACGTCTGGTCCGCATCGAACAGCGGCTTGCTGCCATCGTCGGCAAGCGTCGCCTTGCCGTCGCTGAGCCCCACCGTCCGATAAAAGCAGGAACGTCTGCCAGTGTGACAAGTTGCGTCGTGGCCCAATACTTTGACGCTCAACCATATCGCGTCCTGGTCACAATCCGTGCGCATCTCGACGACGTGCTGGAAATTGCCCGAGGTCTCGCCCTTCTTCCAGAGCGCATTGCGCGAACGCGACCAGTAGTGCGCGATGCCGGTTTCCAGCGTCAGCGCCAATGCCTCGGCGTTCATATGCGCGACCATCAAAAGCATGCGGTCGCCGGCGTCGGTGACGACCACGGTAACGAGGCCGGCGGCATCGAAGCGCGGAGAAAGGACGGTGCCTTCCTCCAGCGCCTTCTTGTCTGCTGGAGCTTTGGGAAATTGCACTGCCGACATCGGCGGTCCTTGTTTGATTTAAAGACGTGTTGATACTCAGGCGGGCCGGCTTGCACATGGCAGCCTCCCGCGCTTCCGAAGCTCACATACTCTAAGTACGCTCCGCTCCGGTTCCCGGAAACCACCACTTTCGACTCAGCCGGACCTGAACCTCAACCCGCCTTTGGGAGGTGATGGCCGGCGATCAGCTGCGGACCATGGTGACGAAGCGCACCTGTTCCTCCGGTGTGTCCCTGAAGACGCCGGTGAAGGTCGAGGTGAGCGTGGTCGAATCCTGCTTGCGGATGCCGCGCATGGCCATGCACATATGCTCGGCCTCGATCATGACCGCGACGCCGCGCGGGTTGAGCACATCCTGGATGACGCCGGCGATCTGCGCCGTCATCGCTTCCTGCGTCTGCAGGCGATGCGCGAAGATGTCGACGACGCGCGCGATCTTGGACAGGCCGACAACCTTGCCGTCCGGCAGGTAGCCGACATGCGCCTTGCCGATGATCGGCACCATGTGGTGCTCGCAATGGGAGTGGAACTTGATGTCCCTGACGATCACGAGATCGTCATAGCCGGCCACTTCCTCGAAAGTGCGGCCAAGTTCTTCGGCCGGGCACATATCGTAGCCATTGAACATCTCGCGGAAGGCCTTGGTGACACGCTTCGGCGTGTCGACAAGGCCCTCGCGATCCGGGTTGTCGCCGGTCCAGCGCAAAAGCGTGCGCACGGCGGCCTCGACCTCGGCCTCGCTCGGCCGGTCCGTGACGGGCTTCTCCATATAGGAGGAAGGGGGCATGAGTTTCTTGATGACGGCATCCATAAAAGGCGTCTCCCGTAGTCCCACTCAAAGGTGGGACGAGTTGAACGGACCACGACCTTTCGGGTGAAACTCGCCCGGTTTCCAGCCCGCAAGCGGCGTGAACAGATGAGCAATGACAATGGCTTGAGGTTGCCTTGTCGATGCCCGGCTGCCAGCATTATATATGCTCGTGCAGAGCGAAAGGAAGACGCAACAGCGGCAAAGCCTGTTCACTCGGCGGCGACGGATTGGAAAAATATGATCGACGATGTCTACAATGCGAAAATTCTGGGCTTCGCCGGAAATATCGCGCGGATCGGCCGGCTCGACCACCCCGACGCGACCGCTCGGGCGCATTCCAAATTGTGCGGCTCCACCGTCACCGTCGACTTGAAAATGGACGGCGATGTGGTGACCGATTTCGCCCATGACGTGAAGGCCTGCGCGCTCGGACAGGCCTCCTCCTCGATCATGGCCCGGCATGTGATCGGCGCGAACGCCGATGAACTGCGCGCGGTGCGCGACATCATGCTTAAAATGCTGAAAGAAAACGGCGCGCCTCCGGAGGGCCGCTTCGCCGACCTCAAATATTTGGAGCCGGTGCGCGACTACAAGGCGCGCCACGCCTCGACCATGCTGACCTTCGACGCGGTGGTCGACGCGATCGGCCAGATCGAGAAGAAGCGCGCCGGACAGGCGGCTTGATCACAAGCGCCTAAATCGCTCCCCTTGTCGCGGCGAACTCGCCTCTTATCCAGTCGGCAAAAGCCGTGGCCGGCTCGGAAAGATCCCGCAAATTTCTCGCCACCAGCCAGTAGGCGCCCGACGCGACGTCGATGTCGAACGGCTTGACCAGCGCGCCGGAGGCGAGTTCGTCGCCGATCTGCAAGAGATCGCCGAGCGCCACGCCATGGCCGAGCAATGCCGCCTGCTTCGAGAGCGAGGCGTCGGCGAGCATCGGGCCGCGCGCGGGCACCGCGTCGGCCGGCACTCCCGCCGCCTCGAACCAGCGCGCCCAGCTCTGGCGATTTTCCTCATGCAGCAGCGTGTAGCGGCGAAGGTCGACCGGCTTGTCCAAAGGAGGGCCGGATGCCAGCAGCGCCGGCGACAGGACGGGTGAATCGACGGTCGAGGCCAGGCGCTCGGCATCGCTGCGCGGCCACGAGGTCGCGCGCGGGCTGAAGCGCAAGGCAAGCTCAGGCTGGTCGCTGCGGAACTCGATCAATCTCGGATCGACGTCCAGGGAGACATCGATATCGGGACGCAACTGGCGAAAGCGGTTGAGCCGCGGCACCAGCCATACCGCGGCAAGCGAGGGTTCGACGCTAACGCGCACCATCGACTGCGCCGGCGTGGTCGCCAGTTCCGACAGCACCCGGTCGATGTCGTCGAAGCTCCTCACTAGTTGGTCGAGCAGCCGGCGGCCGGCATCGGTCAGTTCGACGCGGCGATGGAGGCGGAGAAACAGCGGCTGACGGAGGAAGGCTTCGAGCTCACGGATCTGCCGGCTTATCGCAGCCTGCGAGACATAGAGCTCCTCGGCCGCGCGGCTGAAGCTCAAGTGCCGGCCGGCGGTTTCGAAGCTTCTCAGCGCCGTCAATGGCAGCCGGCCACGCTTCATTCTCGCATAACCTCAAGTTATCCGATGCGGAAATTATACTCGTTTGAAGACGAAGGCCAGCGGCAGTCTAATCAGTGCCCAAAGGAGCACTGCCATGAACCAGTTCCTGGCCATTTTGAACGACGTCATGCGGATAGCCACCTTTCAGTGGCGTGGCGAAGCCTCGCGCAGCCGCTGTTGCCGTGATCATTCAGATGCTTCCTTGCATCATGCACCGTGGACCGACAGGCATCCCATCCGCCGCACCAGGCCATGATGGCAAAAGAACATTGCGTTCGGGGTCCGCAGCCCACATCTATCGCGCAGCGAAACACTGCGGAGTAAAACGGCTGGCTGACCACGATGGGCATATGCACAGCGCCCGGCCTATCCAGCGCGGGCGCAACTGGGCGGGACCCTGGCGCAAGACGCCGGGCCGTCTACTCGGCACGTCGCTCGTGCGTCTCTACCAACTGACGCTCTCCGGCTTCGTCGGCAACAATTGCCGGCATCTGCCGACCTGCTCCGAATACGCGCATGAAGCGATCGCCCGCCATGGCCTGTGGGCCGGCGGCTGGATGGCGCTGTTCCGGGTTTCTCGCTGCGGGCCTTTCGGGACGCATGGCATCGACCGGGTGCCGGAGACGCTTGCGGCGCGCTATGTCTGGTTCATGCCGTGGCGCTACTGGCGGATCGGCAGGAAAAGCCGTGAGGCCGACGGCTGATCGCATCGGCGTTTTCGCGGCTTCGTTTACGATCCGGTAGGGTTAACGACAGCCTGCACAAACACTGCGAATTTGAGACAAAATCGAGACAAGACGCCTCGCTAAGCCGCTCTCCGCAATTCCTTCCAAGAGTGAGCTTCGCATGCGCCAGATGGACCGCTACCCCTTCTTTATCGCCGTTATTTTGTTCCTTCTGGCTTGGATGCTCGGCCTGCCGATGCGGGCGCAATCGGCACCGCTCGAGGACATCCACTGCACGCTGATCCAGGATGCGACGAGCGGCGCGACGCTTTACCAGGATGGTGTGTGCGACCAGCGCGTCAGCCCGGCGTCCACCTTCAAGGTGCCTCTGGCGCTGATCGGCTATGATGCCGGAATCCTGAGCGACCAGCACACGCCGAGCTGGGACTACAAGCCCGAGTTCAACGCCGTGAAGCGCGACCGAAAGACCGTCGACCCGACGATCTGGGAACGCGATTCCATCGTCTGGTATTCGCGCGAGATCACGCGGCGGCTCGGCGCCGAAAAGCTTGCCGGCTATGTGTCGAAATTCGGCTATGGCAACAAAGATGTCTCGGGCGATGCCGGCACGGACAATGGGCTCACGCAATCCTGGATAAATTCCTCGCTCGAAATCTCGCCTGTCGAGCAGGCCGCTTTCCTGCGCCGAATGCTCGCCGGCAAGATGCCGGTGTCGGCGGATGCGCATGAGATGACCAAGGCGATCCTTCCGACCTTCGCTGCAGGCGACTGGACCGTGCAGGGCAAGACCGGCAGCACGGCGCTCGACAAGAACAAGCGGTCACTCGGCTGGTTCGTCGGCTGGGCCGAGAAGGATGGTCGCCGCATCGTGTTCGCCCGGCTGGTTGTCGACGCCAAGCGCGGCGACATGCCGAAGGGCTTGGCGACGCGGGCGGCGTTCTTGAAGGACCTGCCCGGCCTCATCAAATAGAACGGCTTGCGGCTTTACGGCGGCGGAAACTCCTCATAAAAGACTGCCGCCGGCCAGCGCCTATGTGATAGGCGCCTCCGGCCAACCCTCTGCATGCTCCAGCGCGTTCCCGCGACATGCATTTCACCACCCGCGCTCGTTTGCGGGACTGGATAGGAGAACTCTGATGCTGAATTCCGTTTCCCTGACGTTTCCCGATGGTTCCGTCCGCGACTACGACGCGGCGATGACCGGCGCCGGTCTTGCCGAATCGATCTCCAAGTCGCTGGCAAAGAAAGCCGTGGCCTATGCGATCGATGGCACCGTGCGCGACCTTTCCGATCCGCTCGGCAAGTCGGGCAAGGTCGAGATCATCACCCGCGACGACCAGCGCGCGCTCGAACTCATCCGCCATGACGCGGCACATGTGCTGGCCGAAGCCGTGCAGGAGCTCTGGCCGGGAACGCAGGTGACCATCGGGCCGGTGATCGAGAACGGATTCTATTACGACTTTGCGAGGAACGAGCCGTTCACGCCTGACGACTTTCCGGCGATCGAGAAGAAGATGCGCGAGATCATTCAGCGCAACAAGCCGTTCACCAAGGAAGTCTGGTCGCGCGAGAAGGCTAAGAAGGTCTTCGCCGAGAAGGGCGAGCGCTACAAGGTCGAGCTGATCGACGCCATTCCGGAAGATCAGGACATCAAGATCTACGCGCAGGGCGATTGGTTCGACCTCTGCCGCGGTCCACACATGGCTTCGACCGGGCAGGTCGGCAATGCCTTCAAGCTGATGAAGGTGGCGGGCGCCTACTGGCGCGGCGATTCCAACAACCCGATGCTGACGCGCATCTATGGCACCGCCTTTGCCGACCAGGCGCAGCTCGATGCCTACCAGACGCTGCTGGAGGAAGCCGAGAAGCGCGACCACCGCAAGCTCGGCCGCGAGATGGACCTGTTCCATTTCCAGGAAGAGGGGCCGGGCGTCGTCTTCTGGCATGCCAAGGGCTGGAAGATGTTCCAGAACCTGGTCAACTACATGCGCCGCCGCCTCGACGAGCATGGCTACCAGGAAGTCAACGCGCCGCAGGTGCTGGACAAGAGCCTGTGGGAGACGTCAGGCCACTGGGGCTGGTACCGCGACGCGATGTTCAAGGTGACTGTTGCCGGCGACGATACCGACGACGAGCGCATCTTCGCGCTGAAGCCGATGAACTGTCCCGGCCATGTGCAGATCTTCAAGCACGGGTTGAAGTCTTACCGCGAACTGCCCGTAAAACTTGCGGAGTTCGGCAATGTGCATCGCTACGAACCGTCGGGCGCGCTGCATGGGTTGATGCGCGTGCGCGGCTTCACGCAGGACGACGCGCATGTCTTCTGCACCGAGGAGCAGTTGGCCGCGGAGTGCCTGCGCATCAACGACCTGATCCTGTCGACCTATGCCGATTTCGGCTTCGACGAGGTCGCCGTGAAGCTGTCGACGCGGCCGGACAAGCGCGTCGGCACCGACGAGGCCTGGGACCACGCCGAGGCGATCATGAGCAACGTGCTGGAGACGATCCGCGCGCGCTCCGGCAACCGCATCAAGACCTCGATCAATCCGGGCGAGGGCGCCTTCTACGGGCCGAAGTTCGAATATGTGCTGAAGGACGCCATCGGCCGCGAATGGCAGTGCGGCACCACGCAGGTGGACTTCAACCTGCCGGAGCGTTTCGGTGCCTTCTATATCGGCTCGGATTCGGAGAAGAAGCAGCCGGTCATGGTGCATCGCGCGGTGTGCGGCTCGATGGAACGCTTCCTCGGCATCCTGATCGAGAACTATTCCGGCCATTTCCCGCTGTGGTTCGCGCCGCTGCAGGTGGTGGTGGCGACGATCACCTCCGATGCCGATGAGTACGCAATGAAGGTCGTCGCTGGGCTGAAGGCGGCCGGGTTGCTCGCCGAAGCGGACCTGCGCAACGAGAAGATCAACTACAAGGTGCGCGAGCATTCCCTGGCCAAGGTGCCGGTCATCCTCGTCTGCGGCAAGCGCGAGGCCGAGGAGGAAACCGTCAATGTCCGCCGGCTGGGTTCCCGCGACCAGGAATCGCTGAAGCTTGCCGATGCGGTGAAGGCTCTCGCCGAGGAGGCGGTTTCGCCCGATCGCAAGCGTCGCGCGGCTTGACTTACCAGCACGTCCTGAAATGGCGGTGGCCGGTCCACCGCCATTTTCATATGCCTGTCACGCCAGCCCTGTAACGAGCCGCCATGCTCAAATTGAAACTGCGGGAAAGACGGTTTCCCGAGCTCTCCTACGCCAATGCGCATCAACCGGTGCTGACGCGCTGGTTCATCCATTCCGTCGAGGGCCTGTCGGGCCGCGACCGCTTCGCCGTACTCTATGATTTCTGGCGCCGGCAGGTGGTGCCAACCGGCGACCGCGTGTTCAGTCGCATGCTGGAATTGATCGACGTCAAGGTCCGCAACGCCGTTCAGTGGCCGCCGGCCGAGTTGCCGGAGACACCGCTGGTCATCGTCGCCAACCATCCCTTCGGTATCGGCGACGGCATTGCGGTGCTGTCGCTCGCCGAACAGCTGGGCCGTCCATTCCGGGTCATGATCCACAAGGATCTGCTGAGGATCCGCGAGATGGAGCCCTATTCGCTGCCCATCGATTTTTCCGAGACGAAGGACGCGCTGAAGAACAACATGGCGGTGCGCCACGAAGCGGTGCGGTTGTTGAAGGAGGGCGTCACCATCGTCGTCTTTCCGGCCGGCGGCGTCGCCACTGCGCCGAAGGGTTTTGGCCGCGCCGTCGACCTGCCGTGGAAGATGTTCCCGGCCAAGCTCATCCAGGACGCCAAGGCGTCGGTCATTCCGATGCATTTCTCCGGCCAGAACGGCCGCCTGTTCCATCTCGTCAGCGGCCCGATGAACATGGCCGAGCGCGACAACCGCGTGGCGAAGTTCATCGGCAAGGCATCGCTGACGCTGCGCACCTCACTGCTCATCCGCGAGTTCGCCCGCCTGTCGGGCAAGGCGATCGAGGTGCGCATCGGCGTCGTGCTGAGATGGAGCGACCTCGAGCCGCTGCGCGACCGCAAGGCGCTGCTCGATCGCCTCTATCGCGCGGTCTTCGACCTTGCGACGCCGGCTGCGCAGCGTGGGCGCGTGCCGTTCCTGCCGAAGCGGATGCGCAAGGCGGCTTGACCTGCCAACATTAGTTGGCTTTCAAACGGACGGTACTTTAGCTTCTGCTTGAATACTTGGTGGATATTAATGCGACTGTAGCCAAACGGCCACAGTCATAGGTTGTGCGATTTGCTATCAAAGGTTTGGGTTTGGGGCAAATCGATGAATATTGCGAAGACACTTGTATTGACGAGCCTGGCCTTGGGCGCGTCAGTCTTCATCAACGTTGGTTGCGCCAATGCGGGCGATGCCACTCCCTCATGGAGTGGCGCATATATAGGCGCCAATCTCGGCTATGGCTGGGATTCGGGCAAGGTCGGTTTGTCGCCAAGCACTGATGTCCCGGAGCTGCAGGATTTCCTGGACGACATCATTGCTTCTGGCTCCTTTCCTTCGGCCATATCCCCTTCGGCTCAGGGTGTGATCGGCGGCGGTCAGGCCGGCTACAACTGGCAGCTGCCATCCGGCTGGGTTGTTGGCATCGAGGCGGATCTGCAGGCCTCAGGCATCAGTGGATCGAAGTCGGAAGCAAGGTTCCCGGAATTTTTCGACACGACAAGCACGAGCGTCGAAAAGAAGATCGATTGGTTCGGAACGCTGCGCGGTCGGGCAGGTTACCTCGTCGATCCGCAATGGCTCGTCTATGCAACGGGCGGTCTTGCCTTCGGCGAAACCAGCCTAAGCTACAGCGAGGTCGACGTAACCGCCGGCTGTATTCCTGATGCAACCATCTGCGGCGATCATACCGCCTCCGGGACACATGCCGGCTGGGCGGTGGGAGCCGGCGTCGAAACGATGCTGGCGCCGAACTGGAGCGTGAAGGCCGAATATCTTTACGTCGACCTTGGCAAGCGGTCCTTCACGGCTGCCACTAACACGCCGATCGATTTCAACGTGTCAGCCAAGTATCACGAACAGACGGCTCGCATCGGGCTGAACTATCATTTCGATTAAGAAGTCCTGACGCCTTGAGCCGTCAGTCCGCGCCTTCCTCGGGATCGATGGCGGACGATTCGTTCGCCACGACCTCGATTTCCTGGTTCTGACCGGCGACCACCGTGAAATCCTTCTGATAGATGCGGTCGCGGTTCTTGGCGATGATGGTGTACTGGCCCTCGGCCAGTACCATCGAGGCGAAGGCGCCGACGGCTTCCTTGATCGGATCGCCGGATTCGTTGAGCAGCGACCAGGAGGTGTCGGCAATGGCTTCGCCACCGGCCTCGCGCACCAGCTTCATCGTCATCTCGGCCGCGCGGTGCTCGACGGTCGCCTCCGTCAGCTTTCCAGCCTCGACGCGGATGTCGGAGCGGATCACGGCGTTGACCGCGCCATAGGTGGAGACGACGTGGTAGGTACCGGCATTCAGCCGCACCACCGTATCGGGTGCGACGTCGGGGGCGATCAGCGCGCGGTCGCCATTGGCCTCGGCCTGGCCCTCATAGATCGCGAAGCGGAGCTTCTTCGGCGGGATATGCGCGCCGCCCGACGTCACGGCGTCGAGCTTCAGGCCGCCGGCGTCGAGGACAAGGCTTTCGCGCTTGGCGTCCTTGCCGACTGTGATGCGCTTGGTGGCGCCGGCCCGTCCATAGGAGGCGTGGACAAGGTAGCTGCCTGGATCGAGCTGGAACACCGCCGTGCCGCCATGCGCGGACGCCACCATGGGCAACTTGCCGTCGCTGGCCGGCTCCGGCCTGAACACGCGCCAGACGATGCCGCGGGTGATGTCGGCGCCCTTGTCGGTCAGTTGCGCCGAAAGGGTGATCGCGCCGCCATTGCCGAGCGCAAGCGACCTCTCGCCCTTCGGCGTGGTATAGCTCGAAATGCCCGGCAGCTTGATATCGCCGACGTCGTTGGCGTTCTGGGCCAGCGCGAACGAAACCGGCACCACGAACAGCGCGGCGACGAGCCCGATCACGAAAAGGCGCAGAGTCCCCTCAAACATGCCTTGCGTTGAAGCCCAAGGCGGTGGCAATTTCAAGGCTCAAGAGCCTGCCGCGTCCCGCCAGGGCTCTTTATCCGGCGCATGATGCGTCATTGCCCGAGCCGCCCGACCTCCCGATGGCGCGCTTCAGCTCAAAATTGAATGTTTCTAGGAGACTTGCGTCCATGGCGTCGCCGATCATCGACTTCCTGCTGACCCGCAATTCCGCGCCTATACCCGACCTCAAGGAACCGGCGCCGAGCGATGCGGAGATCGCCACGATGATCGCAGCCGCCTCGCGCGTTCCCGATCACGGCCGGCTCGAGCCCTGGCGGTTCATCCTCTACCGTGGCGAAGCGCGGCTCGAGATCGGCAAGAAGCTCGCGGCGCTTGCCGAGCAACGCGAAGGGCCGCTGCCGGAGGGGCGCCGCAACCAGGAACTGGCGCGCTTCTCGCGCGCGCCGCTGGTGATCGGAGTGGTGTCGGTGCCGCGGGAGAACCCCAAGATCCCGCAATGGGAGATGTTCCTGTCGGGCGCAATGGCGGCTATGAATCTGATGATCGCGGCCAACGCGCTGGGTTATGGCACCAACATGATCAGCAACTGGTATTCCGACGTTCCCGAGGGCAGGGCGATCCTCGGGCTGTCGCCACAGGAGCGCGTCATCGGCTTCGTCCATATCGGCTCCTACCAGGGGCCGGCGCCCGAGCGGCCGCGGCCCGATCCGGCGAAGCTCTACGCCGACTACACAGGGCCCTGGGTCGGCTAAGATGTTCTACGAGCCTTCGAAGGGGCATGGCCTGCCGCACGATCCATCGAAGGCGATCGTGGCGCCGCGCCCCATCGGATGGATCTCGACATTGAACAGGGCCGGCGAGATCAACCTTGCGCCCTATTCGTACTTCAATGCGTTTTCGACGCGCCCATTCATCGTCTGGTTCTCATCGGAAGGCGCGAAGGACAGCGCCACCTTCGCCGAAGAGACAGGCGAATTCGTCGCCAACCTCGTCAGCCGCGATCTGGCCGAGAAGATGAACCGCACAGCCGTCGATGCGCCGCGCGGCGTCAGCGAGTTTGGCTATGCCGATCTCGCCATGGCGCCGTCGCGCCTCGTCGCGCCGCCACGCGTGGCGGAAGCGCCGGCGGCACTCGAATGCCGGGTTACGGAGATATTCCGGCCACGGGCGCTGGACGGCACGCAAACCAGCGCCGTCGTCGTCGCCGGCGAAGTCGTCGGCGTCCATATCGACGACGCCTATCTCAAGGACGGCCAATTCGACATCGTCAGAGCCGGCAATGTGGGCCGGCTCGGCTATATGGACTATGCCAGCGTCAACGAGATTTTTTCGATGCGGCGGCCGCGCTGGCCGAAGGATTAGCGCGGCGCGCTGTCATGACGGCGCGCACATAGCCAGGCTCGCCGATCCGGATGCTGCCGTCTGGGAGACCGAGGATGCGGTCGAGGGCGATCTCGTAAAGCCTGACGCGCTTCTCCAGGGCTTCGATGGCGATTTCCATGTCGGCATCGCTGCCGCTGGCGAACGCCTTGGCGATGACGTCGTGCGTGGCCATGCCGAATTGCATGACGATGTCGGCGACGCCTTCCGGGTCGAATGTGCGGAACGTGCCGTCCTTGACGCCTTGCCGGATGATCTCGACCAGCAGGGGCGAAAACGAGGCGCTGGCCGCCAGATTGATGCGGTGGAAAAGCACCAGGTTTTCCGG
This sequence comes from Mesorhizobium shonense, assembly GCF_040545255.1. Classification (NCBI taxonomy): domain Bacteria; kingdom Pseudomonadati; phylum Pseudomonadota; class Alphaproteobacteria; order Hyphomicrobiales; family Phyllobacteriaceae; genus Mesorhizobium; species Mesorhizobium shonense. The sequence continues at coordinate 300,257 of NZ_JBEPLM010000008.1, forward strand.
CCGAAACAGCGTCTCGAACAGCGCCCAGGCCTCCGCCGCGGTCTCGATCTTGGCCTGCCGCGATTTCGCGAGCAGGGCATTGAGCCGCCCGAGCGGATCGAGCGCCGGATCGGCGAGTATGTCCTGGACACCGGCGAGCGCCTGTTTCGCGAAGCGCTCGGCAAGGGCTTCCAGCAGCGCCTCCTTAGAGGGGAAATAATGATAGAAAGCGCCCTTCGAGATACCGGCGGCGGCAATCACGTCATTGAGGCTCGCCTTGTCGTAGCCATGGGTCAGGAACAAGGCCTGGGCCTGGTCGAGCAGTTCTTCTCGCCTGAGTTCCGGGTGCTTGATAACGCGTGGCATGGTGAACCTTCTGCACGCCGCGACCGTTCCCGTCCAGATGCCCGAGTGCCGATAAGGCTTGAGAACAGACCATTGGTCGGTATAATAGACCACTGGTCGGATTCGACCAATAGCGGCGGGCATGTCACGGAAGGTTGGGTCATGGTCTCGAAATTGGTTGTCCAGACATTCCTGTGGTTCGGCTTCATGGGCACACTGTTGTTTGTGTCGGCAGGCACGCTGCACTGGACCGGTGCCTGGGTGTACATTGTCGTGATGGTCGGACTAAGCCTTACCATGGGTGTGGCGCTTGCTCGGCGCGATCCGGGCCTGATGAATGAGCGCCTCCGCCCTCCGATCCAGAAGAACCAGACCGCGGCCGACAAAATATTGCTGAGCATATTGCTGCTCGGCATCTTCGGTTGGCTGGCCTTGATGGGGTTCGATTTCCGTTTCGGTTGGTCGCCGGTTTCCGCCTGGGTGCAGGCGATCGGCGCGCTGGTCCTGCTCGTCGGTATCTGGATCTGCTATCTCACGATGCTGGAAAACAGCTTCGCGGCGCCGGTCGTGAAGATCCAGGACGAGCGCGGGCAGCGGGTGATCACGACAGGGCCTTACAGCTACGTCCGCCACCCGATGTATGGCGGCGCCATACTCTATTTCGCCGGCACGGCGCTGCTGCTCGGCTCCTGGTGGGGGCTGGCATCGGTGCTTGTCTTCATCGTTCTGCTCGCAATCCGCACCTTCATCGAAGAAAAGACGTTGCGGACGGGGTTGCGGGGCTATGACGACTACGCGGCCCATGTGCGCTACAGGCTGATCCCGCTTGTCTGGTAGCAGGCCGGAAGATCAGGCGGAAATTCCTGCCGCCCTGGCGCGGGCCAGCAGCCGTTCGGCGAGCCGCAGGTGCGGCCGGTCATACATCTTGCCGTCGATGCCGACCACGCCGGGATTTCCCGCCGCCGCGAAGGCCGCGACGATCGCGTGCGATCGCGAGACCGCCTCGGCCGACGGCGTGAAGGCGGCGTTGATGACCGGCACCTGCGCCGGATGGATCGCCATCTTGCCGGTAAAGCCGTCGCGTTCGGCCTCGCGGCATTCGGCCTCGAAAGCGGCCATGTCGCGGAAATCCGGAAACACGGTATCGATCGCCGCGACCTCGGCCGCGCCAGCCGCAAGGATGGTCATCGTGCGCGCCAGGCGGAACACGTCGGTGTAGCGGCCGCTCTCGTCGCGCGCCGAACGTGCGCCTATCGCCGCCGACAGGTCCTCTGCGCCCCAGGTCAGGCCGGCAAGCCTTGCGCTTGCCCCAGCATAGCTCGCCGCCGCCAACAAACCGGCCGCCGTTTCGGTGATGATCGGCAGGATTCTTATGCTGCCGTCCGGCAGTCCGTTCTCCGCTTCGTGCACCCGAAGCTTTGCCGCCAGCTGCTGGACATCCTGGCCGCTGTTCGACTTCGGCAGCATGACGCCGTCGGGCCTCGCCGGGACAAGAGCCGCGAGGTCGTCGTCGGTCAGGCCGGTCGAGAGGTCGTTGACGCGCACATAGACGGCGGAACCGGTCTGCTGCCTTTTGCTTGGGATGAAGCTCGCCGCAATCGCCCGCGCCTGCGCCTTGTTGGCGGCGGCGACGGAATCCTCAAGGTCGACGATCACCACGTCGGCGCCGGCGGCAAAGCCCTTTTCCAGCTTCCGCTCGGAATCGCCCGGAACGAAGAGCAGCGAGCGCATCAGGCGGCCTTCTTCATCATCATCGCCTGCCTCGTGCATTTGGCGACGAGAACGTCTGCCTGGTTGTAGGCGCGGTGCTCGAATTCGACGATGCCGCGATCAGGCTTCGACTTCGACTCGCGCACCGAAACGACAGTGGTTTCGACCCGGATGGTGTCGCCGTGGAAGACCGGGTGCGGGAAGACGGTTTCCTTCATGCCGAGATTGGCGACGGTTGTGCCGACCGTGATGTCGTTCACCGAAATGCCGATCATCAGGCCGAGCGTGAACAGCGAATTGACCAAGGGCTTGCCCCATTCGCTCTTCGCGGCGAAGTCGAAATCGATATGCAGGGGCTGCGGGTTCAGCGTCATCACCGAAAACAGCATGTTGTCGCTTTCGGTGACGGTCTTGCGCAATGCGTGCCGGAAGACGTGGCCGGCGACGAACTCCTCAAGATAAAGCCCGGCCATGTCCGATCTCCTCCGCTTACGCTTGCTTGATAGGCGTTGGTCGCGGTTCCATCAAGCCGGTTAAGAAACATGGTGAACCGTTCGTAAACCATTTCCAGCCTACCGTTCACAACGGGGCCGGGGAACATTCCGGCAAGGGCGTAGCTGGTCGGCATGATTGTTTCGCATTTCCTAAAATGGATTGATACGGCAAGGGTTTCCGAGCGCGCAGCCGCCGCGAGCGCGCTGGCCCGCGCCTACATAAACTCCGACCTGCCGTTCGAGGATCGCTGCGCCGCCGAGGCGGCGCTGACGCTGCTGCTCGACGACGTTTCCGCCAAGGTCCGGCAGTCGCTCGCCGAAGCGCTGTCGATGAGCCACCACGCGCCGCCGCAGGTGATAGCCGCGCTGGCTTCCGACCAACCGGAAGTGGCGGCGCTGGTGCTGGCGCGTTCGCCGTTGCTTACCGATGCCGATCTCATCGACCGCGTCGCTTGCGGCCAGAAGGCCACCCAGAAGCTGATCGCCAACCGCCCCGTCGTCTCGATGGCGCTGGCGGCAGCGATCGCCGAGATCGGCGAACCGGAAGCCTGCGCCACGCTCGTCGCCAACAGCGGCGCCGATATTGCATCGCTGAGCTTCCGCCGCATGGCCGAACGCCACGGCCATCTGCCGCTGGTGCGCGAAGCGCTGATCTCCGACGCGCGTCTGCCTGCCGACTGCCGGCACATGCTTTTGGTCAAGCTTGGCGAGACGCTGAAGGGTTCGCCGCTGGTTCTGGCGCTGATGGGGGCTGCCCGCGCCGACCGCGTGATGCGCGACGCCTGCGTGAAAGCCTCCGTCACGCTGATTGAGGGCACGCGCGCCGAGGAGCATGCCGCGCTGATCGAGCATCTGAGGCTGCGCGGCGATCTCACCGCTGGTTTCATCATCCGCACCATCGCGCACGGCAAGGTCGACTTCTTCGGCTCGGCGCTGGTCGCGCTTGCCCAACAATCCGAGCAGCGGGTGAGGGCGCTGCTGGCCGGCGGTCACGACGTGGCGTTGCAGGCGCTGTTCCGCAACGCCGGCCTTGCCGGCGCCACGCACGGTATCATCCTGCGGGCGCTGAAGATCTGGCGCGAGGTTGCCAATGGCAAGCGCGTCGCGGGCGTCCAGGAAGTGAGCTGGCTGATGCTGAAGGATCTCGGCGGGCAATCGGCCGAGGGCGATCTTGCCGGGCTGGTGAAGTCGATCCACCTCGACGCGCTGCGTGAGAACGCGCGCGGACATGCGCTGGCAATTGCTGCAGCGTAGCCCTCAGCCGCGACCCTTCGCGAAGAAATCCGGATAATCCTCCATCGCCGCGGCGATGATGCGCAGCGAGGCTGCGACCTGCAGCATTTCGGGGCGGTCGCTGCGATCGGCGATGCTCGCCGCATATTGCCTCGCCACGGCAACGGTCGACGTCTGCGGTTCGCCATGTCTTCTGAACAGCAATTCCCGCGCCAGGCCGCGCAGGAAATTGCCGACCGACTCCACCGTCTCGCGCGGGAGCGCGGAATTCAGCTGCGCGCCGCGCAGCCGCAGCACTTCGAGCCCGACGGTGACGGCGGCGATGCTGCCGCCGAGGATGGGATCGCCCTTCCTGCCTGCCTGCTGCAACTGCGGCATCAACTGGTTGATCCGGTCATAGGCCAGGCTTTCGAAGGCCGAACGCCTGGGGATGCGCTCATGCAGGCAAAGGCGCGCCAGGTCCTCGCGCATCGCCTGCGAGATGCGCTCGACGGTGACCCAAGGGTTGGCCGGCAGCACGACGATGAAGACGGCGATGGCGATCAGGATGCCGACCAGGATCGACGCCGACCCGGCGAAGAACGGGCCGGGATCATAGGTCATCAGCTGGTGCGGGCTGAGAAAAGCCAAGAAATTGATGGCGAAGGCGGTGGCGACGCCGACATAGCGCGGATTGGCCATGCCGAGCGCCGCCGGCACCATGATGGGCACGACAAAGAGCGTGAACCAGCCGAAGCCGGGGAGCGCCGGCAAGGCGATCTGGCCGACAAGGAAGGCGAAGGGCAGCGCGAGCAGCGTTCCCCTGAAGAAACCCCAGGCGGACTGGACCGGATCGGGGCGCGCTGCGAACAGGCTGGAGACGACGGCGACGAGGATGACGGTGCCGGCGGTCTCCGACCATTTGGTCGTGAGCCAGAAGGCGGCCACCAGCAGCGTGGCGAGCGCGGCGCGCACGGCATTGCGCCAGGCGGCGTGATAATCGCGATGCACGACCAGCGCCGGCTGCTGTCGTTCACGGGACGACCTGGAAATCGGCGAGCGAAGCGCATCCAGGCCACGCATCACCTGCTTCAGCGCCTCCGCGAAATCGGCGGCGATGGTGAGGCGGGTGATGGTGCCGACTTTGTCTTCGCTGGGGTCGGTAGGCACAGGCGGCGCCTCTCTTGCCTTGCTCGCGATCGCATCGAGCCGCGCTACCCACGGGCCGGTGTCGTCAAGCGCCCCTGGCGTCGCCGCCAGTTCGCCGACCAAGGTCTTCAACTCGCCGCGCACCGGGATGAGCGCCGCGTTCTTCGGCGCGGCATGGGTGTGCAGCGCGCGCGCCGCCGAAAGCGCCCACAGGAGTTGCCCGATCGTGCGCCGCACCGGATGGGCGCGCGTGGCGAAGCTCGGCGCCTCGAGGCGCGCATAGGTGCGCATCTCGGCAAGCGTCTGGGCATCGCCGATAAGTTTGCGCTGGAGGGCGGCAAGCCCGGCCGGATCGCCGCCGGAAAAGGCGCCCGAGGCGTATTCGGCAAGATCGAGGATGCTGCGCTTCAGTCTCGAGATGATGGCGTCCGCCGCAAGTTTCGGCAGGATCAGTCGACTGGTGACGCCGGCACAGACGATGCCGAGCACGATTTCAGCGCAGCGTGCAATGGCGAGATCGACGACGAGATGCGGCTGCCCGAAGGCGGGCAGGCTGATGATCATCGCCGTGTAACCGGCAAGTGCCGCGCCATAGGCCTCCGGATTGCGCAGCAGCGAGGATACGAGCGTGCAGACGCCGATCCATAGCGCCAGCACCGTCACCAAAAGCCACGGGTTGGTACCGAACAGCAAGGTGATGCCGATCGCAGCAAGGCCGCCGGCGAGTGTGCCGAGCAGCCGGTAGAAACCTTTCGCCAGCACCATGCCGGCCACCGGCTGCGCGACGATGAACACCGTCATCATCGCCCATTGCGGATGGTCGAGCTTGAGGGCGTAGGCGGCAAACAGCGCGGTCAGCCCGGCCGAGACCGTGCGCAGGGCAAAGATCCAGTCCGAGCGCGTCGGTTGCGTCAGGCCGTTCAGCGGTATCCCGGCAAGATCTTTCAGCCGCGTCCAGGCCACATTCAAGTCTCCCTAAAGCGCGTCGCCTGAAACGAATTCAGACGACGCGCTTTAAGTCCTTGTTTTGATGCATGTCGTTGTCCCAGAACCGCTGCACACTTCTGGGCGACATGCATAGCGAAGCCTGTTATGGACCGGTCCGCGTTCAGATATCCAGCACGTCGGTCTCGGCGAACTCGGCGCGTTCCTGGATGAAGCGGAAGCGCGCCTCGGGCTTTGTGCCCATCAGCGCGTCGACCGCGTCCTTGGTCGCCGCCTCGGCTTCGCTCACATCGACCCTGAGCAGCGTGCGCTTCCTCGGGTCCATCGTGGTCTCCTTGAGCTGCGAGGCCATCATCTCGCCAAGGCCCTTGAAGCGGCCGATCTCGACCTTGCCGCGCCCGGTGAATTCGGTGCGCAGCAATTCGTCCTTGTGCGCGTCGTCGCGCGCATAGGCGACCTTGCCGCCTTGGCGGATCGAATAGAGCGGCGGCACGGCCATGTAGAGATGGCCGCCGCGGATCAGGTTCGGCATCTCCTGATAGAAGAAGGTGATCAGCAGCGAAGCGATATGCGCGCCGTCGACATCGGCGTCGGTCATGATGATCACGCGGTCGTAACGCAGGTCCTCGTCGCGGTATTTCGAGCGCGTGCCGCAGCCGAGCGCCTGGATCAGGTCGGAGATCTGCTGGTTGGCGGCAAGCTTGTCGTTGCCGGCGCTGGCGACGTTGAGGATCTTGCCGCGCAGCGGCAGCACGGCTTGGCTCGCGCGATCGCGCGCCTGCTTGGCCGAGCCGCCGGCCGAGTCGCCCTCTACGATGAAGATCTCGGCGCCGGCCGCGGCGTTCTGCGTGCAGTCGGCGAGCTTGCCCGGCAGGCGCAGCTTGCGCACCGCGCTCTTGCGCGAGACTTCCTTTTCCTGGCGGCGGCGCACGCGCTCGTCGGCGCGCGCGATCACCCACTCAAGAAGTTTTGAGGCTTCCTGCGGATTGTCGGCCAGCCAATGGTCGAAAGGATCGCGGATGGCGCTTTCGACGATGCGCATCGCCTCGATGGTCGCCAGCCTGTCCTTGGTCTGGCCGACGAATTCCGGCTCGCGGATGAACACCGACAGCATTCCCGCGGCCGAGATCATCACGTCCTCGGTGGTGATGACGGAGGCGCGCTTGTTGCCGATCAGGTCGGCATAGGCGCGAAGCCCGCGCGTCAGCACGTTGCGGAAGCCCGCCTCATGCGTGCCGCCCTCGGCGGTCGGGATGGTGTTGCAGTATGAATTGAGGAAACCGTCACCGCCGAACCAGGTCACCGCCCATTCGAGCGAACCGTGGCCGCCCTGCCTGTCGCTCTTTCCCGCGAAGACCTCGCGGGTGACCTGGAATTCGTCGCCGAGGGTCGCCTTGAGATAGTCCTTCAGGCCGCCGGGAAAATGGAACTCGGCCTTGGCAGGGGTCTGGTCCTTCTCCTTGATGAGCGACGGATCGCAGGTCCAGCGAATCTCGACGCCGCCGAACAGATAGGCTTTCGAGCGCGTCATGCGGTAGAGCCGCGCCGGCTCGAAGGCGGCGCCCTTGCCGAAGATCTGCTCGTCGGGATGGAAGCGGGTCTTCGTGCCGCGGCGGTTGTGGACCTCGCCGAGATGCTCGAGACCGCTGACCGGAATGCCGCGCGAAAAACGCTGGCGATAGAGCTGGCGACCGCGCGCGACCTCGACCTCGAGGTGATCGGACAGCGCATTGACGACGGAGACGCCGACGCCGTGCAGGCCGCCCGAGGTCTCGTAGACCTTGGAGTCGAACTTGCCGCCCGAATGCAGCGTCGTCATGATGACTTCGAGCGCCGGCTTCTTGAATTTCGGATGCGGATCGATCGGGATGCCGCGGCCATTGTCGGTGACCGTCAGGAAGCCATCAGCCGAGAGTTCGACGTCGATGAAGGTGGCGTGACCGGCGACCGCCTCGTCCATAGAATTGTCTATGACCTCGGCGAAGAGGTGATGCATCGCCTTGTCGTCGGTGCCGCCGATATACATGCCTGGGCGGCGGCGCACCGGCTCCAGCCCTTCCAGCACCTCGATGTCGGCGGCGCTGTAGCTCTCGCTGCCGTCACGGGCGGAGGTCGAACGCTTCGCCGCCTGAACCAGCGGATCAGCCGGACGCGAGGGCGCGCGCCCTTGCTGGGGCTGCTTTTCCTGATTGCCGAAAAGATCGCTGGTGTCGTCCATGCTGGCCATTAAGTCCGGTACTGCGAATCACTCCTCGATACTGCCACGCTTTTGGCGGGCGAACGAGTTCCTGTTCCGTTCAGGGATCAAAGTCTCTCTTATTCTAAAACCATTCGATAACCAAGCCGCCGGAAATAGGGCGGTCTCCATATGTTTGGATTCCTGATTCTTTAACAATGTCGCCTAGCGTGAGTGGCAACAAACAAAAGACCACGGGGCGTCAGGGGTTTCGTTGTGAGGGGCAGGGCCATAACCATGATCGGCATCGCCGCCGTTTTCGGCGCGATCTCGATCTTTGCCGCGGATTTCTGGGTCAAAAGCCAGGCGAGGGCCCAGTCCGAGCAAAAGGTGGCATCGATCGCCGCGCCGCAGGAGCCCAAGGTCGAGTTCAAGACCATCGTGGTGGCCAATGCTCCGCTGCGCTACGGCATGCAGCTCGATCGATCGCAACTCACCGAAATCCCGTGGCCGCAGGATTCCCTGCCGCAGGGCGCCTTCCCGACCATCGACAAGCTGCTTGCCGAAGGCAGTCGCGTCGTGCTGTCGCCGATCGAGGTCAACGAGCCGGTGCTGCTCACCAAGCTGTCGGGGCCGAACGGCCGCGCGACGCTCTCCAACATGCTGTCGCCAGGCATGCGGGCCGTCACCATCCGCACCGATGAGATCGCCGGCGTCGGCGGCTTCATCACGCCGGGCGACCGGGTCGACGTCGTGCTAACGCGCGACGCGGGCGAAATCCAGGAAGTGGCCAAGAACGCTCAAGGGGCATCCGGCTCGACGGTCACGTCCGAGATCGTAGTCTCCGATGCGAAGGTGCTTTCGGTCGGGCAGGGCGCGGACGAGCGCAAGACCGAGCCGCAGATCGCCAATTCGGTGACCCTCGAGGTGACGAACGAAGGGGCGCAGAAAGTCGCTTTAGCCCGCACCGTCGGCACATTGTCACTGTCCTTGCGGTCCGCCGCCGACGCCAGCGCCAGCAGCAACGGGCTCACCACCATCTCCTCCTTCGGCGGCTCGGTCGCCGCGAGCGCGGAGACAAGCGCTGCCTCGCTGGTCAACGCGGTAGCGAAGGAGCCGGAAGAGCCGAAGTTCAAGACGGTGATCGTGTCGCGCGGGACGAAGGTCGAGGAATACAAGGTTCCCTCCAAGCGAGCCGAGGGAGACGTCGTTCCTTCCAAGGAACAAGAATAATAGCCGGTGGGGACCGGCCGGGGACGTGACAATGCCTGTGTTGAATAAAGAATGGACAACGAGAGGGCTGCGCCTTCTGCGTGCGATGGCGGCGAGTGCCTTGCTGGCAACTGCCGGAATGCTTGCCTTTGGGGCGCCGGCCCAGGCAAATAACGACGTCGTCTACGTCTCGGCGACCAGTAACGCCTCGATCAAGGTCGCCAAGGGCAAGCCCAAGACGATCATGACGAGCGCCGCCTTCTACCAGATCGTCATCGGCGACCCGGAGATCGCCAACGTCAACCCGCTGACCGACAAATCCTTCTATGTGCTGGGCAACAATCTCGGCACCACGGGTATCGCACTGTTCGATCAGAACAAGCAGCTCGTCGGCACCATCGACGTCGAGGTGACGCTGGATACAGATCAGCTCGCAAGCACCATCCGCGCCAGCGTGCCGGATGCCAAGATCAGGGTCGGTTCGGCCAATGGCCGCGTGGTGCTGTCGGGCGAGGCCGAGGATGCGGTCGCGGCCGAGAAGGCCAGCAAGATCGCGTCGCGCTTTTCCGGCAACGAGGAAGTGATCAACTCGGTCAACATCTCGTCCTCGCAGCAGGTTCAGCTCAATGTCCGCTTCGTCGAGATCAACCGCCAGGCGGGACAGGATCTGGGCGCCAAATACGGCGCCAACTTCGCCTTCGGCATCGGCGGCCGCGACGTCATCATCGATCCAGGCACCGTGCCGACGGCCGGCACCGGCGAGATCATCGGCCGGCTGCTCTCCAACGGCGTTTCGATCGACATCGCCATCAAGGCGCTGGAGGAGCGCGGGCTGGCCCGGCGGCTGGCCGAGCCGAACCTGATCGCCCGTTCCGGCCAGACGGCGAGCTTCCTCGCCGGCGGCGAGTTCCCGATCCCGGTCTCCGAGGACAACGGCAAGATCAGCGTCACCTACAAGAAATACGGCGTCGGCCTGGATTTCACGCCGACCGTGCTCAAGGACGGGCTGGTGAGCCTCGACATCGCGCCGGAAGTGTCCTCGATCGACACTTCCGCCTCCATCGAAGTCAGCAGCGGCATTTCCATTCCGGCCTTCATCGTGCGTCGCGCCCAGACATCGGTCGACCTGAAGAACGGCCAGAGTTTTATGATCGCCGGCCTTCTGCAGTCGCAGAACGACATCACCACCTCGCGCCTGCCGGGGCTCGGCAAGCTGCCGGTGCTGGGCTCGCTGTTCTCCTCGAAATCCTATCAGCGGCGCGAGACCGACCTGGTGATCATCGTCACGCCTTATCTGGTCAAGCCGGTCGATCCGTCGAAGAAGATGGTCGAGCCGACCGACGGGACGCGGCCGGCAAGTCCGGCCGATTATTTCCTGAACAACACCGAGGAAGCGGACGCCTCGGCGCCCAAGCGCCCGGTGGCGCTGGCCGACGGCAGCGCGGCCCGTCCGGTGGCCGCCACGACGTCCGGCCACTTCCTCGATCTGCCCAAGGACTGAAGCCCATGCGCCCAGCACTTTGCATTGCTGTCATCCTCGCCGGCTTCGCCAGCGGCTGCACCAGCGATGACTACGTGCGCACCGAAGGCGTGACGCCGGCGGCCGGCAACGCGCAGGCGTCCAACACCGTCATGCAGATGGTCGATCCCTGGCGATACGGCGTCCAGAACACCAGGCTCCTGGTGCCGGCTCAGAGCACGAGCTCCACGACCAATGCCGCCGGATCGAAAGCCGGTTCGGAGTCGGCATCAACGACATCGGCATCAACGGCATCCGACTGATGGACTGACGACCATGGCATCCGGCACCAAGACCAAGAAGATCCTGCTCGTTTCCACCGACAGGACGTTTTCGCAGGACACGCGGACGGCTTTCGCCGCGTCCGAGGTCATCGAGATCTCGACCGTCGAGAAGAGCGTCAACGAACTCCGCGGCGAGGTTCTGGAGGCCGATTTCGGCACAGTCATCGTCGATATGGATGCGGCCAAGCTCGAGGAGATCGAGTCGCTGCAGCGCATCATGCGCCGGCTCGAAGGCCGCGTTCCGGTGGTCGTCGTCACGCAGGAATTCAACGCGGCGGCCGTGCGCATCCTGGTGCAGCTCAAGGTCGCCGACTTCCTGGTCAAGCCGATCACCACCGCCGACCTGGTGCGCTCCGTCATCCGTGCGATGCAGGGACCGGGGCGGGAGGAAAACACCGAGTCGCAGATCTACACCTTCATGCCGGCCGCCGGCGGCGTCGGCACCACCACGCTGGCGCTCCAGACAGCCTTCCAGTTGCATCATTCGGTGACGCGCGGCGCCTCGACATGCGTGGTCGACCTCAATTTCCAGCAGGGCGCCTGCGCCGAATATCTCGACCTCGAACCGCGCTTCGACATCACCGAAATCGAGAACCAGCCCGAACGCCTTGACCGGCAACTGCTGGATGTCATGCTCTCCAAGCATGCGAGCGGGCTCTGCGTGCTTGCCGCGCCAACGCGCCCTTCGGAAATGCGCTCGTTCAAGACCGATGTCGTCGTGCGCATGCTCGACCTCGTCTCGGCCTATTTCGACAATGTCGTCATCGACATGCCGCGCACCTGGTTCCCATGGACCGAGACGGTGCTGCTCGGCTCCAACAAGCTCTATATCGTCGCCGAGATGACGGTGCCTTGTCTCAGGCATACGCAGCGTCTTATCCAGGCCATCTATGAGACTGCCGGCCGGGAAGTGAAGCCCAGCGTGATCGTCAATCGCTTCGAGCAGAAGATGTTCGACAGCGGCATCAAGCAGGCCGACGTCGAGGACATTCTCGGCGAACATTTCGTCGGCGGCATCTCCAACAACTACCGGCTCGTGCGCGAGGCCGTCGACCGCGGCGTGCCGCTGCACGACATCGATCCCAACGCCAATGTCGTCAACGACCTGAAGAAGATCATCCTGCCGGAGGAGGCGGTGACGACGACGGCAAAATCGAAGTCGCTTTTCGGCCTCGGCAAGGGCCTCTTGAAGAGGAAAGCGGGATGAGTCGCTTCTCCACCCTGCAGAACCGCGACGCCCATCCGCAGCGGCCTCCCGAACCAGCGCCTGTCGCGCATCATGCCGTGGTCATTCCGACGACCCGCAAGCCGGCCGCGCCTAAGCCGGACCACGCGCCTGCGAAAAGCGCCAACAAGGTGCTCGACGCGCGCGTGCGCATCCACCGCATGCTGCTCGAGGAGATCAATCTCGTCGCGCTGGAGCGGCTGCCCAAGGACGAAATGCGCCGCCAGGTGCATGAGTTCGTTTCGGAAAAGACGCGCGAGGAGCGGATGGCGATCAATACCGCCGAGCTCGACGCGCTGGTCGACGACATCGTCGACGAGATGGTCGGCCTCGGCCCGCTGGAGCCGCTGCTCAAGGATCCGGAGATCAACGACATCCTGATCAACGGCCATCAGAACTGCTTCGTGGAAAAGCGCGGCAAGCTGCAGCAGGTCCACATCCCGTTCAAAGACGAAGCGCATCTGCTTCGAATCATTAACAAAATCGTCGCCGCTGTCGGCCGCCGCGTCGATGAATCGGCACCGATGGTCGACGCCCGCATGCTCGACGGCTCGCGTTTCAACGCCGCCATCCGGCCGGTCGGCGTCGACGGGCCGCTGGTGTCGATCCGCAAATTCTCCAAGAACAAGCTCGGCCTGCACAAGCTGGTCGAGTTCGGCGCCATCACCCAGAACATGGCCGAGGTGCTGGCGGCGGCCGTGCATGCCCGCAAGACCACAATCATCTCCGGTGGCACCGGCACCGGCAAGACGACGATGCTCAACGCGTTGTCGGCCTTCATCCCCGAGGACGAGCGCCTGATCACCATCGAGGACGCCGCAGAGCTGCAACTGCAGCAGCCGCATGTCGCGCGCATGGAGACGCGCCCGGCCAACATCGAGGGCCATGGCGAGCTCAAGCAGCGCGACCTGGTCAAGAACGCGCTGCGCATGCGTCCCGATCGCGTCATCCTCGGCGAGTGCCGCGGCGAAGAAGCCTTCGACATGCTGCAGGCGATGAACACCGGCCATGAAGGCTCGATGGCGACCATCCACGCCAACACGCCGCGCGACGCCATCTCGCGCCTTGAGCAGATGCTCGGCATGACCGGCATGCCGATGACGGTGCAGTCGATCCGCAGCCAGATCGCCAGCGCGCTCGACATCATCGTGCAACTGACGCGCCTGTCCGACGGCAAGCGCAAGGTGACCAGCGTCGCCGAGGTGACAGGCATGGAAGGCGACGTCATCCAGATGCAGGAGATCTTCCGCTTCGTGCGCACCGGCATGGAGGCAGACGGCAAGATCATCGGTCATTTCGAGGCGACAGGCATTCGCCCGCGCTTCCTCGAGGACCTGCGCAACATGGGCATCGAATTTCCGGGCAAATATTTCGAACCCGGCCGGCCGCAGGAGTAGCCGGTGCTCGAGGGGTTCAGCCCGATCTACGCTGTCTACGCCGCGGCGGCGCTCACCGGCATCATGATCGCCGAAGGCTGCTACCTGCTCTATGCCGGCCGCAGCGACAAGCGCACGGCGATCAACCGCCGCATGAAGCTGGCGGAGAACAAGATCAGCCAGGAGCAGGTGTTGATCCAGTTGCGCAAGGAGCGCGGCGTCGAAGGCGGCATGTCCCTGTTTTCCTTCGATCGCTTTCGCGCCTTGCGCACTCAGTCCGGCATGATCATGCCGCTGCCCAAGTTCCTCATGATCACCTCGGGCGTGGCTTTCGCTCTGGCGCTTGTTGCCGTCTGGTACGGCCTGCCTCTGCTGTTCGGCCTGGGCTTGTTCCTGGTGCTGTCGCCGGTCTTGCCGGTGATGGCGATGCGTTTTCTGCGCAAGCGCCGGCATAAGCGCTTCGGCCTGCAGTTGCCGGAGGCGCTGGAGCTGATCACACGCGGCCTCAAGGCCGGCCATCCGGTGCCGGTGGCAATCGCAATGGTGGCGCGTGAGATGGCCGATCCGATCGGCACCGAGTTCGGCGTCGTGGCCGACGAGGTGACTTATGGCTCCGATCTGGTTTCGGCGCTCAACAACCTGTTCGAACGGGTTGGCCACGAGGATCTGCCGCTGTTCGTCACCGCCGTGTCGATCCAGACAAGTTCCGGCGGCAACCTGCGCGAGATCCTGGATGGGCTGTCGTCGACCATCCGCGAGCGTGGCAAGCTGCGGCGCAAGGTACGCGCCATTTCGACCGAAGGCCGCATGTCGGCCTACATCCTCACCGCCGTGCCGGTGCTTCTGTTCACCGCCATCATGGTGCTCATGCCGCAATTCTACCGCGATGTGTGGGGGATACCGAAGACCTGGTACATGCTGGGCGGCTCCATCCTGTGGCTGCTGCTCGGGAACGCCATCATGTTCAAGATGTCGAATTTCAAGTTCTGAGATGGAAGACATCATCCGCTTCCTCGCCTCGCTCGCGCCGACATCGCTGATGCCGGTGGCGGTGCTTTTGCTGGTGCTGGGCGGCGGCGCGGTGGCCTGGCCGCTGGTCGTCGCCAAGGGCGATCGCAACGAAGTCAAGCGCCGGCTGAAGGTTGAGGCGGCCCGGCCTATCGAGCAGGCGGAGCCGGCGCCAAGGAAGAACGCAAACGCCGTGCGCGAGAAGGCGGTGAAGCGGGCGCAGGAATTCTACGCCAAGAGCGACCCGGAAAACGTCGCGCGGTTGCGCCTGAAGCTCATCCAGGCCGGCTATATGGAGCCGCGCGCCGTCGGCATGTTCTTTCTGATCCGTTTTGCCGCGCTGGTCGGCGCAGCACTTGGCGCGTTCCTGATCAACCACTGGGCGGCCAGCGCCGAGTCGACCGTGACCAGCCGCTGGACCTTCATCATCCTGTCGGGAGCGGCCGGCTATTTCCTGCCGGGTCTGGTGCTGACGCAGAAGGTGCGGGAAAAGATGCGCGAATATCGCAACGGCTTTCCCGATTTCATGGACCTGATGATCGTCTGCTCCGACGCCGGCATGAGCATGGAGGCCGGCATCGAGCGAGTCTCGAAGGAGCTCGCCAGGACCTATCCATCGCTCAGCCAGAACCTGCAATTGGTGTCGCTCGAGCTCAGGGCCGGCCGCAGCCTCGACGATGCATTGAAGGCGCTCGCCGACCGCCTCAGCCTCGACGAGGTGCGCTCCTTTGCAACGCTGCTGCAGCAGTCCAAGGAGCTAGGCACCAGCCTGTCGGGCGCGCTGCGCGTCTTTTCCGACGAAATGCGCCACAAGCGCATGTCGCTTGCCGAAGAGAAGGCGCATGCCTTGCCGGCCAAGATGTCGGTGCCGGTGACGATGTGCATCCTGCCGGTGGTGCTGATGGTCGCGATTATTCCCATCGTCGTGAAGCTGACGGCGCACTAGGGATTCAGGTGAGGCCGGTCTGCAAATGGCGGCTTCCTGCGCTTCCGGCCTTCGCCGACCGAAGCATCCATGACATGAGAGGTGGCGTAGCAGTTAAGGCTACGGCCGGCGTAGGCCGGTTCTCGAAATTCACCATTTTCGACTCGGCCTGACCTGAATCCAGGCACGTCTGACGCTGCCGGCGCTGGTTAACGCATCCTTTGCGCGCAACAAAAATTTAGCTGCATTTCGGCACTGAAGCTTAATCGCTGTGCTTTATGGTCCTTGCTGAAGAACGACCCGGCAAATCGGGCGATGGGGCAGGGGCATGTGTCACGGACTTCCCACGGCAGCGGCGGCGTTGGCGGCCGTCTTGATGATCACCGGCTGCACGACGAACGCAAACGTCGACACGACCAAGACCACCGCGATCCAGCCAACGGCCAAGGACATCAGCGCCAGCGACCTGGTGGAGGGCAAGGCGCAGTTCCGCGAGGCGAATTTCGGCCTTGCCGAGCAGCATTTCCGCAAGGCGGTGGAGCTCAAGGCCGACAATGCGGAAGCCTGGATGGGGCTTGCCGCCTCCTATGACGAGCTCGGCCGCTTCGATTTCGCCGACCGCGCCTATGCCCAATTGCTGAGGGTCGCCGGGCGCAAGCCGCAGATCGTCAACAATATGGGCTATTCGCAGCTCCTGCGCGGCAACAAGAAGAAGGCAAGGGTGCTGCTGCTCGAAGCCAAGGCCGGCTTGGCCGACCAGACCGTGGTCAATGCCAACCTGGCGCTGCTCGACAAGAGCTAAAGCCTATCGGGCTTGGATTGAATCGGCTCTGGCAGAATTCACCGGCTACTGGTCGAACGCCGTTTATGCGAAACGGGACAGGTTCCACCCTGTTTGTCGATTGGCGAAATCAAAGCACTCCGGGCGAATGCTGTTTTCGCGCGGATCGCCTCGTGCTCGTGAAAAAGAACTGTTTCAATATAAACCAAAAATTTCTAGTCTTCGCGTCTGCTAGATGCTGTAGTGGATGCTTTGTAAACCTTATCGGAAGGTTGGGTCGAAAGGTTAGCGGAAAACGGTATCGGCGGGGCGCCGTTAACCTAGAATACAGCGTAACCGACGACTCCCAAGAGGCTGCGGCTCAACAATGTTGGATTTTAGTTCGCTCCTGCTCGCGGCGGCGCTGTCGGGCACGTGCCTCAGCATCACCATGCTGGCGATCTGGTTCACCGCTCCGCGGGCGAGCTTCGTGCTGACGGTGGCGTGCGGCATACTCGTGCTCGTTGCCCATGTCGTCCTGTTCTGGCGCTACACCAAGGATGCCGACCCCCGGCTCTGCCAGATCGTGCTTGCGCTGCTGAGCCTCGGCTTTCTGGTCATCTGCCTGTCGGCCATGCAGTATCTCGGTTTCCGCCACTACCGTCGCGCCATCGTGCCGGCGCTTGCAGCCATGGCCGCCTGCGCCGCTTTCACCTATTTCGGTTTCGACGGCATCGGCTTCCAGATCACTTATGCGGCTGTGACGGCGCTGCTCGCGGCGATCGGAACGATGTTCTGGATGAAGGGCGATCATGATCGCCGGATCCTGCTCGTTGTTTCGTTCCTCAGCGGCGCCTGTGGCTTGTCCTTCGCGCTGTGCGGCCTGGTGCTGCTGGCACAGGGGCAATGGGTTCTCGGCGCCGCGCCCGACAACTGGGCGGAGCGGTTGAATTCCGTCGTCGCGGTCGCCTGCATGACCGGCCTCGGCGCGCTGACGCTTTCGCTGCACCATCTGCAGGCGCAGATCGAGCTCAAGGCCGAGACGATGACCGATCCGCTGACCGGCCTGATGAACCGAAGGGCGCTCAGCGAGCTTTACGGGGATCGCAGCTTCGGTCCGTTCATGGCGGTCGCGATGTTCGATCTTGACCATTTCAAGACGACCAACGACGTCTTCGGGCATCCCGTCGGCGATCAGGTGCTTTGCCGCTTCGCGGCGGTGATCAAGAAATACGGCCGGACCGGGGTCGACGCCTTCCGGCTGGGCGGCGAGGAATTCGCGCTCGTCATGTCGCGCATGACGCCGGAAAAGGCACATGACATGGCCAGCCGGATCGGCGTCGCCTTCGGCACCGAGATCGTTCCGACCCATCGCGGCCCGCTGCGCAGCAGCGTCAGCGGCGGCATGGGATTTGGCGCCGTAGACGGCCGAACCCTGGACGAGGTGCTGGCCGAGGCGGACGCCGCGCTCTACGTGGCCAAGCGCGGCGGCAGGAATCGCGTCGTCGTTCAGAAAAAGGCCGGCCAGCCCGACGCCGGGCCGACCTTGCGTTCTGCCTGAATCCGCTTCGGTTATTCGGCGGCGCCGAGATATTCCGTCAGCGGCGGGCAGGAGCAGACAAGGTTGCGGTCGCCGGCGACATTGTCGATGCGCGACACCGGCGGCCAGTACTTTGCAGCCAGATCGGCGTCACCCGCCGGATAGGCTGCCTCCAGCCGCGAGTAGGGATGGGTCCAGGCGCCGGCAAGCGCCTCTGCCGCGGTGTGCGGGGCATTGACCAACGGGTTGTCGTTGAGCGGCCATTCGCCCTTTGCCACCTTCGCCGCCTCGCCGGCGATCGCGATCATCGCCTCGCAGAAGCGGTCGAGCTCGCGCTTGGGCTCGGACTCGGTCGGCTCGACCATCAGCGTACCGGCAACCGGGAACGACATGGTCGGCGCGTGGAAGCCGTAGTCGATGAGGCGCTTGGCGATGTCGTCGACGCTGATGCCGGCGCTCTCCTTGAGCACGCGGGTGTCGAGGATGCACTCATGCGCGATGCGATCGCTCCTGCCCTTGTAGAGGAGCGGGAAATGCGGCGCGAGCCGGGTCGCCACGTAGTTGGCGGAAACGATCGCCGTCTCGGTCGCCTGCTTCAGCCCTGCGCCGCCCATCATGCGGATGTACATCCAGGTGATCGGCAGGATCGAAGCGCTGCCGAAAGGAGCGGCGGCCACGGCATGCGCCGAGTCTTCGGTGACATGACCCGGCAGATATGGCTTGAGATGCGCCCTGACGCCGATCGGGCCGACGCCCGGGCCGCCTCCGCCATGCGGGATGCAGAAGGTCTTGTGCAAATTCATGTGGCAGACGTCGGCGCCGATATCGCCGGGTCGGGCAAGGCCGACCAGGGCGTTGAGGTTGGCGCCGTCGAAATAGACCTGGCCGCCATGCTCGTGGATCAGGGCGCAGAGGTGGCGCGCGCCTTCCTCGTAGACGCCATGCGTAGAGGGGTAGGTGAACATCAGCGCCGCGAGGTTCTTGGAATGCTCGTTGGCCTTGGCCCTCAAATCGTCCATGTCGATACTGCCGTCCTCGGCGCAACGTACGACGACGACGCTCATGCCCGCCATCGCAGCACTCGCCGGATTGGTGCCATGCGCGGAGGATGGGATCAGACAGACGGTGCGATGGCCTTCACCGCGCGAGCGGTGATAGGCGCGGATGGCGAGCAGGCCGGCATATTCGCCCTGGCTGCCGGCATTGGGCTGCAGGCTGACCGCGTCGAAACCCGTGATCTCCGACAGCCAGGTCTCCAGGTCGCTGATCATGGCGCGGTAGCCGGCCGAATGGCCGGCAGGGGCAAAGGGATGCAGGTTGGCGATATTCCACCAGCTCACCGGCATCATCTCGGCGGCGGCGTTGAGCTTCATCGTGCAGGAACCGAGCGGGATCATGGCGCGGTCGAGCGCGAGATCCTTGTCGGCCAGCCGACGCAGGAAGCGCATCATGTCGGTCTCGGAGCGGTTCTCGTGGAAAACCGGCTGGGTAAGGAATTCCTTGCCGCGCGGCTTGCCGGGCATGGAGCCGGCTTCCACCGTGCCGGACTTGGCGCCGAACAGGGCCGCGATCGCCTCCAGGTCGGCTTGCGTCGAGGTCTCGTCGAAGGCGATGCCGATCTTGTCGGCATCGATGACGCGCAGCAGCCGGCCGGTCTTCTCGGCGGCGGCGGCTATTGCCGCGGCCTTACCCTTCACTTCCGCTGTCACCGTGTCGAAGCGGTGCGTGCCCAGGACCGTCACGCCCGCCGCCTTCAGCCCCGCCGCAAGCCGGTTGGCGAGGGAGTGAATGCGCTCGGCGATCGCCTGCAGGCCGGTGGGGCCGTGCCAGATGGCATAGGCCGTCGCCATGTTGGCGAGCAGCGCCTGCGCAGTGCAGATGTTGGAGGTGGCCTTGTCGCGACGGATGTGCTGCTCGCGCGTCTGCAGCGCCAGCCGGTAGCCCGGGCGACCCATGGTATCGGTCGATTGGCCGACAAGGCGGCCGGGCATCAGGCGGGTCAGCCTGTCGGAGACGGCGCAATAGGCGGCATGCGGGCCGCCAAAGCCCATCGGCACGCCGAAGCGCTGCATTGGACCGACGGCGATGTCGGCGCCGAGCTTTGCCGGCGCATCCGTCAGTGTGAGGGCAAGCGGATCGGCTATGAAGACGACCAGCGCGCCGGTGGCGTGGGCTTTCTCGATCGCCGCCTTGTGGTCGCCATAGACACCGAACGTGTCCGGCCAGGAGACGAGCAGGGCGGCGGTGTTGTCGTCGATCGTCTCGCCGTCGACCTCGATGCCGAGCGGCTCGGCGCGGGTGCGCACGACGTCGAGCGTCTGCGGGTGGGGCGCGCCGGCGAGCGCCACCTTGGTGCGCTTGTCGCGATGATGGCGAAGCGCGATGCCGACGGCTTCGGCGACGGCGGTGGCTTCATCGAGCAGCGAGGCGGACGCCACCGGCAGGCCGGTCAGTTCGGTCACCAAAGTCTGGAAGTTGAACAGCATTTCCAGGCGGCCCTGGCTGATTTCGGCCTGGTAGGGCGTATAGGCCGTGTACCAGGCCGGGTTCTCGAAAAGGTTGCGCTGGACGACCGGCGGCACAAAGACACCATGGTAGCCGGCGCCGATGAAGCTCTTCAGCACCGTGTTCTTCGCCATCATCTCCGACAATTCGGCCAGGGCTTCCGCTTCGCTGGCGGCCGCTGGCAGGTCGAGCGGCTGGTCGAGGCGGATCGATCTCGGCACGGCCTGGCTGATCAGCGTCTCGACGGACGGAACGCCGATCACGGCGAGCATCGCCCTGACATCGTTGATGCCGGGGCCGATATGACGGGCTGAGAAAGGAATAGGTGCTGCGGTCATTTGCAAAATCCTGATATCAGCCGATATGGGCTTTGTAGGCGGCCTCATCCATGAGGCTGGCGAGCTGGCTTTCGTTGGAAAGCTTCATCTTCCAAAGCCAGCCGTCGCCGGTCGCCGCCGAATTGACCAATGAAGGGTCGGATGACAGCGACGTGTTGGCTTCGGTGATCTCGCCGTCGACCGGCGCGTAGACGTCCGACGCCGCCTTGACGGATTCGACGACGACCGCAGTGTCGCCCTTGGCGAGCTTGCGGCCGATTTCGGGCAGTTCGACGAAGACGAGATCGCCGAGCTGCTCCTGCGCGTAGTCGGTGATGCCGACGGTGGCGACGCCGCCTTCGACGCGCAGCCATTCATGGTCTTCAGTGAAATAGGTGTTTGCCATCGGGAATTCATCCTTTGCGGTAGCGATGTGGCGTGAAGGGGAGCGAGGTGACGTCGATCGGGATTTTCGTCCCGCGGACATCGGCGAACAGTCTGGCGCCGGGCTTGGCCAGCGCTGTGTTGACGTAGCCCATGGCGACCGGGTGGCCTGTCGAGGGGCCGAAGCCGCCCGAGGTGACATGGCCTGCGGGATTGCCGTCGGCGTCGACCAGCGCCGCCCCGGCGCGCACCGGCTGACGGCCGTCCGGCTTCAGGCCGACGCGCTTCTGCGACGGGCCACGCTCGAGGATCGAGCGCAGCGCGTCGGCGCCGATGAAATGACCGGAGGCGCGGACCTCCTTGGGGATGGCCCACATCAGGCCGGCGCTTGCCGGATCGATCTCGGGTGTCAGGTCCTGGCCGTGCAGGCAAAGCCCGGCCTCGAGCCGCAGGCTGTCGCGGGCGGCAAGGCCGATCCATTGCACGCGCTCGTCCTTCAGCAGCTTCGCGACGAGATCGCGAGCATCCGCCTCCGGCAGCCCGATCTCGAAACCGTCCTCGCCGGTGTAGCCGGAGCGGCTCATGAACCAGTTTTGCTGGGGCTCGACACCATGCATGAAGAGCAGCGAGCCGGTTTCGATGCCGGCCCTCGCAAGCGCGGCCCAGGCGTCCGGTCCCTGGATGGCCAGGAAGACGCGGTCGAGGGGCTCGATCTTGGCGTCGAAATCCGCGGCCAGCGCGCTGAGGTGCTTTTCGTCCTCCACCGCGTTGCCGGCATTGGCAACCACCATGAAGCGACTGTCGCCGAGCCTGGTGACGATCAGGTCGTCGATGATGCCGGCCGCTTCATTGAGGAAGAAGGTGTATTTGGACTGGGAAATCTCCAGCGCGCCGGCATCGAGCGGACAGGCGCGGTTGAGAAGCGAGGCGGCGCCCGCGCCAACGACCTCGAACAGCTTCATATGCGAGATGTCGAACAGGCCGGCATGCTCGCGCGTGTGAAGGTGCTCCTTCATCACGCCCGCTGGATAAGTCAGCGGCATCGACCAGCCGGCGAATGCGCCGAAACGCGCGCCTGCCGCGTTATGCAAATCCTCGAGGGGTAGATGTTTGGTGTCTTCGTCCGTCATGTCTTCTCCAGAGTCGCACGCAATCGACCGCCACCGGCGGTCTAGTCCGTGCCCCTCTGTCTGAAGCCTGAGAGACTTGCGCCCCGTAACTCTGTCGGCAGCGCTTACACCTTCGGCGCGGGAAGATTCCCGACTTTCCAGAGTTGTCTTTCCCATTCACGGTTCTTTTTGCCTGAGAGATTTCGGGCGATTTCCCCTTCGGCGACAGCTCTCGCTGTTCTCTCCCGCAAACAGGTAGGACTCAGTAACCTGAATCCTCGACGCGCCATCCATAGCCCGTCGGCGACACCTTGTCACCTCCCAGCGACATCCAAATAAAGTGGCTTGAGGCTACTGCTTCGGCTTGGCCTGTTCCGGCTTGGCGCCGGTGTCGAAGCGCGACATCCATTTGAAGCCGCCGAACCAGTAGCGGCGGACCCCCGAAATGGTGCCGTCGGCGGTGCGCGCGCCGATCCAGTCGTTGACGTATTGGACGAGGCGGATGTCGTCGGGGCGCAGGGCAAAGGCTTCCGGCGTGCGCAGCAGCGGGCCGCCCACCAGCTTGAACTTCGCATCATAAAGCCTGGCCGCCATTTGCGGCGTCGGCGACGTGGCCACCATGGCCTGCGCATTGCCGCCGATGAGGGCGGCAAAAACATCGGTGGTGTTGTTGAACGAAAGGATTTCCGCCTTCGGGAAGGCCTCCTTGGCAGCCGCCTCGTCGGTGGAATTGGAGAGCACGGCGATCTTGTAGCCGGGCGCCGTCAACGCCTTGCTCGGCCGCTTGCCAAGGCTGGCAATGGAGGCAACCACGCGGATGTCGGCGGCGCCTGTCGGATTGGAGAATACTACGTCGCGGGCACGCTCCGGTGTGTTCGCGTAGCCGGCCGCGATCAGGTCGAAGTCGCCCTTCAGCAACCGCGCTTTCAGGTCGTTCCAGGGCACCTCGACCAGCTTCAATTCGACGCCGAGATCCGAGGCGAGCGCATTGGTCAGATCGACATCGTAGCCCGCGAACTTCCCGCCGGCCTTCTTGAGGATCCACGGCGGATTGATTGCAACGCCGACCGTCAGCGTCTTCTGGTCGATAACGCGCTTGAGACTGTCGTCGGCGCGAGCCGGCAAAAGAGTCAACCAGGCAGAAAGAGCAAGTATAATCGCGGCGATTATCTTAGCGCGCATGAATATAACCTCGCTGCTGGCCCCTCTGGTTGTCAGATTTACACAGAGGTGCCATTCTGTCGATAGCGGACCCTGACGGAGATTTGCAAATGTCGGTGCGGATGGCAGTTACCGGTTCGATGATGTTCCTGGCCTGCGCCTTCGGCAATCCGGCAAATCTGTCGCTTCTGCCTGATGCCGCGCAGGCCGCAGGCCCCAAACGCGTGGTCTGCTCAAGCGCGGATTATCGCTATTCCTATTGCGGGGTCGACACGCGCGGCGGCGTGCAATTGACCAACCGGCTGTCGAAGTCGCGGTGCCAGTACGGCAGAAGCTGGGGGTACGACGGCGGCGGCATCTGGGTGGACAATGGCTGCTCGGCGGAATTCCTGGTCGCAGGCTCCGGCCGCAGGCCGTCTCCCGGTGACGCGGCGGCGGCGATCATCGTCGGAGGCATTGTCGGCGCGATCCTCGACAGCAACAACCAGCACGGCCATCATTCGGACAATTACTATCCGAGGCCCAAGCCGCGCCGCGACGATCAATGGATCGACCCGACACCGCAATTCGACAAGGACGGCAATCCCAATTTCGATACGCACGGCAACTATCAGGGATGCCACGGCGTCGGCTGCATGGTGGATAATCCGGACGACGCACAGGACGACGAATGATCGCGCAGCCATCCGGCTGATGCCTATCGGGGAGCCATCGTCTTGCAAAGGATGATGTTGGAATGGCCCTCGGGCCATCCGGCGAATTCGGCCATGCGTTGGAATCCAGCCTTTTCGTAAAGACCGGGCGCCTGGAAGTCGTGTGTCGAGACCCAAATCCGCCGCGCGCCTCGAGCGGCGGCCCCGGCGACGAAGGCGTTCAACAACGCCTTTGCATGGCCTCGGCCGCGATAGGTTTCCTCGACCCACATCATTTTGAGCTCGGCGATCCCCGCCCAGGAATAGCCGGCGGCGACGCCGATTGCATGTCCGGCTTCGTCCCGCAACGCAAAAACGGGGCCCCGGTCGTCATCGCGGCCTGTGCGAAGCCGGTTGTCGCCGTTGAGGCGTTCCTCGATCGCGTTGAGTTCGGCCGGCGGAAGATCGTGTTCGGCCTGCAGGCGAGGGATCATCAAATCCCGCCATACCAGTCGTAGCCATTGTCCTCCCAATAGCCGCCGCGGCCGCCACCGATGGCGGTGAAGCTGTCGACCAGCTCTATTTTGTAGAGATATTTCGGCATCTTGTAGCCTAGCTGCCGCTCGACCCGCACGCGCAGCGGCGCGCCGTTTTCCACCGGCAGCGGCTTGCCGTTGAGGCCATAGGCCAGGATGGTCTGCGGGTGGCGGGCATCAATCAGGTCGATGGAGCCGTAATATTTGATATCGCCTGAGAGGCTCTGCTCGATCGTGTCGAGGCAGTGGAACATGACGTAGCGCGCCTCAGGCTTCACCACCGCCTGGTCGAGCACCAGCGACAGCGGCGTGCCGGTCCATTTGGCAATGCAGCTCCAGCCTTCGACGCAGTCGTGTCGCGTGATCTGGGTACGGCTCGGCATGTTCTGGAGCTGCTCGCGGGTGAGCGACAGCGGCTTCTGGACCAGGCCGGCGACCTCCAGGCGCCAGTCGGCGAAATTGTTGGCGAGAAGACCCTTGTAGGTGTCGTCGTCTGGCGCGGTGACGCCGTTCGGCCGCTGCGGCTGGCGGATATCCGCCTCGGTGAATTCCGGCGCCAGCGCGTCACGGCCGGCAAGCAGGCGCTGCGCCCGCCAGGTCAGGCCGTTGGCGTTTTCGAGAAAGCTGCGCAAGCCCCCGCCGATGCCGAGGCCGCTGTCGAAGGCATCGCAGCCCGACAGCGCGATGCCGGACAGTCCGAGGCTGGCCGAGGTCAGGAATTTCCTTCGGTTCATCTGGAACTTGGGGTTGATCTGGAATTTTGCCATGTCAGGCGCTCCTCTCGGCCGGCTCGTCTTGCTTCGCGGGCGGGTCGGTGCGGTACCAGCCGGTGATGATCGAGCGCAGCTCATTGATCGGGCCGGCTGCCAGGATCATCAGCATGTGGATGATGAAGAAGAGGACGAGCAGCACCATGACGGTGAAGTGGATGGTGCGCGCCGTCTGCCGGCCGCCGAGGATTTCATTGAGCCAGGGAAGCACCGAATTCATGCTCGGCGACATCGCAAGCCCGGTGACGATCATCAGCGGCAACAGCACGAAGAGCACGCCGCCATAGGCCATTTTCTGCAGCGTGTTGTATTCGCGCGTGTGGTGGAACTTCAGCTTCGCATGGTCGACGATGTCGCGCGGCAGCTTGCGCAGATCCTCGACACGCGGAGCGAGGTCGCGGCGGATATGGCCGTTGACGAGGCCGGTGATCAGCCAGACCAGCAAGGTGGCCGAGAGCACCCAGGCAAAGAAGAAATGCACGACGCGA
Organism: Mesorhizobium shonense; assembly: GCF_040545255.1. NCBI lineage: Bacteria > Pseudomonadati > Pseudomonadota > Alphaproteobacteria > Hyphomicrobiales > Phyllobacteriaceae > Mesorhizobium > Mesorhizobium shonense. Next base: position 326,018 of record NZ_JBEPLM010000008.1, read on the forward strand.
GCGGTGCCGAGGTCATAATAGGAAGGAATCGTCGCCCAGGCCGGGAAGGCGCGCGGCGTCTCCTGTCCAGGCGGCCCGGACCAGCCAAGCACGCCGGTGGTGTCGAAGCGATGACCGAAGAGCTTCGTGAAGCCGCGCGGCCCATTGTCGGTATTCTCGGCGCCGATTTGGAGGATGGTGTTGTTGTAGGCGAAGCCCGATTCCTTGCCGATATAAAGCTGCGGGCGCGCGTTGAAGATCTGCAGGCCCGAAAGCAGCATGAAGAACAGCGCGAAGGCCCATAGCCAGTGGGTCAGCCGCGTCCAGCGCGACTGCCGGTAGATGAGGGTCGTGTCCTTCGCCTTCGCTTCGGTGGCGGGCTGGCTCGTGGCAGCAGAATCCATTCCGTCCTCCGGCCGCATGATCCAAGCGGCCCTTTCAGGTCATTGTCTTCCCCCCAATACGTCGCCGCACAAGGCAATGTTTCATGCGATCACGGATTTATTACGGAGCGCCCAGGCTGACCGCGAGATTGACCGCGGCGGCAACGATCACCGTGTTGAAGAAAAACGTCAGGATCGAATGGATGAGCACGACCTGGCGCATGTGCGAGGTCGTGATCGCAGTGTCGGCCGTCTGCGCGGTCATGCCGATGACGGTTGCGAAATAGAGGAAATCCCAACCTTCCGGCCTTTTGTCGCCGGGAAAGTCGAGTCCGCCGACCGGAATCTTCGTCTTGGTTCTCTCGTCGACCTGATCACCGCCCATCCAATAGACATGCGCATAGTGCAGGGCCGCCATGGCATGAATGGTGAACCAGCCAAGCGGGATCGACAGCATCGCGAACAGGATCTCCCACGGATGCGCGGCATCCTTCCGGTTGATGAGCTGGAACAGCGAGCCGATGGCGATTCCCACCACGAAGAGCGTGACGACAAAGATCAGCAGCACCGGCAGGTCGGTGGAGCGAGCGTTCTTGCTCAGATAACGTCCGGTGAGTTTCGGCATCAAGGCCAACACCAGAGCGATATAGGCGACGAAAAAGGCGTTGGCGCCGATGGAATAGGGGAGCGGCGCCTTGAACAACATGGCGACAAGCAGCGCGACGATGCCAATGGCCGCGGCTAAGGCGAATTCCACGTGCCGATACATAGGCGTGTTGAGAGATATATCGTCATCCATGGCCGGCCTCGGAAAGACCCTCGGATCAGTCCGGTGTGACGGATTTGAGCGCCCGCCGCAAGATGCGGTCGAGCTCGCCGAGAAAGTTCGACCTGTCCTTTGGCGTGAAGGCGGCGTTGTAGCCGCGGCTTTCGCCGGTCTCGCGCAAATGCTGCTTGAGATCGCGCATCGCGACAGCCATGCCGATGGTCTCTAGCGTGAAGGGGCGGCCGGTGGGCCCCAGCACATGCGCGCCGAGCGCCACCGTGCGCGCGGCAAGCGGGATGTCGGCCGTCACCACCACGTCGTTCGCCCTGGCATTCTCGACGATCCAGTCGTCCGCCGCATCCGCTCCCTTGGAGACGACGACGTTGCGGATCATCGGATCGCGCGAGGGTCGCAGGCCGCCATTGGAGACGTAGGTGACGACGATGCCATGGCGCTCCGCCACCTTCTCGACTTCGGCCTTGACCGGGCAGGCGTCGGCGTCGACATAGATGACGGGTGCGGGCATCGTCTCTCCAAACGAATATGGGGCCGGCATGTCAGCCAGCCCCATGGCAGAAATCACGGGACTTGTCAGGCCGCCAAGGCTCCCGACTTCTTCGCCGTCCAGGTGGCGATGTAGTCCATCAGGCCGGGGTTGAGGCAGTCATAGGGTTCGAGCCCGATCGACTT